>NZ_CAJNKE010000172.1 GCF_905232215.1 Burkholderia sp. LMG 13014
GACTGGCGACTGAACGGCGGCTATCGCCGCACGCTGGAATGGCATGCGGCCGAGCGCGAAGCGGACGTGACGGTCACGTACGAGGACGACGGCGCGGTTGCGCGCCTCGCGACCGGCGACGCCGCCGCGCAACCGTTCGCGTGGACGCGTGGCGCCACGCCGCTCGATTTCGACGTGACGCTCGGCGGCGTGCGCAGCAGCGGCCGCGTGTATGCGGACGGCGACAACTTCCACGTGTTCACGCAGGGCACGGCCGAGACGTTCGAATGGCGCAACGTGCTTGCGCATGCGGGTGATGCGGAGCAGGGCGGTGGCCGCCTGACTGCGCCGATGCCCGGCAAGGTGATCGCGGTGCTGGTCGAGCCTGGCCAGAAGGTCGAAGCAGGCACGCCGTTGATCGTGATGGAAGCGATGAAGATGGAGCACACGATCGGCGCACCGAGCGCGGGCGTCGTCGCGGAAGTGCTGTACGGCGTCGGCGACCAGGTGTCGGATGGCGCGCAGTTGCTGATGATGGCGGAAGGCTGAGCGTCGCCTGTTTCGCTGTGAGCGGGCCGGCTGCAGCGGCTGCCGGCCCGCTCAAACCGCCTCGCGATGCATCGCAGGCGCGCGGTTGCGACAGCGCCGCATTGCCCCCCACGACAAGCCGCAGCAGTGCGAAGCTTTCGATTGAATTACGCACACGCTGGCGCTGATGATCCGCAGCGCCACACATTCCATCGCATCACGCGCGTCTGCCGCGTGCACACCGGTCTTCGCCGCCACACGACACCATTGTGTAACACGTGGTAATTAGCATCTCGCCGTCGATATGACCGGTGCGCACCCGCGCCTGTGTCACGTCATCACATCCACGGAGAGACGTTATGCGAAACTCGGCCCTACGGCCTTTCGCGGTCGTTGGTCTGATCGCGCTGACAGCACTCCTCGGTGCCTGCAACGACGACGTGACGGCACCCGCCGCTCCCGTCGCGCAGCAGAAGGCCGCCTGCGGCGGCGGCGTGGTCGCCACCGCGCAGATGCACTGCCCGCCCGGATTCACCGCACCTGCATCCTCGCCCGCTTCCTGATCCCGGCTGTTTCCACCAGAAATCCAATCAAGAGCAACCAGCATGGCCACCCATTCGCGACGCGACTTTCTGAAGTTCTCCGCCGGCCTCGCCGGCGCGACCGCCGCCACCGCACTGCTGCCTGAATCGATCCGCAAGGCGCTGGCGGTCGAGCCGAATTCCGTCACGGGCACGATCCAGGATGTGCAACACATCGTCGTGTTCATGCAGGAGAACCGTTCGTTCGACCACTACCTCGGTCACCTGAGCGGCGTGCGCGGCTACAACGACCGCTTCCCGGTCACGCTGCCGAACGGCAAGCCGGTGTGGTTCCAGCCGCGGCAGGAAGACAAGACGAGCGTGATCGCGCCGTTCCGCTACGACACGACCAACCCGGGCGTCAACGCGCAGTGCATCGGCGGCCTGCCGCATACGTGGGCGACGACGCACGGCGCGATCGACAATGGCCGCGCGGACCAGTGGGCGGTGCAGAAGTCGAACATGACGATGGGCTACCACGTCCGCGACGACATCCCGTTCCATTACGCACTCGCGGATGCGTTTACGGTGTGCGACAACTACTTCTGCTCGATCCCGGGCAACACGCACCCGAACCGCATGTACCTGATGACGGGCATGGTCGACCCGCTCGGCACGGGCGGCGGCCCGCTGCTCGACAACACCGACTACATCGACAACCAGTTCGACAAGATCCAGTTGCCGCCCTTCAGCTGGACGACCTACCCGGAGCGCCTCGAGAAAGCGGGCATCTCGTGGCAGATCTACCAGCAGGGCACCGGGTTCGACAACTTCACCGGCAACTACGGCACGAACATGCTGGCGTGCTTCAACAACTTCGTGAACGCGCCGGCCGGCTCGTCGCTGCAGACGCGCGGGATGAGCACGCGCCCGATCACGCAGCTGAAGGCCGACGTGCAGGCGAACGCGCTGCCGCAGGTATCGTGGCTGCTGCCGCCCGCCGCGTATTCGGAGCATCCGAAGTTCACGCCGCTCTACGGCGCGTACTACCTGTCGACGATTCTCGATGCGCTGACGTCGAATCCGGACGTCTGGAGCAAGACCGTCCTGCTCGTCATGTACGACGAGAACGACGGCTTCTTCGATCACGTCGTGCCGCCGTCGGCTCCGACGCTGCCGGGCTCCGGCATGAGCACCGTGGATGTGTCGCTCGAGCGGCACAACGTCGTGACCTCGACGCAGACGGGCACGTACACGGCCGACAACCTGCCGTACGGCCTCGGCCCGCGCGTGCCGATGTTCGTGGTGTCGCCGTGGTCGAAGGGCGGCTTCGTCTGCTCGCAGGTCTTCGATCACACGTCGGTGCTGCAATTCATCGAGAAGCGCTTCGGCGTGATGGAAACGAATATCTCGCCGTGGCGTCGCGCGATTTGCGGCGACCTGACGTCGGCGCTCGACTTCTCGAAATCGGATGCCACGCTGCCGACCCTGCCGAGCACGCAGGCGTATGTCGCGCAGGCGGACTTGCAGTGCTCGCGCGCGTCGTCGCAGACCGCGCCGGCCAGCACCGCGCAGCAGGTCGTGACGGCACAGGAGGCCGGCACGCGGCCGGCGCGCGCGCTGCCGTACGAACTGCACGTGACGGGCCAGCTCCAGGCGAAGGGCTACGCGCTGACGTTCGCGAACACCGGCACGCAGGGCGCGCACTTCTGGGTCTATACGGGCGACCCGACCGCGATGCCGCGCCGCTATACGGTCGAAGCGGGCAAGCAGCTGACCGATACGTGGGCGCTCGACGCGAACGGCAACTACCTGGTGAGCGTGTGGGGGCCGAACGGCTATTTCCGGCGCTTTGCGGGATCGGCCGCCGCGGATGCCGGCGCGAAGCCTGAAATCACGCCGTGCTACGACACCGCCAACGGCGACGTGTACGTGACGATCGCCAACGCGGGCACCGGCACGCTCACGGTCACGGCGACCGATGTCGCATATGGCGGCGCAGCGCGCACGCTGACGGTTCCTGCCGGGCAGCGCGTCGAAGCGCACTGGGACCTGTCGTGCAGCAGCCACTGGTACGACCTGCAATTCGTGGTGGCGGGGAACGCGGGCTGGACGCGCCGCATCGCGGGGCACGTCGAGACCGGCAAGGCCAGCGTCACCGACCCGGCCGCGGTCGCGCCGACGATCGCGGCGATCTGACGGTACCTTCGCGCGTGCCGGCCGCTTGCCGGCACGTGAGGCGGGCATGACGGCACACTCGCGGCGCATCGAGGATGGGTCGATGGGGGGCTTTCACGGGGGAGCGCCCGGTTTCTGACGCCGCGAGCGTTTCGTCAGTCGTGAAAAAGGCGCCGGGTGGCGCCTTTTTCATTCGTCGCGCAAGCAAGACGCATGGATTCCGGATTGAATCGCGATCGCGCAATCAAATCGGGCGAAATATTGCATATTGGTCGCCATCGAGTTTTTCCTTGTACCGGTAGTCATGGAGCGTCAGGTTGACGGGCTGGAGGAATTTTTCATTGGCGGCCTCCTGTTCGTTGTTGGCGCGCGTATTGAACAGATTCGACGAATTTGCGGAGTTCACCAGCGAATCGAGACCCTTCGCGTTCCAGTCGAGGTGCCCTCTGAGCACATAGAAGTGCATGATCCCGCATTGCTGATGCGCCCAGAAATCGTGCCACATGAACGAATCGGGCCGCCATACGGAGTTGTGGCTTTCGAAATACGACGCCCCGCTCATCGGCATGCACTCGGGGGTCGAGATGATGATGTATCGCGATCGATAGTTCAGGAACTCCAGCAAATCGCGACCGTGCGAGTGACGCATGTGTTCAATGACATCGCCCAGAATGACCGTATCGTACGAGTCGCCGGATCGTTCATAAAGCGTGTCGCTGACCCCGGAGATGATGTCGTCGTAGCCGTTCTCGATCAGGAAGGGATGCGTCTCCTCATCGCATTCCAGCGCCGTCAAATGACAATCCGGCACGACCTTTTTGAGCAAGCGCCCGTATTTCCCGCCACCGGCCCCGATGTCCAGAATCCTGTTCGGGTTGATTGACTTGACCAGATGCTGAGTGAGCTGATCGAAGGTTGGCCACGAATATCCGATCTGTTCCAAGCTGATCTCCCGTTAAGGCTGGTTTGAGAATTGAATCGCAGTCGTGTAGCGGATCCACGTATTCGACGTCGGTTTGCCGTCGCCGGCACCCAACCGGGCATCGATCGCGCGCCGTCGCCCGATTCCGGACGACGACGCAAGCGCCGCGATCAACGGCTCGAGGCCCCATCGCACTGCATTGCGCGCTCTTTTCCCGACATGCCACAAACCGTAGGGAACCCACATCCGGTCGGCGTCAGCCGCTCCAGGCGAGGGCGCTAGCGCAGCAGCCCGTCGTCGTGCGCCATCATCAGCGCCCGCATCGCAGACCACATGCCGTAGTAATGCACGATATAGCTGTCCGCGCGACGAAACAGCCAGGGCGTGTTGACGCGGACGAGATCGGCCACGCCTTCGCCTTCCAGTTGCCCGTCACGCTCCATCGCGCGAATGAATTGCACCTGGTCGCCGTCGCTCGCATAGACGCTCGACCGGTCGTGCAGCGCGGCGATCGTCGTCATCATGTCGCGCAGCATCGCATCGTTGCGCGCGGTGCGCCGGAACGCCATCACCCCGGAGTTGAACGCCCACTGGCCGATGTCGTGCGCGAGCAGCCAGTCGCGCCCTTCGAGCAGCGGCTCCAGCGCTTGCTGCTGATCCGCGATCAGCACGTCGGCGTCGATCCACACGACCCATTCATGATGCTGCAGGTACGCATGCAGCAGCCACGGCTTGAACCAGTTGCCGGTCGCGTTCAGGCCGATCTCGGCGGGAATGTCGCGATGCACGTAGAGCGTGTAGCCGTGTGCGTCGCAGTAGCGCCGGACATTCCGTTCGGCGATGCGCGCATAGCTGCCGATGTTCGGCGTGTAGAGCATCATCAACGCGATCGGGCGGCCCGGATTGAAGGTGCTGCGCTCGGCGGCTTCGTCGGGCGTGCCGGCGGTGTCGTGATCGAACGAGAACAGTGGCCGGCCGGCGGCGCGGCATCGATTGACGTACGCGACGAGCGTGTCGCGGAAACGGGCCGTCGTGCCTTTGCGTTCGGGATCGTGCGGCGTGTCGTCGATGCTGATCGCGAACGTCGGTTCGCGGCTCCACATCGGATCGAGATCGGGGCTGGTCGGCATGACCGGATACAGCCCGTCGATCGGCGTCATGTAGCGATGCGTGTCGAGCTCAGCGAACAACGCGGCTTCCGAGGTCAGCCGCGGCTCGCCGCCGAGCCTGCAGCGTTGCACGAGCCGCATCACGATCGCCCGAACGGCCGCCGTATTGCGCCAGATCTGTACGTCGACCTGCGGCAGCGGGGACGCGAACGCATCGACGAACAGCATGTCGCGGCCACTCATCAGGCGATCGAGCGCGACGGGCTCGATGATCGCCGCGTCTTCGCTGAGCAGCAGCACGAGTTCGTCGGGCTGCGCGCCGCGCAGCACGTGGAGCAGTGATTCGTAACGATAGAGCGGCCGCAACGGCAGCGCCTGCGGCATCGCGGAGGCATCGACGAACGCGTGGCGATAGCCGTGCGCGTGCGCGTACTGCCGGTGATTTTCGAGGCTGGCGGGCGCGTCGTGACAGAAATGGCTGAGGACGATCATCGCGCGCTCCGAAGGCCGCGCAGCGGATGGCGGCGGGCGCCGGGCGTGGCGTGTTTTCGCGCGGCATCGCGGCCCGGCACGCTTTCCTGCGCGTGCCGCCCCTGTTCATGATGGATTGCCCGGAAGACTTGCGCGACGTCGCGTTCCATTCTGTCAGCCATTGTTTCAGCAGCGTTGCTGCAAGGTCGTTTTCTGCCCGCCCTGGATGCCGATACCGCCCGGCAACCCGGTAGCGCGGCCGGTCGCCGGAGTATCGCACAACCGTCTCGCGGATTTGCAGGCGCCGGCCGCGCACTGACCATCCCTGACAGTGTGCGGCCGGCGCTCCGCTAGAATGCCGGGTTGCCGCCGGCGTGCGCTGCTTGACGCGGTCGGCGTTTCGCGCGCTACACTGCGTCCATTCCATCCCCATCCATCCTTCCATCCCGCCGACGATGACGTCCCCTGTCCTGAACGGTCTGCGCATCGGTATCACGATCGGACTGCGTGCCCCTGACGAAAGCCTGTGGATCAACGGCATCAAGCAGAACGCGCTGTTTCTCGCGAAGCTGCTGATGGCGTCGCCGCACGGTTACCGCGTGACGCTGGTCAACACCACCGATGTGCCGCTCACCGATGCGCTGCCGTGGGATCGCAGCGTGTACGACACGCGTGCGTTCGCCGACGTGAAGGATGCGCTCGACGTGGTGATCGAGCTCGGCGGGCAGATCGACGGCGAGCAGACGGCTTACCTGAAGGCGCGCGGCGCGAAGCTCGTCAGCTACTGCTGCGGCGTCGAGTACATCAACGCGATGGAATCGATGCTGTTCGGCCGCCGGCTGTGGGATTCGCTGTTCATCAACCGCGGCTACGACGAGGTATGGGCGATTCCGCAGATCGCGCCGTCGTCGCTGCCGTTCCTGCAGTCGCTGCGCCGCTGCCCGGGGCGCGTCGTGCCGTTCGTGTGGGATCCGATGTTCCTGAGCGCGCGCGCGCAGTCGCTGCCCGAGCGCGGCGAATACCGGCCGCGCAGCGAGCCCGGCAAGCGGCTGACGGTGATGGAGCCGAACCACAACGTCGTGAAGTTCTGCGTGTATCCGATGCTGATCATCGACGAAGCGTATCGTCGCGATCCCGACGCGATCTGCTTCACGCACGTGACGAACGCCGACCGCCTCGCGCACGACAGCCCCGAGTTCGTGATGCTGATGAACTACCTGGACATCGTGCGCGCGGGCAAGGCGAGCTTCGTCGGGCGCTTCGATACGCCGCTGTTCCTGGCCGACCTGACCGATATCGTCGTGTCGCATCAGTGGTCGAACCCGCTCAACTATTTCTATTTCGACGTGTGCTGGCAGGGCTATCCGCTCGTGCACAACGCGAGCCTCGCGCCCGATCTCGGCTACTACTATCCGGACAACGACGTGCAGCAGGGCGCCGATGCGCTGCTGCGCGCGCTGCACATGCACGATGACGACTGGGAAGCGTACACGCGGCGCCAGCGCGAGATCCTCGGCCGCTATACGTCGGCGAATCCGGCACTCGTCGCCGAATACGACGCGCTGCTCGCGAATCTGGTCGGCGCATCGGCCGCATAAGGCCCGGTTTTTCGCGCGGCGCATACCGTTGCGCCGAATCCCGCCATCGGGATTGTCCCGCCCTCATGTCTGACGAAATAATGCCGTTAAAAAAGAAACCGCCGAACCCGATCGGTTCGACGGTTTTTGAAGGCACGAATTTGACGGCTCCGAGGGAAGTCCGTCAGAAATCATTTTAGAGGTTAACAAGTCTTTAAGATTGTTAAAAATGTTTCGATCGATAATCATCATATGATTTAAATTGATATTATTGATTCATGGCTGCTCGATTCTGTTTAGAAATTTAATAATTCGTTTGAAACGAGAAAATTGAATGCTGCGATGATCGAATGACGTGCGGCGGACGATTTTCAGCGCAGGGCAGGCCGGGCGGCTGGCCGTCGCGGTGGGCCTGGCGGCGAGCGAGCGCGGTACTTTGCGGGTCGGTATTTATCGGATCAATTGAAAATTTCCTGATTTGCGAGGCATGCAAATTGCGGGAGAATCGATTCGGGTAAGGTTGTTTAGATCGAAAAAATAAACGACATCGGGATCGAGGTTTGGTAATTCGCATTTGTGTGGTCTGTCGCACAGTCGGGATCGCGCGGGCATGGTGTATTTCCAGTAACTGAATATCGTTGAAAATATCGAATTTGACGGCGCGCCGAAGCGAAAAGTACGCTCCCGGAAAAGATCGACATAACAGGATGGGCCGGGTAGGCGGCGGAGCGCGTCATGATCGGCTTGCTCCGCATGTTTCTTGAGGTCGAGCCGCTCGCGGCGGCTCGCCATTTGCCGGAGCGCCGGATGAATGCGGTCGAAGCTCGCCTGGTGGCGAATCGGGAAGCGAATCGTGACGAAATCGATCTCGTCTTCGGCGCGCCCGACGATCATCCCGACCTTGCGTCGGTACGCAGTTTCGTGGAAAGCCGGCTCGGGTTCGCGCAAGAGCCCGTGTGCCGCGCCGACCTGTCGGGTGGTGTGCTGTATCAGGAGTGCCTGGCGCGATTGCGGTGGGGCGAGCGCGAGGCGCTGCCGCCGCTCGCGTTCCTGCCGCGCCTCGAGGCGCTCGGGCTGATGCGGTGGTTCGACCGGCTCGTGGTCGGCCGGACGATCGACGCGCTGCGTGCCGATCCGGCTGCCGTCTTCGGTTGCAATGTGGCGGCGGCGAGCGCGGTTGTCGACGACGCGTGGCTGGCCATCTTCAGGCGGCTCGAGCGCGAGCCGTCGGTCGCGGCGCGGCTGGTGGTCGAGATCACGGAGACGGGGCCGCTGAATCCCGTCGCGGGCCGTTCGTTCGTGAACCGCTTCCGGCAGGCCGGATGCCGTATCGCGATCGACGACTTCGGGGTCGGTTTCAGTGCATTGAACAACCTGGTGGTCGGCAATCCCGACATCGTGAAGCTCGACCGGTCGATCCTGTCGATGATCAAGCGCAACGCGATCGGGCGCTACCAGTTCCGCAGGCTGATCGCGTTCGCGCATGAAGGCGCGCGGCACGTCGTCGTAGAAGGCGTGGAGAGCGAGGTCGACCGGCAGATCATCGTGGATGCCGGCGTCGCGTGGGCGCAGGGCATCCGTTTTTCATGGCGGTCGCCGGCCGCCGCGTGACGGCGCGGGAACAGGCGCGGTGGCGTGCATGATGCGCGCCGGTGTCGGGCATGACCGGCGTGTCGCCGGAATGAATCGCAAAGGGGCGTGGGCATGACGGGGACGAAGGCCGGAGGCGGAACGGGCACGCAGGCGGCCGGTGCGCGCGACCTCGTCGCGATCGCCGAGCTGGCCGACATGCTGTGGCAACTGGGCGCCGAATCGACCGACGTGCCGATCGACGTCGCGCCGTATCTCGACGGCCTGAAGGCCATTGCGCGTCGTATTCAGCGAATGAAGCCGCTCAACGCCGGCAGCCGCGAGCTGGCGGCGCGACACTATTACGCGGGCGTCATCGCAGGTGCGTGCGGTGAAGAGTCGGCGATCGCGCGTGGCGTCGCCGACAGCCTCGTCAGGCAATCCGGCGGCGCCAGCCGGCTGGCGGCACATTGCTTCGCCGTGCTTGCGCGGACGGGGCGGCGGCACGGCCGTGTGTTCGCCGCGCAGAGCGGCGATCGGGTACTGGTCTAGCGTCTGTTCACGCCGGTCACGGGCGCTGGCACGGCGCGATGGGCGCCGTCCGCGTCGTCATCGTCCGCGCAAAGCGGCCCGGACTTCCGGCCAATCAATCGATCCCTCCCTCCCGAATCCGCCGAGCACGCACGCCATTGCGTGGTCGACCGCGTGGTCGCGCCGTCAATCATCCGCAGGATCGCGTCGAGTTCGCCCTGGATGGGCGGCCGGCCGGTCTCGATCGGCGCCTCGGCCAGAACTGCACAGCGCCGGTCGATGACGAACGACAGCGAATCGAATCGATTACGACGAAATCGCGGACGGCCAGATTCACGGGCGGTCGCGTGGACGAAGGCGGTCAGCCGAGCGCGCGGCCGGCGAACAGCCGCTGGATCTGCGTGGAATACGCGTGGACGTTGTGCTCGGCGAGCGTGTCGACCTGGTGCAGGCAGCGGCGGGCCGCCGCTGCGTAGTCGTCGAGCCGCGCGTCGTGGGTCTGCGCGGCGGTCGCGATCGCACGTGC
This sequence comes from Burkholderia sp. LMG 13014, assembly GCF_905232215.1. Classification (GTDB taxonomy): domain Bacteria; phylum Pseudomonadota; class Gammaproteobacteria; order Burkholderiales; family Burkholderiaceae; genus Burkholderia. Next base: position 9,912 of record NZ_CAJNKE010000172.1, read on the forward strand.
CGCATCGAAGATCTCGAAGTCCGGATAGTAGTAGCCGACGTCGCGCAGGAACGGCGAGTTGTGCACGAGCGGGTAGTTGCCGTACAGCGCGTCGTACAGCAGGTAGTTGAGGCCGTTTTCCCAGTGGTGGGACACGACGATGTCAGTGTGATGCGCGGCCCACGCGACGAACGGCGCACGCACGTCGGCGGTCGCCTTGCCGTCGCGCACCATTTCGAGCCCGAGCGCGAGATGCTTGAAGGCGACGTTTTCCTTCTTGTCGAACGTGTTGGTCATGTACACGTGTTCGACGAGCTCGGGGTGCTCGACATAGCACGCGTTCGCGGCGAGCATCGGCACGATCGAACTCTTCACGACGTTCAGGTTCGGCTCGAAGAACGCGATGCGCTTCGCGGGGCCGTGGTTGCGATAGCCGAAGCGCGCTTTCAGTTCAGGATCGGCGTCGAGGCTGCGCTCGATGAAATACGGCGACCAGATGTGCGGCAGCTCGATCACCGGCGCGCGATAGACGGCCTGGAAGTAGGCCGCGCACGTGTGCATGTGCTGCGGGTTGGTCCAGATCTCGTCGAACTGCACGCGGTGCGGGTTCGGGCGCCAGTCGTTCTTCTCGAAGTTGATCGTCTCGACCGCGATCACGTAGTCGTTGCCGAAGCGGTACGACACGCACTTGCCGCCGCGCTGGCGCACGACCTCCGTGTGGGTCGGATCGATGAACGCATTCATCTCGATCAGCAGGTCGGTCTGGTGGATGACGGCCGACAACGGCCGCAGCGCGTCGCCAAACGCGTCCATCATCAGCGCCTGCGGATACTCGGTGATGCCGTTGTCGTGCGTGAGCCAGACCTCGCCGATCAGCGGCGACTGCTTCAGCAGCATGTACAGGTAAACGCAGTGCTGGTTCGCGCCGTTGTACCAGATCGACTGCGTTGCATCGCGCTGCACGTTCATCGTTATCGCGACATTGAGTTTCATCAGTTGCTCCGTGGTGCGGACGATGTGCGGATTACGGCGTGCCGCTCGGCGATGTGGACGGCGCGTAGCCGGTCAGGCGCCACTGGCCGGCGTCGAGCGGCTCGAGCCCCATTGC
>NZ_CAJNKE010000173.1 GCF_905232215.1 Burkholderia sp. LMG 13014
CGCGACGCAGGGCGGTGCCGCGCTGATGGGCTCGGGTTTCGCGGCGCTGCTGTCGAACACGATGACGAAGGACGCGCTCGAAAGCTGGGGCTGGCGGCTGCCGTTTCTCGTCGGCGTGCTGATCGCGCCGGTCGGCATGTATCTGCGCCGCCGGCTCGCCGACGATGCGCCCGGCGACCGCCATCACGGCATCGAACGCGGCGTGCTGCACGAGCTGTTCTCGAAGCACACGCGCACGGTGGTGCTGCTGATGCTCACGGTGATGGGCGGCACGGTGTCGACCTACATCCTGACCTTCTACATGCCGACCTATGCGATCCACACGCTCGGCCTGCCGATGAAGCTGTCGATGTTCGTCGGCGTCGCGTCGGGCTGCGTGATGCTGGTCACGTGCCCGCTGTTCGGCTGGCTGTCGGACCGGCTCGGCAGCCGGCGCCTGCCGATCTTCATCGGCCGCGGCGTGCTGGTCGCATTGCTGTTCCCGGCGTTCTGGCTGATGAACCATCATCCGACGCTGTCGGTGATCCTGCCGCTGACCGCGCTGATGCTGCTGTTCTATTCGCTCGGTTCGGCGTCGGAAATGGCGCTGATGTGCGAGTCGCTGCCGCGCCACGTGCGTGCGACGGGCATCTCGATCGCGTATGCGCTCGCGGTGACGATCTTCGGCGGCACCGCGCAGCTGATCGCGACCTGGCTCGTGAAGACGACCGGCAGCAAGCTCGCGCCGGCCGGCTACGTGGCCGCGTGCGTGGTGCTGTCGCTGATCGCGGTGGCGATGCTGCGCGAGACGGCGCGGGATTCGATCGACTGACGCAACGCACGGCGAGGCACGTCGGGCGGCAAGCGGCAATCCGCGCTTATCGCCCGCGCACCACCCTCAGGTACGACGCGAGCATCGTCGCGAGTTCCTGCGCGGCCGGCGTCAGCGGCACGGCCGCGCGCTGCAGCAGGGAGATGTCCTGCGATTCGGCCTGTTCGCGCACGGGCACCTTCGCGAGCGCGCCGGCAAACGGCCCGTGCCGCGTCACGGCTTCGGTTTCGAGCGACAGGCAATCGGTCTGCGTGACGAGCTGCAGCGTCTCGAACATTCCTTCGACGGTGGCGAGGATCTTCGGCGGCGGCAGGCCGTGCACGTCGAAGTACGCGAGCAGCCGGTTGACGACGGGGTCCGCGCTCAGGTTCGGCGAGCGCGTCGACACCCACGCGTAGTCGGCCAGTTCGGCGAGCGATTGCGCGTGCATCGCCGGATGCCCGTTGCGGCATACGACCACCGGCGCGGAAGCACGCAGCGGCGTGACCGCGAGATCGATCGTGTCGGTCTGCTTCGAGACCAGCGCGATCGCGAAATCGACCGCGTTTTCCCGCAGCCAGCCGATCATCATCCGCGACGTGCCGGTGCGCAGATGCACGTCGACCTTGTCGAAGCGCGCGCGGAACGCGCTCAGCACCGGCGCGAACGCATCGATCAGCGGTTCGGCCACGAGGCCGAGCGTGACGGTGCCTTCGTACGCGCCGCTCAGTTGCCGGATCTCGCGCTCGACCTGCTCGCATTCGCCGAGGATCGAACCGGAGCGCGCGAGGAGCCGCTGGCCGACGGCCGTCGGCACGATCCCGCGATTGGTGCGCGTGAACAGCGTCGCGCCGAGCGTCGCCTCGAGGCTCTGCAGCTGCTGCGTGACGCCGCTCTGCGCGAGATCGAGCGCGCGCGCCGCGGCGCGCAGGCTGCCGTGCTCGACGACGGCCTGGAAGATGCGGAGCTGGGAGAGCGTGAACGCCATGGGCAAGCGCGAGGCCGGTGATCGGGAAAAGTGATCATGATAAGGCAGCGGGCGATTCCGGCGGCGGCGCGCGCGCACTACGATCGCAGGCAGTCCGGCTCGTGCCGTTTGCCCATCGTCCCGCCCTTCGTCGACCATGAAACGTACTCTCCTTCCGCTCGTTTCCTTGTGCCTTGCGTTCGCGGCCGGCGCCGCACATGCGCTCGATGCGCGCCCCGTGCGCCTCGGCATCGATCCGACCTATCCGCCGATGGATGCGAAGGCGCCCGACGGCAGCCTGAAGGGCTTCGACGTCGATCTCGGCAACGAGATCTGCCACCGCGCGCAGTTGCGCTGCCAGTGGGTCGAGCTCGAATTCTCCGGGATGATTCCCGCGCTGCAGGCACGCAAGATCGACGCGATCCTGTCGTCGATGGCGATCACCGAGAAGCGCGAGAAGCAGATCCTGTTCTCGTCGAAGCTGTTCCGTTTCAAGTCGCGGCTCGTCGCGCGGCCCGGGAGCGGCGTCGGCAACACGACCGCGTCGCTGGCCGGCAAGCGCGTCGGCGTGCAGTCGGGCACGCAGTTCGAATCGTGGGCGCTCGCGCACTGGGCGCCGGCCGGCGTCAGCGTGGTGCCGTACAAGAGCCAGGACGACGTGTTCGCCGATCTCGTCAACGGCCGCCTCGACGCGGCGCTGCTCGGCACCGTGGAAGCCGACTACGGTTTCCTGCGCACGCCGAAGGGCAAGGGCTTCGCGTTCGTCGGTGCACCGCTCGACATGGGCGATCGCGGCGTCGGCATCGGCATGCGGCAGTCCGATACGGCGCTCAAGGCGTCGATCGACGGCGCGATCGCGTCGATGCTGAAGGACGGCACGTACGACCGGATCGCGAAGCAGTATTTCGACTTCAACCCGTACGGCGACTGAGCGCCGCGCCACCTCGCCGTTTCGCCCGCTTCTTCGTTTTCATTTTGTTCGAGACCATCGATGCAGATTCGCACCACGCCGCTCCTGTCGCCGTCGATCGGCACGCAGCGCACGCTGACGAGCTTTCATTTCGGGCCGGCCGACACCGGCCGCAAGATCTACCTGCAGGCCGCGCTGCACGCGGACGAGACGCCCGCGATGCTCGCGGCGTTCGTGCTGAAGCAGCGTCTCGCGCAGCTCGATGCCGATGGCCGGCTCGCGGCCGAGATCGTGCTCGTGCCGGTCGCGAACCCGGTCGGTCTCAATCATCATCTGCTCGGGCAATTCATCGGCCGTTTCGACCTGACGAGCGGCCGCAACTTCAATCGCGGCTTCCTGCCGCTCGCGGAGATCGCCGCGCGTGCGCGCGACCGGCTCGGCGACGACGGCGAACGCAATCGAGCGATCGTGCGCGAATGTGTGGGCGCGGCGCTCGACGAGATCGCGCCGCGCACGGAATTCGACGCGCTGCAGCTGGCGCTGCTGAAGCTGTCGCACGATGCCGATGTGGTGATCGACCTGCATTGTTCGCTCGAAGCGGTGATGCACGTGTACACGAGTGACACCGCATGGCCGGAAGTCGAGCCGCTCGCGCGTTATCTCGGCTCGGAGGTGTCGCTGCTCGCCGAGGATTCGGGCGGGCACGCGTTCGACGATGCGCATCACCTGCTGTGGACGCAGTTGCGGCAGCACTTGCCGGCAGGCACGCCGATGGCGGCGGGCACAGTCGCCGTGACGGTCGAGTGCCGCGGCCAGCGCGACGTGACGTACGAATACGCGGAGCGCGATGCCGATGCGCTCGTCGACTATCTCGTGTGGCGCGGCGCGGTGCACGGCGAGCGTACGCCGCTGCCGCCGCTCGCCGCGCCGGCCACGCCACTCGCGGGCAGCGAGCAGTTCTATGCGCCGGTGAGCGGCATACTCGTGCATCGCGCCGCGATCGGCGCGACGATCCGCGCCGGCGATCCGCTGTTCGACATCGTCGATCCGCTGACGGATGCGATCACGACGATCGCGAGCGCGACCGACGGTGTGTTCTACATGCGCCGCGCCATTCGTTTCGTCACGGCCGGTGCGCCGCTCGGCCGCGTGACGGGCACGGTGCCGGTGCGCAAGGGGATGTTGCTCGGCGCATGAGCGGTGCGCTGTCCTACAGGCTCGCAGCGCAATTTCGTTCGTGTCAAATTGACCGTGTTTCCGCACATCACTAGATTGTGCGGCGCGGAGTTCGCTCCGTGTTCCGTGAGAAGAACGTTGGAACCGAGTGGAGTTGATACGGGCAGCCTTGGGCTGCCCTTTTTTTTCGGCGTTTCTACGGCAACGCACTGAGGCGAAGGTCGTGAAACAGGTCGTAGACGAGCGTGCGCAGCCACTGATGTCCTTCGTCTCGCTGGTAACGTTCATGCCAGAACTGCGCGATGTCGGCCGGCGCGGTGTCGAACGGCAATGGTACGGCGTGCACGTCCTGTAGTCGCGACAGCACGCGGGCGAGGTGGTGTGAGGCGCGGCGAGCGTGCACCGCTCGACCGCGGGACGGGCACGGTGCTGGCGCGAACGAGCATGGTGCTCGGCGTGTGAGCGGTATGGTGTCCTACAGGCGTAGCGCAATTTCGTTCGTGTCAGATAGACCGAGTCTTGCCCCATCACTAAATTGTGTTGCGCGGTCACTCTGTGTTCCGCAGAGGTGATCGCATGGGCAACAGGACGTCTTCCATGACAACCGCGAAAAGAGCTGTCGTGCCGGCCGGCTATGCCGGCGTCCATAGTGGCATTGTCGAATTGCTCGAGGCCGCGCGCCATGCGGCAGCCCGCAAAGTCAATGCGCTGATGACGGCGAGTTATTGGGAAATTGGCCACCGCATCGTGGAGGCCGAGCAGCAGGGGAGGCGGCGTGCGGGATACGGCGAGCAGTTGATCGAGCGGCTGGCGAACGATCTCACTGGACGGTTCGGTCGCGGGTTCAGTCGCCAGAACTTGCAGCAGATGCGGTCGTTCTTCTTGACCTGGCCAATTTGCCAGACAGTGTCTGGCGAATCATCCCCGGCACCGGTACACCCGAGGAGGCTCGACGAACTGGCGCAGTGCTTCACGCTGCCGTGGTCGGCCTATGTGCGGCTGCTGTCGGTCAAGGACGACCAGGCCCGCCGGTTCTACGAGTCCGAAGCCCTGCGTGGTGGATGGAGCGTGCGTCAGCTCGACAGGCAGATCGGCAGCCAGTTCTACGAACGCACGGCGCTGTCCAGGGACAAGGCCGCGATGCTGGTCAAGGGCGCGGTACGCAAGCCGGCGGACGCCGTCACACCCGACGACGCGATCAAAGACCCTTATGTGCTGGAGTTTCTGGACCTCAAGGACGAGTATTCGGAATCCGACCTTGAAGGTGCGCTGATCGAGCGGCTGGAAGATCTTCTGATCGAGCTCGGCGAGGGATTTACCTTTGTCGCGCGTCAGCGCCGGTTGCGTATCGACCAGACCTGGTATCGGGTGGACTTGCTGTTCTTCCATCGCCGGCTGCGCTGTCTTGTCATCGTCGACTTGAAGCTCGGCAGCCTGACCCATGCGGACGTGGGCCAGATGCACCTGTATTGCAACTACGCCAAGGCGCACTGGACGCTTCCCGACGAGAACCCGCCGGTGGGTCTGATCCTCTGCGCCGACAAGGGGCACGCACTCGCGCGGTATGCGCTGGAGGGTTTGCCCACCAAGGTCATGGCGGCGAACTATCGAACCATGCTGCCGGATGCCGAGTTGTTGCAACAAGAATTGGAGAACACGCGACGCATGCTGGAGTCTAGTGTCAGGCCGCTGCGACGATAGCGGCACGCTCCGATATGGCTGGCCGCGTTGGATTGGCGGAGGGCATCGATCTGCATCGAAACGGCATCTTTGCCGGCGCGATGCTGACGACGCTGCCGGGCAGCGGTGCTGCGCCGCCCCTGTCGAAGAACCGGCGGGGCGGCAACGGATTCATCGTCGCCAGGCGCGAGAGCTTGCACTCACCCCCGCCGTGCCACCAACTCCGACACCGTCTGCGCGGCCTGCTGCAGCGGCCCGAGAAACTCCTTCACCATCTGCTTCGCGGTATGCCGCTGCGCGTTGCCGCTGATGTTCATCGCCGCGATGATCTGCCCGCGCCGGTTGCGGATCGGCGCGGACAACGACATCAGGCCCACTTCGAGTTCCTGGTCGACCACGGCCCAGCCCTGCTGGCGCACCTGCGCGATCGCCGCCTTCAGTTCGCCGAGGTCGGTGATCGTGCGCGGCGTGTGCGCGCGGATGCCGCTTTGCGCGAGCGTTTCGTCGAGCGCGGCATCGTCGAGCGCGGACAGCAGCACGCGGCCCATCGACGTGCAGTACGCGGGCAGCCGGCTGCCGATCGACAGGTTGATCGTCATGATCTTGCGGGTCGGCACGCGCAGCACGTAGACGATCTCGGTGCGGTCGAGCACGGCCGCCGAGCAGCTTTCGTGGATCTGCTCGGACAACTGCTCCATCACGGGATCGGCGAGATTCCAGAACGGCATCGACGTCAGGTATGCGAAGCCGAGCTCGAGGATCTTCGGCGTGAGCCGGAACAGCCGGCCGTCGGCTTCGACGTAGCCGAGCGTCTGCAGCGTAAGCAGGATCCGGCGCGCGCCCGCGCGCGTGAGCCCGGTGGCCGAGGCGACCTCGGTGAGCGTCTGCTCCGGACGGGCCGCGTCGAACGCGCGGATTACCGCGAGGCCGCGCGCGAACGACTGGACATAGGAGTCGCCGGGTTTCGTCTGAGTGTCTTCGGTTGTCATGAGCGCCAGGAATATCGTGCAGCCGAGAAGATAGCGCATGGGGCCTGACACGCCAACCGCCCGGTGGACCGGGCGCTTGACAGGTCGTCCCCGCACTCCCTATGATGCGTTGAACGTTCGATACACGATCTTATGTTCGTATATAGAACATTTAAGCGCATCCCGGCGGGCAATGCAAGGGGGGCGCCCTGTTCATTCCCCAGCCTGTCCTGGGACCGGAGACACTGATGACCGAAGCTTTTCTGTGTGATGCGATCCGTACGCCGATCGGGCGTTACGGCGGTGCACTGTCTGGCGTGCGCGCCGACGATCTGGGTGCGGTGCCGCTCAAGGCGCTCGTCGAGCGCAACCGCGACGTCGACTGGACGGCGATCGACGATGTGATCTACGGCTGCGCGAACCAGGCCGGCGAGGACAACCGCAACGTCGCGCGCATGTCGGCGCTGCTCGCAGGGTTGCCGCAGGGCGTGCCGGGTTCGACGATCAACCGCCTGTGCGGTTCCGGGATGGATGCGGTGGGCGTGGCTGCCCGTGCGATCAAGTCCGGCGAGGCCGCGCTGATGATCGCGGGCGGCGTCGAGAGCATGACGCGCGCGCCGTTCGTGATGGGCAAGGCCGCGAGCGCGTTCGCGCGCCAGGCCGACATCTACGATACGACGATCGGCTGGCGCTTCGTCAATCCGCTGATGAAACAGCTGCACGGCGTCGATTCGATGCCCGAGACGGCCGAGAACGTCGCGGTCGACTACAACATCAGCCGCGCCGACCAGGATCTGTTTGCGCTGCGCAGCCAGCAGAAGGCCGCGCGTGCGCAGCAGGACGGCACGCTCGCCGAGGAAATCGTCGCGGTCACGATTCCGCAGAAGAAGGGCGATCCGGTGGTCGTGTCGCGCGACGAGCATCCGCGCGAGACGTCGCTCGAAACGCTGGCCAAGCTGAAGGGCGTCGTGCGCCCGGACGGCTCGGTGACGGCCGGCAACGCGTCGGGCGTCAACGATGGCGCCGCCGCGCTGCTGCTCGCGAACGAAGCAACCGCGAAGCGCTTCGGCCTGACGCCGCGCGCACGCGTGCTGGGCATCGCAACGGCCGGCGTCGCACCGCGCGTGATGGGCATCGGCCCCGCGCCGGCCACGCAGAAGCTGCTCGCCCGACTCGGGATGACGATCGACCAGTTCGACGTGATCGAGCTGAACGAGGCGTTCGCGTCGCAAGGTCTCGCGGTGCTGCGCATGCTCGGCGTGGCCGACGACGATCCGCGCGTGAACCCGAACGGCGGCGCGATCGCACTGGGCCATCCGCTCGGCGCATCGGGTGCGCGTCTCGTGACGACCGCGATGTACCAGCTGCATCGCACGAATGGCCGCTTTGCGCTGTGCACGATGTGCATCGGCGTCGGCCAGGGCATCGCGATCGCAATCGAACGCGTCTGACCTGAGTCTTGCGGCAAGGCGGCAGATCACGCGCCGCTTTGCTGCTTCATGGTGTTCGAAACGATGCGCGGCACGAGGATTCTCGTGCCGCGCATTGTCGTTAACCGGCCTGCGACAACTGCTCGAGGCGCGCCTCGAGCGCGTCGATCTCGGTGTCCGCGAACACTTCGATGCCGTGCTCGCGCAGCAGCGCCGCCGTGACACCGGCGCCCGCGTGCCGCCGGTTCTCGAAGCTCCCGTCATAAATGAACGTGCTGCCGCACGACGGACTGCCGTCGGCGAGGATCGCGAAACGGCAATCGTGCGTGCGCGCGAGGGCCAGCGCGGTTTGCGCGCCGGACACGAACGGCGCCGTCACGTCCGTGCCGTTCACGTCGACGATGCGCGCATCGCCCGACAGCACCCGCTGCCCCGAATCGCCGCCGGCGATTTCGGCGGGCGGGCGCGGCACGCTGAAGCCGCCGGCCAGCTCGGGGCAGACGGGCACGAGGCGCCCTTCGCGCTGCCACCGTTCGAGCGCCTCGTGCGCGGCGGTCTTGGCCGAGCCGTTGTAACGGACCGGATGACCGACCACGCACATGCTGACGAGGATCTTCGGCATGGCTGGCGGCTGCGCTTCGTTCTGCAATTTCGCTCTCCGTGATGCCGCGATGGCCGATGGTTGATGGCTGACGGCGGCTATGGCAAAGCGGGAAATTCTACGCTTCACCCGCGTGCCGGTGCGTCAGGCCGCCGGGCTTTCCAGATGAATGTCCTCGGGCTCAAGCGCGTACAGCACCGGGTCGGGCGATGCGCTGACCGTGAAGCCGAGCCGCAGGTAGAAGTCGATCGTGCGCTGCGATGGCGTCGCGGATACATACAGGCGCGCGGCGCCCATCGCGCGCGCCTGCTCACGGGCCGCGCGGTAGAGCTGCTCGCCGAGCCCGCAGCCGCGCCAGTCGCGGCTCACGTGCAGGAATTTCAGCTGCAGCATGTCGCGGTGCGGGCCGAGCGGCTGGCTGTCGACGACGACCGCCGCGACGAGCCGTGCGCCGTCGAACATGCCGACGCACCAGCCGCCGCGATCGTGACAGTCGAGCAGGATCGGCGTGTAATGGTCGGCTTCGCCATCGGGCCAGCCACGGACGTCGTAGAACTCGGGCACGAGATGCAGCGCGCCGTCGCGCAGCACATACAGGTGCTCGATGATCTCGCGCCGGTCGATGGTCCACACGAGCGGCACCTCGTCACGTGCGAGCGGGCGTGGGCAAAGCGCGTCGCGTTCGGCGGCGGTGCGGCGCGTCATGCGGCCACCCGGTGCGCGGCGATCGCATACATCAGCGGCAGGCGCGGCATGTGATCGGGCGGCACCATCCGGCGGCCGTCCAGCTCACGCATGCCGTCGAAGCCCTTCCAGCCGTTCGCATACGGATATTCGGTCAGGCGGTCGATCGCGAGCCCGGCCGATACGAGCGCGTTCACGACTTCGCCGATGCCCCACATGAACTCGTAGCTCGGATGCGGGTTCGCGAAACCGACGATGCCCGGATGGTCGTGCTGTGCGCCGAGCCCCGTGCCGGATGCGGCGACGTAATCGCCGACGCCCGCCAGCTCCTCGGTCGCGTCGGTCTTGAAATAGTCGTAGCGCGGCGCCCAGTGTTCGTCGAAATACAGCGCGAACGGATGGAACTCGACCATCGCGAAACGGCCGCCCGGCGCGAGCAGCGCGGCGATCCCGCGCGCCCATGCGTTCAGGTCGGACAACCAGCAGATCGCGCCGTACGACGTGAACACGCGATCGAAGCGCTCGCCGCGCGCGGCAGCCTCGGGCATCCAGTCGAGCACGTCGGCGCGCTCGAAACGCGCGGGCAGGCCCGCGTCGGCCGACAGTTGCCGTGCGAAGGCGATCGCTTCGTCGGCAATGTCGATGCCCGTCGCATCCGCGCCGGCGCGCGCAAGGCTCAGCGTGTCCTGCCCCGCGTTGCACTGCAGGTGCAGGAGCCGCAGCCCGGTGACGTCGCCGAGCAATTCGCGCTCTTCGGGAAAAAGCGTCGAGCCGCCTTCGCGGAAAAACGCGGCCTGATCGCCTTTATGGCTGTTATGCGCGACTGTCGCCGTATTCCAGGACAGCCGATTCAGTTCGTGCCATGCCTTTTTCATTGAATTCGAATGCCGGGTGAATGGAGCGGGATGGATGAAATTGTTTCGCCGAGTGCAACGGCAGACGGCATTGCAATGCCGCTTGGCGTGTTTCGGCTGCTTGGCGTGACAGGTAGATGAACGTGCACGGCGATTATTGCCGAATGATTTGATCGAAATCATGGCGGCGGCTGAATTGAATATTTTATGCGAGAAAAGGGTAAGGTTTTTCCCGAATGTGCCGACAGCAAGATGAAGACCGTCGTAAAGCGATAAACCGTTTTTCGGCTACTGAGCGTGATTTCAGCGCGGCGCGGACGACAGATCCGCCTTTCGGAGCCTTGCATGCGCAATAACCAGCCCGTTACCCAACAGGAATTCGATTTTCCCGACGACGTCACGCTGATGTCGACGACCGATGCAGACAGCATCATCACCTATGCCAACACGACGTTCGCGCAGGTGAGCGGCTTCACGAACGAGGAACTCGTCGGTCAGCCGCACAACGCGGTGCGCCACCCGGACATGCCGCGCGAAGCGTTTGCCGACATGTGGGCGACGCTCAGGCGCGGCGAGCCGTGGACCGCGCTCGTGAAGAATCGCCGCAAGAACGGCGACCACTACTGGGTGCGTGCGAACGCGATTCCGGTCATGCGCAACGGCACGCCGCAGGGCTACATGTCGGTGCGCACGAAGGCGCCGCACGACGAGACCGCCGCCGCCGACGCGCTTTACAAGGCGTTTCGCGAAGGCAAGGCCGGCCAGCGCCGGTTCCACAAGGGGCTGGTGATCCGCACGGGGCTGCTGCGCATCGCGTCGCTGTCGCAGACGATGTCGGTGCGCGCGCGCGTGCATTCGGCGCTGTGCGTGCTCGCGCCGGCGGTCATCGGCGCGGGCTGGGCATGCGGGCTGGCCG
>NZ_CAJNKE010000174.1 GCF_905232215.1 Burkholderia sp. LMG 13014
CAGCGCCATGCGCCGCATTTCGCGCAAGGCGTGCTCGTGCCGGCCTATGCGACGGGGCTATGCGCGGAACAGATGGCGATGCGCGTGCTCGCGCGCCACTGCGAGACGATCGGCGATGCGCATCCGCTGTATCCGCTGCTCTCGCGCGTGCTCGCCGACGAGACGCGCCACGTCAGGCTCTGCGCGGATACGCTGAGGCGTCTCGTTGCACCGTCCGAGGCCGCGCATCTCGCCATGTTGCTGAACGAGATCCGCGCGATCGAAGCCGGTTTCGGCGTGACGGGCGCGCTGGCGATGGTCGCGGCCGGCTGGATCCAGTCGCTTCGTCCGCGCGCATGATGCCGCGGATCGTCTACCTGGCGACGGCCGACGCGCGAGGTCACCTGATGCGCGCGCAACTGCTCGTGCATGCGTTGCGCGCGGCCGGCGCAGCGGTCGACGTGCTGACGACGTCCGATGCGGGGCAGGCCTTCCTGGCTGCGTTCGGCGTCGACTCGGCGGTGCTGTCCCGTCACTACGCGGTGCAGTTCGACGAACGGCAGAACATGCTGCGCGATGCGACCGATCGCAATGTCGCGCACTACGTGTTCAGGCCGACGCGCATGCTGCGCGACATCGCGCGGCTGCGTGCAATCGTCCGCGATGCCGATCTCGTCATCAATGACTCGTTTCATCCGGCGCTGCTGTTCATGGGCGCGATGCCGGGCTGGCGGCGCCGCGTCGTCCACGTGTACGGCGGCAGCCTGCGTCGTGCGTTGACCGCGAATTTCGATGTGCGGCTGCCGCGCGTGCTGGCGCGCGCGTTCGCACGGATCGTCGACTGGCAGATCGATTCGGCGCGGTGCTGCATCGAGCACGATTTTGCGTATGACGCCGCCGACGATGCGCAGCAATCGCATCTCCATTGCCGGCTGCCCACGCCGGTGCCGGTCGTCGCTGAGCGTCCGGCTTCGGAACCGGCTGCCGCAGCCGTCTATCTGAATCCGCATTTCCGCGACATCGCGCTCGCCGACGCGTTGTCGGCCGGCATGCGCGACGCGGGGCTTGCTTCACACCGCGTGGGCGAGGGCTATGCCGGGCACGACGGCTGGACCGGCGTCGATGCCGACTGGGCGACGCGCGCTGCCCATGCACCGTTGATCGTGTCGGCACCCGGCATGGCCGCGTTGTCGATTGCGCGCGTGTATCGCCGCCCGATCCTGCTCGTGCAGTCCGATCAGCCCGAGCAGGCGAGCAACGCCGCGCGCGCCGCACGGCTGCACCTCGTGCACCGCGTCGTCACGTGGCGCGGCGATGCGGTCGCGTTCCGGCGGGAAGTCGGGCAGGCCGCCGCCGAACTGATGCGCCATCCCGGCACGCAGGCAGGAACGATCGCCGGCCGCGAGCATGCGCGAGCGCGCGTGGAAGCGTGGACATCGCGCCTCCTTGCACTGCGTCCGCGTGCGCAGGTGGCCGATGCGGATACGCGATGCGAGGCGTCGGCGCCACGATGAATTCACTGTCGTTTCTTGACGATCGCCGGCCCGATATCCGGCAGATGCTGGCCGCGACGTTCGGTATGGCAGCCGGCCTCGCGATCTTCTTTCTGCTGGAGCGCAGCGTCACGCCGCGCTACGTATTTGCCACGGCGATCGATGCGCGGATTCCGTTCATCGCATGGTCGTGGTTCGTCTATGTCGGCTTCTTTCCGTTCGTGATTGCGCTTGCCGCGTATGCGCGGCCGCCCGCATTCGCCGCGTTCAAGGAGGCCGTGATGATCGCGTTCGTGCTCGGTGTCGTGTGCTTCCTGCTGTTTCCGGAAAGCGTGCCGCGGCCCGACGTCGCGGAGATCGGCAACGCGTTCGTGCGCCACCGTCTCGCGCGCATGTGGCAGCTCGATCTCGCGGCCAACGGCTTTCCGAGCCTGCATGTCGCGGTGACGTGTCTTGCCTGCCGGATGCTGGCGGACCGGCGGCGGAACGTGACGGTGGCGATCGGTTTGCTGATCTGCACGTCGACGCTGACGCTCAAGCAGCATACGGTTGCCGATGTGCTGGGCGGCGTGGCACTCGCGGTGACCAGTGCGCTGTGGGTCGAACGGCGTTCGCTGCGCGGGAGGCTCGCGTGACGGATACCCGCGTTCACCCTGCCGGGCCGAAGGCCGAGCTTGTGCGGTTCGTGCCCGATCCCGCGCTGTATCGTGTGAGCGCGTTGCGCGTCGGCGCGGCGCTGGCAGGCGACTGGCTGATGATTGCCGCTGCGTTCGCGGTGGCGATCGCGTTGCCGCATCCGCTCGTGTACGCGTTGGCCGCGATCGTGATCGCGCGCAGCCAGCTTGCGCTGGCGGTCATGATGCACGAAGGCGCGCACGGGTTGCTGGCGCGGAACCGGCGCGCCAACGATGCGCTGGGCCAACTGTTCGCGGCCGGCCCGCTGTGGCTGTCGCTGCGCACGTATCGTGCCGGCCATCTGAAGCACCATCGCGCACCGATGCAGTCGGACGATCCGGTCGCGCTGCTCTTTGGGGTACGCGACTATCCGCTATCACGCGGACGGCTGATCGGCCGCCTGCTCGCGTACGCGTGCGGGATCGGCTACGTGACGAGTGTCGTGAAGCTCGCGCGCGGCGAGTTTGCGCATGCGTTGCCGAAGGTCGCGAAGTCGCGTGCGTATGCCGCGTGGGAAGTCGCGTCGATGCTGGCCGGCAACGGCGCGCTGTTCGGTGCGCTCGCATTGGCCGGACATCCGCTGCTGTACGTCACGCTGTGGATCGTGCCATCCGTCACGCTGCTGCCGCTCGCCGGACAGGTGCGCGCGATCTTCGAGCACGCGGGACTGCCCGCATGTGCCGATCAGAGCCGCAACGCGCGCACGATCGTCCGGCGTTCATGGCAGACGTTTCTGTTCGGCCCGCACGCGATTCATTTTCATATCGAACATCACCTGTTCACGCGGATGCCGTTCCATAACCTGCCGGTCGTGCATCGGCAGCTCGCGCAGCGGCAGTTGCTGCCTGATGGCAATCTGTACGCGGGATATGGTGCGGTGCTGCGCGACGTGAGTGTGCGCTGATACGCGGGGGAGGGGGCATTGCTTGCCCCGTGCGGTGCGGGAGTCATGAGCGGATCGAGACCGGGAAACAGGATGGCCGACGAGACCAGCAGGTTCAATTACGTGGCGCTGGTGATCGGCGCGATCCTGGCGATGTGCAGCGCGGCATCGATCGACGAACGTTTCGCTTTCATCGGGTCGTCCGTTGCCGTGCAGGGAACGGTTGTCCGGTTGACCCACGGCGAGCATCACCCGCTGATCGCGTTCGTGACGAACAGCGGCGAGCACGTATCGTTTCCGGGGAGCTTCGTGACGGTGGAGGTCGGTGATACGGTTCCCGTTCGCTATGTCCCGGCCAGGCCGCGAGCCAGTGCAGAGGTCGATACGTTCACGAACACCTGGCTCGAGTCGATCATCTTGATCGCTTTCACGATCGCATTTCTTTACGCAGGATTGACGGGGCAATCGCTTCGACCGGGATCGGGCGCCGGGCGCGACTGAGTGCGTCGTGGGCGTTATCGGGATTGCGCGCTCGACACGGCAAGCGACAGACGCAAAAAAGCCTCCGCATGGGAGGCTTTAATTTGCACTATCAAAGATAGTTGGTAGGGTGGGAGGGACTCGAACCCTCGACTCTCTGATTAAAAGTCAGATACTCTAACCAACTGAGTTACCACCCCACGTTCTTGAAACCTGTTGGCTCGTTGCCTCAACAACTTCTGCAGCGACCCAAAGAGCAAAAGATTATAGCGACGGAATGCTGAGCTGTCAACAACCCGCCGCGATAATTATTTGATCGTCTCAAGCTTGCCCTGCGCCGTCTGCGCAGCGTTCGACCCGGCGTACTGCGAGACGACCTGCTCGAACGTCTTCTTCGCGGCCGCCTTCTGCCCTTGCTCCAACTGGTTCGTGCCGATTGCCACGAGGGCGTCGGCTGCGCGCGGATGCTGCGGGAACTTGCTGACGATCCCTTGCCACGTTGCGGTCGAACCGCGGTAGTCGCGCAGCGCGTATTGCGCATTGCCGTACCAATACTGAGCGGTCGGCTGGTAGGGGCTCTGCGGATACTTCGCGATGAACGCGCGGAACGAAGCCGCCGCCGCCTTGAAGTTGCCGTTGCGGAACTGCTGCTGCGCCGCACTGAGCGCATCCGTTTCACCCGGCTGCACGGTGCCTTCGACACCATCGATCGTCGCCTGCTGCGGCTCGAACTTCTTGAGCCGCGTGTCGAGATCCTGGTAGTACTCCTTCTGCTGCCGCTCGAGCGTCGTCAGCCGGTTCGTCAGATCCTCGTTCTCGCCGCGCAGCGTCGCGACCTGCTGGTTCAGCTGGTCGAGACGGCCGGATTGATCGAGGATCGTACGCTGGGCGGCCGACAGCTGGCTCGCCAGGTTGTCGGTCTTGCTGCGCAGATCGAGCACGGCGCGGCGCGCTTCGTTGTCGTCGAACACGCCGGCGTGCGCCGGCGCGGCCGACCACGCCGCGCCGGCGACGCAGAATGCTGCGGCAACGCGCAGCAGGGATACACGGTGCGTCATACGGCGATTCTTCCGTTACTTACTGTTGGTAGACGAGGTCGGCGCGACGGTTCTGCGCCCACGACGATTCGTCGTGACCCGATGCCTGCGGCTTTTCCTTGCCGAGGCTCACGGCTTCCATCTGCGAATCGTTCACGCCGAGCAGTGCCATCGCACGGCGGACGGCTTCCGCACGCTTCTGGCCCAGCGCGAGGTTGTACTCGCTCGTGCCGCGTTCGTCGGTGTTGCCCTGGATCAGCACGTGGCGCTGCGGGTGGCTCTTCAGGTACTGAGCGTGCTGCTGCATCAGCGGCTGGTACTCGTCCTTCACCGAATAGCTGTCGAAATCGAAGTAGATGCTGCGCTTCGCGAGCGGGCTGTTCGGGTCGTTCAGCGGATCGACGTTCACTTGCGCGACGTTGTCGGCGCTCGGCTGCGTGCTGACCGCGCCCGCGTTGTTTGCCTTGTCGTCGAGCTTCACGCCCGACTTGCACGCTGCGAGCGCGCTGATCATCATCACGGCCAGGGCCAGACGAGCTTTATTCGACATCATGGTTACTCTCCTTGTGGTCATTGCATGAAGGGCCCCCACGACGGCTCACGAACGGAGCCGCCCTGGACGGACAGGATTTGCGGCGGCGCGCTGCCGTCGGAGGGCACTGCTGCCAGAACATTGCGACCACCCGACTGGGTAGCGTACAGAAGGTACTGGCCGTTTGCCGCGAAGCTCGGCGATTCGTCGCGATTCGTATTCGTGATGGCGTTCGCCGCGCCGGACTGCAGATCCTGAACGTACAGCTTGAAGCCCCCACCCGTGCGGGAGATGTAAGCGAGCAGCTTGCCGTCCGGGCTGATACGCGGACTCGTGTTGTAGCTGCCCGTGAAGGTCACGCGCTGCGCGGCACCGGCGCTTTCACCCTGTGCGGGCATCCGGTAGATCTGCGGCGCACCGCCGCGATCGCTCGTGAAGTAGATCCAGCGACCGTCCGGCGAGTAGAACGGCTCGGTGTCGATCGAGCTGCTCTGCGTGAGGCGGCGCAGGCCGCCGCCCGTCGAGTTGACCGTATAGATTTGCGTATTGCCCGTCAGCGACAGCGCGACGGCGAGCGTGTTGCTGTCCGGCGACCAGGCCGGTGCGCTGTTGTTGCCCTTCTGGTCGGAGACGATGTAGCGGCGGCCGGTCGGCAGGTCGTGGATGTAGACGATCGGCTTCTTGCGCTCGAACGACACGTACGCGACCTTCGTGCCGCTCGGCGACCACGACGGCGAGATGATCGGCTCGGTGCTCGACAGCGCGATGCGCGCGTTCTGGCCGTCCGAATCCGAGATCTGCAACTGGTAGCGGTTACCGGTCTTGATCACGTACGACAGGCGCGTGGCGAACACGCCGCGCACGCCGAGCAGCTTCTGGTAGATGTAGTCGGCGATCTTGTGGCCGGCCGTGCGCAGCGTGGTATCGGTGGCCGTCAGCGACAGGCCGCCGAGGCTTTGCTGCTTCACGGTGTCGTACAGGATGAAGTTGACCTTGTACTGGCCGTTTGCCTCGCGGTTCACGCTGCCGGCGACGAACGCATTGGCGCCCTTGGCCTTCCATGCGCCGAGATCGACCGAGGCGCTCTCCGGCACCGGCGTGCTGCCTGCGTCGATGTTGGTGAATTTGCCGCTGCGGGCGAGGTCGGCGCGGACGATCGACGTAACCTGCTGCGGCAGGTTCGCCTCGTTCGTGAAATTCGCGGTGGCGATGGGGAACTGGGTCGACCCGACACCGGTGATCAGCACGTTGACCTGGGCGTTAGCGGCGCTGCCCGCCGTAATCAGACACGAGGCCACGAGTGCCCTGAAACCTAGCTTTGTCATCAAACTCATGCTTCTTGCTTCCCGTATGACTTGGATCGCTGCGCAACGGCAGAGACAGTAAAAATACCCGATTCGTTCCCGTCCGACAGCGACGCCCGGAGTGTAAGCGCATTTCCTTTCACTCCGCCGCCTTGAAGGTAATCGTAATGTCCGACGGGGTACGACCGTTAGAATCGGGCGGCAACGGGACCGATGCGTGGATCGCATTGACCACGGCTTGATCCCACCCCGAATTCCCGCTGGAGCGGGAAACCGATGCGCTCAATACGTCACCGGACGGCGTGCACCGAATCTTGACGACGGTGGTCAGGCCTGCTCGCTCGCCGCCCCAAACGATGTTCGGTTTGACGCGGCGGCGCACCTTGTCGGCATAGCCGGGCGTCGCGGCATTGCCGCCGGAGCCCGTGCCGGTGCCACTTTTCGCGAGGCCCTCGCCGCCGCCTTCACCGGCGCCGGACAGGCCCTGCATCTGTGCCAGGCGTGCGCTGCGCTCGCGGTCGAGCTTCGCGTTCGCTGCCGCGCTGGCCTTCGCGCGTGCCGTGGCTTCGGCCTTCGCCTTGGCCTGGGCTTCCGCCTTTGCCTTCGCGGCCGCGTCGGCCTTCGCCTTCGCCGCCTGCTGCGCTTCGAGTTGCGCCTGCTTCTGCTGCTGAAGTTTCTGCTGTTCGAGTTTCTGCTGTTCGGCGAGCTGCTGTTGCTTGAGCTTGTCGGCCTGCTTCTGCTTGTCGCGCTCCGCGGCCTTCTGCGCGGCGAGTGCGGCTGCCTGCTGCGCCGCGAGCTGCGCGCGCCGGGTTTCCTCTTCCTGCTGGGCCTTCAGTTGCTGCGCGCGGCGCTGCTGCTCGAGCAGCGCTTCACGCGCGGCCGCTTCCTGCTGCCGCTTCTTCTGCTGCAGCGCGATGTCGGCCTGCTCGTCGCGCACCGGGGGAGGGGGCGGCGCGACCTTCACGGGCGGTGCGGGTGTGACAACGGGCCGCGGCGCGGGGACATCGGGCACCTCGGTCCACAGTTCGGCCTCGGCACCGGCTGGCGTGCTGTTCTGCCACTGCACGCCGTGATACAGGAACAGCGCGAGCAGCACGTGCATCAGCGCGGCGAGCGCGAAGGCGCGCCAGGTGCCGCGCTCGCGGGGAGGCCGAGGCGGGTAGGCGGAGCTGCGCGTGGATTGCTGCCGGTTCATTGCGATTTGACGAGGAGGCCGACGCGCTTGACGCCACGCGCCTTCAGATCGGACATCACGGTCATGACTGCATCGTACTGCACGGTCTTGTCAGCCGCGATCACGACCGGCTGGTCGGGATGATCGGCCTGCCGGGCGGCGATGAAGCTGTCGAGCTCGGCCTTCGTCATCGTGTCTTCCTGGGTCGCGCCCGAGTCGCCCTTGTACTTGACGCTCATCGTGCGATCGGCCTTGATGTTGACGACGACGGGCGGCGTCTGCTCCTGCGGCGCGGCGTTGCCGACGGTCGGCAGATTGATGATCGACGGGGCGACGAGCGGTGCGGTGACCATGAAGATCACGAGCAGCACCAGCATCACGTCGATGTACGGCACGACGTTGATGTCGGCCATTGCGCGGCGCGAGCGGCCGCCGCGCATGCTGGATCGGATGGGACTTCCTGCCATGGCGCGCTCCTTACTGGGCCTGACGCTGCAGGATGTTCGAGAACTCTTCGATGAAGGTCTCGAAGCGGATTGCGAGGCGGTCGATGTCGTGTGCGTAGCGGTTGTACGCGACCACCGCCGGAATCGCGGCGAACAGGCCGATCGCGGTGGCGACGAGCGCCTCGGCGATGCCCGGCGCGACGTTCGCGAGTGTGGCTTGCTGCACGTTCGCGAGGCCGCGGAACGAGTTCATGATCCCCCAGACCGTGCCGAACAGACCGATGTACGGGCTGACCGAGCCGACCGACGCGAGGAACGCGAGGTTCGCTTCGAGCACGTCCATTTCACGCTGGAACGACGCGCGCATCGCGCGGCGTGCGCCGTCGAGCACGAGGCCCGGATCGCTGATGCGCTTTTCCTTCGCCTTCAGGAACTCGCGCATGCCCGATTCGAAGATCCGCTCGAGCGCGCCGATCGTGTGGCGGTTGTTGGCCGCGCTCTGGTACAGCGCCTGCAGGTCGCCGCCCGACCAGAAATCCTTCTCGAAGCGTTCGGTCTGCGCGCGCGCGCGGCGGATCGCAAACCACTTGCGGAAGATGAAGGTCCACGACATCAGCGACAGCAGCAGCAGCAGCCCCATCACGGCCTGGGCCAGCACGCTCGCGTTGAGGACGAGGGAAATGATCGACAGGTCTTGAGAAGTGTTCATAGAGGTTTGAGTAACGTCCCTTCGGGGCGCCCGGTATGCGTGCGGCGCGGCGCGCCGGCCATGCCTGGCGCCGAACCTTGCTTAGTATCGAATCAGAAAGGCAAGTTCATAGGCTTTGTCTAAACGGCGCTCATGCGAGCTTCGTTGACAGTGCAGTCTGCCCGTCGTTGATGACGGGCCCGCGCTGCAGCGCGTCGAGCACGGCCGGCGGGATGGCCGCGGGCCGGATGCCGGTACGGTCGACGCAGCCGAGACGGATGTGTCCGGCCACGAGCAGCGTGTTTCCGCACCAGGCTTCCTGCGCGAAGTCCACCGATGCGCGGCCGATGCGTCCGGGCCGGCTCGTGATCGCCAGGGTGTCGTCGAGTCGCGCCGGCGCGCGGTAGTCGAGCGACGTGCTGCGGACCACGAAGATCGCGTCGGTATCGTCGGCGAGCTGACGCTGGTCGATGCCGCATGCGCGCAGCCACTCGGTGCGGGCGCGTTCGAAGAACTTCAGGTAGTTGGCATAGAAGACGATGCCGCCTGCGTCGGTATCCTCGTAGTACACGCGCACCGGCCAGATGAAGCCGGAGGGCGCTTCCGGGGAGCGGGTAGGCTGGGTCATGGCGCGCATTCTACCGGAAGGCAAGAGCCTGATTCGTAACCGATTCGTAACGGAATGTAGTATGCCGTAGCACACTGCGGGCCGGCCCGGAAGGGGCCGGGCCCGCGTGGCTTCAGCCGCGGTGGACGGTCGGGCCGCCGGGTGCTTGCGCGATCGGCATCAGCTCGATCGTGTTGACGTTGACGTGCGCCGGGCGCGTCGCGATCCAGTAGATCGTGTCGGCGATGTCCTCGGGCATCAGCGGCTGGACATTGTTGTAGACGTTTGCCGCTTTTGCGTCGTCGCCGCGGTAGCGGATGTTCGAGAACTCGGTGCCGCCGCACAGGCCCGGCTCGATGTCGGTGACGCGCAACGGCGTGCCGAGCAGGTCGGCGCGCAGGTTCAGGCTGAATTGTCTGACGAAAGCCTTGGTCGCGCCGTAGACGTTACCGCCCGCATAAGGGTACGAACCCGCGACCGAGCCGAGATTGAAGATGTGGCCGCGACCGCGATCGATCATGCCGGGCAGCAGCGCGTGCGTGACCGTGACGAGGCCCGTGCAGTTCGTATCGATCATCGTGTGCCATTCGTCGAGGCTGGCTTTTTGGGCCGGCTCGACGCCGAGCGCGAGGCCGGCGTTGTTGACGAGGACGTCGAGTGCCGCGAATTCGGCGGGAAGGGCGGCCGGCGCGGCCTCGACGGCCGCGCGATCGCGTACGTCGAGCTCGAGCGGCAGCAGGGAATCGCCGAGTTCGGCGGCGAGCGCATCGAGACGATCCTTGCGGCGCGCGGTCGCGACGACGCGGTGGCCTCCCTTGACGAAGGCACGGGCGATGGCGGCGCCGAAGCCGGCGGACGCGCCTGTGACGAACACGATCATTGCTGCTCCTGGTCGATGACAAAATAGCGGGTGGATTCCCGCAAGCCTACTGAGATTGCCGCACCGCGGCAAGGCGGCAAAGCGTTCCGGCACGGGCGCGTAGAGTCTGGCCCCAATTGCTTCCGGCGCACCGCCGTGCGGTTGCCTATTCATGACGCATCCAATACACTAACGCGCTCATCACCCCCGCGTGACTGGCGATAGAACCCTTCGGGTTCAAGGTGGAGCATCCCACCGTGAAGCGCGGGGCGCCGTTTTTGCCGTTCGCCTGGGCAGCCGTTGTGCGCCGTCGCGTGCATCGCCGGTGGCTGTCCTGCCTCGCGTCATACGGATTCTTCCGCCACGTCGAGCTGGTCCCGCCAGCAGCACACCGTACTCGGCCGCTCCGGTCCACCTGTACACACTTAACGGAAACCGTATGTTTGACAGAGCCCAAAGCACCATCGCGAACGTCGATCCCGAAATCTTTGCCGCGATCGAGCAGGAAAACCGTCGCCAGGAAGATCACATCGAGCTGATCGCGTCGGAAAACTACACGAGCCCGGCCGTGATGGCTGCGCAGGGTTCGCAACTCACGAACAAGTACGCGGAAGGGTATCCGGGCAAGCGCTACTACGGCGGCTGCGAATACGTCGATGTGGTCGAGCAGCTGGCGATCGACCGCGTGAAGCAGCTGTTCGGTGCAGAAGCG
>NZ_CAJNKE010000175.1 GCF_905232215.1 Burkholderia sp. LMG 13014
GTTCGGGCGCAGTCATGCGGGAAGACACGGTGGACGACTGGGACATCGTTGACGCGATTTACCGAACGGATCCAACAACGGACAAAAAAAACCCAGCTGGGGAGCCGGGTTCAAGAAGCTCGCCCCGGCCTTTCGTATCGGGACGACCGGACGTCGAGTGACGCGAGCTGAGGGAGCACATCTGAATTCACGATTTCGCAGAATTTCCGCATCGTAACATGTCAACTAGTCACGATGTGACATTTCTCCTAATCTGGTTAACGTGGCTGTATTCACCCACCATGTGACCAAAGAATCCTTCAAATCATCCTTCAGTTTATTTACAAAATACCGTCGCCCATCAAACAGGAGCAGCTCCGTTCACTGTGCTTCCGGCAGTGGTGACGCGACCCGTTCCGTTGATCTGCGACCCATTCCGTTCGATCGAACGCCCTCTTCGGGAGACCCGTGATGAAAAGCTTGATGCGATATGCGGTGCTGTTGGCCCTTGTGCTGTTCGGTGGGTGCCATTCCGCGACAAAGACGCCCAGTACTTCCGGCATGATGAATCAGGGAACCGCAAATGGTCAGGCGATCGGGACGCCGTCGACCATGGCCGACGAATTGAACAACCCCAACAGTCCGCTCGCGAAGCGCAGCATCTATTTCGATTTCGACAGCTATGAAGTGAAGCCCGAGTACCAGTCGCTCCTGCAGGCGCATGCCGACTATCTGCGCCTTCATCCAGGCCGGCACGTCTTGATTCAGGGGAATACCGACGAACGCGGCACCAGTGAGTACAACCTCGCGTTGGGCGAGCGCCGGTCGCAGGCCGTGCTTCGCACCCTGGAAACGCTCGGCGTACCCGATGCACAGATCGAGGCAGTCAGCTTCGGCAAGGAGAAGCCGGTTGCATTGGGCCACGACGAAGCGTCGTGGGCACAGAATCGTCGCGCGGATATCGTTTATCGATGAAGCGCCAACGTGGTGGGGCCCGCTCCCGCCACGCACTGACCGAAAGAAGCGGTTCGGCACCGATATCGTGATCACAAACCCATGAAGTACGTCCGGACATCCATCTCGGCGGACCAGGACCGCACATCGGGGAGCTCATCGAACTCGACCGGCTTCCCCCTGTAAAGGCAACAATATCCATTCGCCGTTCTGTAGACGATGACCCACTCGCGATCGTCACTCGCCTCGTCTTGCAGGTTGCCGGCCAACACTTCCTTCCATTCATCGAGATGCAGGGCCACCGCAAGGCGCCGACGCAGAACGGCCAGCTCAACGCTGAGTTTCATGCTGCCCCTCCTTGCCGGCATGCGCTTCGGCCCGCGTCGACGCGTGGCTGTCACCGTGCTGCTTCCCTGACCGCAGGCTGCGCTCCGTTCCGCGCCGGTTCTCGGGAAAGATCCTGATGCTGCTCGCCACCGCGTCTGCGATGTGTTCCTTGGCAATGACCCCGACCACTTCCATTGCGCCCTCTTCTTCGGGCCGGGTCACGACCACCGCCATGGTCGCGTGCTTCTGGCGTAGCTTGCTGATCACATCGAACGCCGCTTCACCCGGCGCGACCACAATGAAATTGCGTTGAGCGAGCGCACCGAGCGTCACCGACGGATGGTCGTGCGAGATGGCCCGGCGCAACCCAGTGTTGATGCGAAGCACACCGTCGATCCGGCCCGATCGCGTAACGACCACGTGGCGGAACGGGGGGCCATCCAGATTGCCCAGAATGTCGCGGAACAGTACCTCGGCGTCCTGCACGAGCACGTCCGTCTCCATCACTTGCGCCGCGTTCTGGACGAGGAACATGTTGGCATGCAACGCGTTCGGAATCACGTGACCGCGACGCACGAGCTTGAGCGTATAGATGCTTTCGCGGCAAAGCAGGCGCCGGGTCGCAAGGCTGACCGCAACGGCGATGATCATGGGCAGCACGATGTCGTAGTCGCGGGTCATCTCGAAGATCATCGCGACCGCCGTCATCGCCGCGCCGGTTCCCCCGCCCACCATCGCCCCCATCCCGACCATCGCGAACGCAGGCGCGCTGACGGGCGCCGCGGGCAGTACGGTCTGGACGGATGCGGCGAACGCCGCGCCCAATGCCGCACCGATGAACAGCGACGGCGAGAAGACACCGCCAGAAGACCCCGAGCCCAGACTGATCGACGTTGCGAGGGTCTTGCAGAGCGCCAGCGTGATCAGAAACAGGCCACCGCCGAGCTGTCCGTAAAGCAGCGCCTGAATCGTTGCATATCCCACGCCTTCTACGTAGTAGTGCCCGGCGAAGCGCATCAGCAGGTAGATCGTCACGCCGACGAGCAACATCCCCAGCGCGTGACGTGCATAGCGGCCCGGGATGCGCTCGAAGATATCCTCCGCAACATGAAGACCATGGGTCAGCATGGCTGCGCCGGTACCGGTGACGATGCCGAGCACCGCATACAGCAGGAGTGTCAGCACACTGCCCGGACGATCGGGAATCGCACCCAGTTGGGCCGGCACCAGAAATGCCGGCGCACTGCCGAAGAACAACCGTCCGACGAAGGTGGCCGTGCCGGTCGCGAGCGCGACGGGAAGGAACGTGTTCACGCTGATTTCGGGCATCATCAGCTCGGTCGCGAACAGGACGCCGCCGATCGGCGTATTGAACGTCGCGGCGATCCCGGCACCCGCACCCGCTGCCACGAGCGTGATGCGCTGGCCGGCGGTCATCCTGACCGCTTGCCCGAGCGTCGAGCCGAGCGCCGAACCGATCTGGATGATTGGCCCCTCTCTACCGACCGCCGCGCCGGTGCCGATGGCGAACGCGGACGCCAGCGATTTCACGATCGCGACCACCGGTCGAATCACGCCGCGCTTGAAGTAGATCGCGTCCATCACCTCGGGCACGCCGTGCCCCTTCGCTTCCGGCGCAAAGGTGCAGACGAGCCACGTCACAACCAGGCCACCGACAACCGGCACGAGTATGACGAACGCCCCCCATACGGAAGTGGGCGTGAACTCGCTCGCGTTGTACGAGGCCGAAAACCGGCCGAGGAAAAACGCGTTGTGCACGAAACCGATCAAGCCGCGAAATGCCACGGCGCCGATTCCGGTGACGACGCCGACCACGATCCCGAGGCAACTCAGGCGATACATGTCGATCGGCGACGCGTCGTCGTCCGTTTGCGGAGCGCGCTGGACGCGACCGGTTTCCACGCGAAGCGATGCGAGTTCGCCGGCCGCGCCGTCCTCTCCTCCTGTCGATCCCGATGTCATGACGCCCGCCTGTGTCGAGTGTGTCGATCCGTCAACTGGTCTCGTTCATGCGCCCCATCATCTCCGACGTCTCGCCGGCATCGAGCGCACTGCGCATGGCCAGCACGAGCACCACCACGCTCCAGGCGGCGACCAGCAGAATGTCCCAGCCGAATCCGATCACGCCCAGGCCGCCGCCGATACCGCCCATCCACGACAACAGCCACAGCCCGCCGAACCATGGGAGCAACCACGCGATGTGCTTCCAGCCGAAGTCGCGTGCGCTACGGCGCAACACGACGTGATGGTGAAGCGCGTAGAGGACGAAGCCGATCGCCACCAGCGAGAACAGGAAGTTGTTGGTCTTGAAGCCGGTCCAGTAGATGACGAGGTTGCTGCACACGAATGCGAGCGGCGCGATCAATCCGGCCCCGCTCATGCGGAACGGCCGCTGCAGTTCCGGCACGTTACGTCGCAGGACGAGCAGCGCGATCGGCCCCAGCCCGTACGTGAGCACGGTGATCGACGTGATATAGCTCACCATCTGCTGCCACGCCGGGAACGGCATCAGGAACAGCACACCGACCGCCCACATGATCAGTACGGCAACCCAGGGAATCCTGTTGGCATTCAACCGCGTCAGCATGCGCGGGCCCGCGTCCAGCTCTCCGGCCGCGAACAGGATGCGCGAGCCGCCGGTGACGTACATCAGGCCGGTGCCCCCTGGCGACACGTAGGCGTCGATGTACAGCAGCGTGGCCATCCATCCCATGCCGAGGGTCGTTGCGAGCCCTGCGAACGGCCCCATTTCGCCCTTGAAGCTGAGGTTGTTCCAACCGGCGGCAAGGTCGGCCGGCGCAAGCGCGTAGATGAACGCGACCTGCAGCAGGATGTAGATGACGGCTGCCAGAAGGACCGCGCCGATCACGGCCAGCGGAATGTTTCGATGCGGATTGGCGCTTTCGCCGCCCAGGTCGATCGCCGTTCGAAAGCCCAGATAGCTGAAGACGATGCCGGCGGCCGGCAGCGCGGTGAACATGCCGGACACATGGTAGCTGCCGGGCGCCGCGTGCATCACGCCCCAGTGCGTGCTCGCGCCCAGCAAGCCTGCAATCGTCAGAAGCGGCACGAGTATCTTCCACCACGTAATGGTCGAGTTCACGCTGAGCAGCCAGCGGATCACCATCAGGTTTAGCAATGCCATGATGCCGAGCAGGCCAGCGCATGCGACGAAGCCGACAGCCGTCAGCAAGCCTGCGCTTCCGGGCTGGATGAACCAGGGGAGATAGTTGTTCGCGTACGTGACGATCGCCTCCGCCTCGACCGCCGGAACCGGCACGTATGCCAGAAACAGGAGGCCGCACCAGATGCGGCCCAGTCCAACGCCATGACTCGCATGGCTCATGTGCACCAGTGCGCCGCTGCGCGGAAACATCGCCGCGAGCTCGGCGAAACACAGTGCGATCAGCATGATGATGATCGCGCCGAGCACCCAACTGCCGATGCTCAGCGGGCCGGCGATGCGCGATGCGTGATAGGCGCCGAACAACCA
This sequence comes from Burkholderia sp. LMG 13014, assembly GCF_905232215.1. Classification (GTDB taxonomy): domain Bacteria; phylum Pseudomonadota; class Gammaproteobacteria; order Burkholderiales; family Burkholderiaceae; genus Burkholderia. The sequence goes on from NZ_CAJNKE010000175.1 coordinate 4,775, forward strand.
GCCGGAACCGACCATGCTGGTCGTGCTGGCGAACAACAGCCCGATGATTCCGGCGTCACGCCGGAGCTTGCCTTCCAGATTGAGGCTCGAGGTCGTGCTCATATGCCACTCCTTGCAAACGACCTCCCCCTGCTGCGTGTGTGTTCGTTCTCCCGCCCTGCCCGTTGTCGCGACGACCGACACATATCGGCCGTCCCGGCGAATCCGCGCACGTTGCTGTCGCGCGTTCAGTTGATATCGGTGACGTCCTGGAAAGCCCAGCCGAACGACTGAATTTCCGACTTGTGCAAGGCCGCAACCTTGCGCAAGCATTCCGCCCCTTTTTCCGTCAGATGGATCTCCGCTTGCCTCCGATCCTGCTCGCTCGTCTGGCGCCGGACGAGCCCGGCTGCTTCGCAGCGCGTGATGAGCGCCACCGTGCCATGCGAGGACGCCTGCAGCCGCTCGGCTATCTCGCCGACCGTCGCCCACGAGCGGTCCGGAAACGCACAGGTGTGCAACATCAGCATGTATTGCAACGGCGTCAGCCCCTCGGCCCGCAGGATTTCCTCCGAGAAACGCAGGAAACGCCGCAGCCGGTAGCGAAATTCGGATAGCTGCTCGAGGTCGTGTTTCGTGGCGCTTGCGCCGGCCTTTCGATTGCTTGCTGCCATCACGAACTCCGTGAACACCGGGAGTTTTCTGGAATCATGTCATCACGTGACCTAAAATATAGGCGCGCGTGACGGGTAGTGCAAAGTGCTTTCATCGGTCGCTGCTCCGGTCGCTGCGTGGATTGACCCCATCAACCTGAATCGGTGAGGAGAAGTGGACGGCATTTCGATACCGCTGCTGGTCGCGCTGGTCGTCGTACAGCCCGGTCATTCGATAAGCTCACGTGCGGGAACGGCCAGCCACGTCGTTGTCCCGGCGCGGAATATACTGCATGTGGGCAACCCGCTGGCGTCGCCAAGTGTCACGCTGAACGCCCGGCACGCGGCGGCAAGCGATTCGACTTCCGTACCTGTCTACATTCCAAGCGTGACATATCACCCCGACGGTTGGGGTGCACACTCCCGGTTGGTGGGAGATCGATTCCGGTGGTGATCGGTCGGACCCGCATTCTGCAAATCGACCGACGCGAGTATTTTCGTCGCGGCGTCATTCGGTGGGTTTGTCCGGCATCCGCGGCCGTCCTCGGCGCCCCCCAATTTGGACTCAGCGACGTAGATTATCTCGCATGCGAGTTTAACGGACGCGCCTCGCAGTGATCACACGCCCCAAATGACATCTTTGTCTTGCTTATGCGCCTCGCGCAGTAGATCGAGAAATGGCCATGCCCGTTGTGCAAGGCCGCTCGAATGCGGAAAAGTATTTGCATGCAACGCGAACGTCGAATGCTCATATGAGTTTTCCCGCATCATGTCCTCCTCGATTGCCTGTTCGAGTCGTGCAATTGCGCTCGGAAGCTCGCTGGATTGAATCACCCCTCGGGCTTGTAGTTCCTTTCCGACCAGTGCCAGAAGATACTGCGCGAGATCGCGCAACATGACAATATCCGGTGCTGCCGACGTGTGAAATTTGATAAGCATTGCTCCTCCTTTACCCGTCATACCACACATCAGCCAATACCTCCCTTCGCGATGCACCGCCGAAAGTGCGTGCGCCAACGCCATCCAGGAAACCAGATATGTGATTGCGCTTCGGTATGAACAATTTTCCTCCAACACAAACATTGTAGCTTATTTAAGCCAGTATATGTCACGGTGTGATATATACTAGAGTGCACGCATGGTGGGCGATTGCAGTTGCGTGACCGATCCGATTCTAGCCGCGTCAATCGGATGTTCGTGTCCTGCATCGGGAACGCAGGGGCGCACAGGCAGAAAATTAAGATTGACTTAAGGTCGACGCAATACTCTATCGTTACACTCGCGATGGTATCTTGACAGCCTGCGGTGTACCTTTGAGATACGCATAATGGCGGCTGCATCGGCACTCGAATGCCTTGCGAACCGGGCTGAAATTGGTCCACGCAGAGTGACGGCAATCGCGGCGAACCTGGTGACGACTAGTCTGGATCGAAAGGCCTCATTCGTCCGCCGCACTCTTTCGACCCGACGCGTCGTCGGGTCTTTTTTTGAGTCTGGTCCACCGATGCTCATCGATAAGTCGAGTTGATGCCATTGATTCAACTATGGTCCAAGACGCCGTGCGAGGGCTGAGGCGTGTCTCGTCCTGTTCGAAACATCGAACCCCTCATCCAGGACGATGTAATCGCGGGCCATTTCGCATGGTGCATCAGGCGGATTTGTGTTCGATGATCCACGCTCGTGCCGCGACTCTGTCGCTACCGGAAAATACACGCACTTCCCCCGGAATCACAAATCGAAACGCCGCCAACGCAAATCGGACCCATTCAACGTTCGTCACGACGGCAATGCGTTCCCATTGCGTGATGTGCTGTACCCCAAGCTTGAAATCCTCCCAGGCAGCGCCTGGATCCATACCAGAGAAATCCGCTCCCAGTTCATAGTACAGCCGTATCTTTGCGTGTTTGCGAAGTATTGCTTCCATCGCCGGAATCAACACGTCTTCGTAGTCCTTCCTTGTGACCTGCCCCGTTGCAATGAACCCTGCAATGCCGTCCGGTAGGTCGTTGACCTTCTCGATCATGACTGCCTCCAATACATGTATTCGAGGAGCACGCTTCGACGTTGTCACCTTCCGCCAAAAGCCCGTCCTCCAAGTAGGCGACGCGCCCCGAGGAGAAGACATATCGTGATTGTCTGCCGCTCACATGGATCGAGCGTCCACCCTCTCTTTTACGATAGGTGACCAGAGCGTTGCTACCAACACCGTAGACGAAGCATCGTGAGCATGCTTTCGGGCTTGAATGCAACACGCGGTGCTCTTTCCACGCCCATCGAGGTAGGGTTTCCGACGGGCGACTCCGAACTCGCAACGCAGAACAGGAAGATGCGTATGGGTTGGAATTCCCTGCCGACGAGTTAGGTATGCATGGACAGTTCCGGAGTGAGGCTGGAGACACGCCAATCGCCCGCGTGCTCGAGAGGCGCTCCGCTTACGGCTGTGTGTCGGGGTCGAACCGCCCATACCCCAAAAGGGCATCCGGATCAGGTTCAATACGGTCGGCTTGACCAGGTCCGACATTGTCTTCGACGGCGGGTACGCTCACCGCGCTCTCTCAAAGTCGACAGCGCTGTGTTACTCACGAAAACCATCGAGATTGCGGCGCTCCGGGGGCAGGATTTTCGTGCCTACCTCTGTCCGCATATATCGTATGCATAGATTGGTCAGATCATGATGACGGAAGGGGAAAATGCCAACCGATTGATTTCATTAATACAATTAATCAACCGCATTGATTGGCATTGTTATGGGTAGAGCGGTCTAGTCGTGCAAAAACTCAACAATATAAAGGGGGCACTAACTTTGTGGCGAGACGGAAATACCGGATTTGATTTTAATCTTCACCCAAGGGTTTGGGGGCATAGGCTGTGATGGGAAATTCGCGAAACCGCCCTCTAGACCCGATCGACGGACGTCGCAGCGCCGGTGAAATTTATAATTCCGGTTAATTTTAAGTCACTTGTGTCAACGTTTCCCATGGTCGTCTTTGTTATCGCGTCCGGGTCGAAACTGCGACAATCCAATGCAGAGCACCATCATGGCCAGCATTGCTAAAAAGTACCAACCCCACGAAAAGCTCAATTCCATAATAATCTCAGCTCGCAACGAAGCAAGAGCATTGAATAGTCAGCAAAAATATTATAGCCCAATATTTCCGTTATGACCCAGCTGCCGATGCGATCGGCATATCCAAAAAAGATTATGATGGCACGACCTTTACTAGGCTCCAACTTCCCCGATTTGCTGAGAGCAGGTCACACTGTACCTGCGGCACCCCGGCGAATGGTCGATCCACGCGATGCCAGTGTGCGTCAGTGCCAACGCACGACGGTTTCCCGAGCCCAGTCACGTGCACAACAGAAGTTGTGACTGCAATTGCGCAATGCAGCATTTCAGGGAAGGCCTTTTTGCTCATGGCTGAACCGGCAGACCAAATTGCGACTTTAGTTGCGGTAGTCCGGATAAGCCGGGATATGGAATATTGTGACACCGCTTGCCAATCTTGATTGGCAGCCACTGCTCAAAGTCTCTCATCGTCCTTTGACAGACGATCCCGTCAATCCACGCACTCGCTCCACTAGCGTCCTGTTAAGACGTTCGATATGGCCGCCAAAGTACGGCCTTCCTACTGGTCGCTACATGGGCTCAATAGCTTACTCGCGGCATCCGCTACGGGTGGCCCCGGCTTTTGAACGCTGCGGTGTTACCGAGATGCAAGGTGCGTGGAAGAGGGGCGGCCGAGTTTCGTGAGCAATTGAGAGCGTCAGACATTCACGAATCACGGCCGACATCGCTGCCCTATCCACCAGTCGTCGCGCCTTACGATGGGGTGAGTTGGCACTGCTGATCGTGATAACGCAGTGGGTCGATGAAACCAACTCCGAATACGATCTTAGCTCTTCGGACAGTGTGCAGACATCAACCCATTGTTTTATATAAATATTCAATTGGGGCCGCAAGGCAAAGCCTTGTCAGGCCTGAAGGTCTCTAACCGGGAAAACGCGCGGGAATCAAAGGCACCCCCAGGCTGCAACCACATCTGGCGGACCTGCAATTCCCCGCGGGTGAGCGTGCCCGTCTTGTCGATCACGAGCGAATCGACTTCGGCGATCTTGTCGAGGAACGCGGCATTGCGAAACAGGATGCCGTGCCTTGCGCCGACCGCGATCCCGGCAATCGCCGTGGCCGGCGCGGCGAGCACCAACGCGCACGGGCACGCGGCCACGATGACCGCGAGCATCGCCGACGCATTCGCGGACGTGAACCAGACGATCGCCGCGATCAGCAGGACGAGCGCGAGATACGCGCCCATGTGCCGCTCGAGCACCTGCGTGACGGGCGGCTTCGCCTGCTCGGCGTGCTGCATCAGCGCGATGATCTTGCCGAGCGTCGAATCCTTGCCGGTGTGAGTGACGTCGATGCGCAGCACGCCATCGAGATTCAATGCGCCGCCATACACAGTGCTGCCTGCGTCGACGTCGTGCGGTACGGATTCGCCGGTGATCGGCCCGTTGTCGACGCTCGACGTGCCCGCCACCACGACGCCGTCGACCGGAATACGCGCGCCGGCCACCACTTCGATGCGGTCGCCCGCACGCAGCGCGTCATACGCGACTTCGACGACACTGCCGTCGGCACCGATGCGACGCACGCGGCCGGCCGTCAGTCGGCCGAGCGCGCGGATCGCTTCCTGCGAACCGAGCACGCTGCGCTCTTCGAGCGCATGGCCGAACGTCATCACGATCGGCAGCAGCGCGGCCGTCGTCATGTCGCCGATCGCCCACGCGGCCAGCATCGCGAGCGCGATCAGGCGATCGGTCACGCCATGCAGGCTCGGTGCGCGCAGGCTGTGCCACGCACTCGCAAACACCGGCCCCGCGACGATCAGCGACGCGAGCGCGGCGAGGAGTTGCGCGAGCGTTTCGCCACCGCCCGACAGCATGCGCCACGCGAACGACAGCACGAGCAGACCGCCCGCGAGCAGCGCCAGCGCGATCTGCCGCGTGATAGTGCGGCGTTCGCCGGAGGACAGCGCGTAGGCCGTCGTGCCGGCGGGAGCGACGTGCGGCTGCGTGGCCGGTTCGGCGAGCGAATTCATCGGGCGTTTCCGGGCAGGATCAGGTTCGAGGTGTCGTGCGGATCGATCGTCGTCACGCGCCCGGCTTTCGACAGCACGCGCTGCACGCGATCGCGATACAGCCTCGCCAGCAGCCCCGGATCGCCGTTCTCGCGGAGCGTCGCGTCGAGCTGCCGGATTTCGAGCGTGTCGGTCTGCGCGGTGGCGACGCGTTCGGCCGCATGGGCCCGCGCGTCCTGGACGATCCGGTCGGCATCCTGCTGCGCGTCTTGCCGTTGCTGTTCGGCGGCGGTGCGTGCTTCGGCGATGGTCCGCTCGGCGAGCTGCAGCGACGTCAGCACCGCGTTGAACGCATCGGCAGC
>NZ_CAJNKE010000176.1 GCF_905232215.1 Burkholderia sp. LMG 13014
TGCGAAGCGCGGGCTGGCGTCGCTGTGCATCGGCGGCGGGATGGGCGTCGCGCTCGCGGTCGAGCGTCCGTAACCGGCCGTTCGTCACCGGCCATTCGCGACCAGCGAACCGAATCCGGGTGCCGGCCGATTGCGGCTTCGGCCGGCGTCCCGTGAAGTCAGAGGGGGCCTCCGGCAGCTCTCGAAACCAAAAAATGGAGTGAGATTTATGTCTCAGCGAATTGCGTACGTAACGGGCGGGATGGGCGGCATCGGCACCAGCATCTGCCAGCGCCTGTTGAAAGACGGCTTCAAGGTGGTCGCAGGTTGCGGCCCGAACTCGCCGCGCCGTGTGAAATGGCTCGAGGACCAGAAGGCGCTCGGGTACGATTTCATCGCGTCGGAAGGCAACGTCGGCGACTGGGACTCGACCAAGGAAGCGTTCGACAAGGTCAAGGCTGAAGTCGGCGAGATCGACGTACTGGTCAACAATGCGGGCATCACGCGCGACGTCGTGTTCCGCAAGATGACGCACGAAGACTGGACGGCCGTGATCGACACCAACCTGACGAGCCTGTTCAACGTGACGAAGCAGGTGATCGACGGGATGGTCGAACGCGGCTGGGGCCGGATCATCAACATTTCGTCGGTGAACGGCCAGAAGGGGCAATTCGGCCAGACCAACTATTCGACCGCAAAGGCCGGCATCCACGGCTTCACGATGTCGCTCGCACAGGAAGTCGCGACGAAGGGCGTGACGGTCAACACCGTGTCGCCGGGCTACATCGGCACCGACATGGTGAAGGCGATTCGCCCGGACGTGCTCGAGAAGATCGTCGCGACGATCCCGGTGCGTCGTCTCGGCGGGCCGGAGGAAATCGGTTCGATCGTCGCGTGGCTCGCGTCGAACGATTCCGGTTTCGCGACGGGCGCCGACTTCTCGCTGAACGGCGGCCTGCACATGGGCTGAGCGTCCGCGCTGCGCGGGCCGGGTGGCCGCGCAGCCGGGCGTGTTCCGAAGGCCCCCGCCTCCCGGCTTCGGGCGGCGGGGATTCGTCACTTCCGCTACGCTGCACTCAAAGGCGTTACATGACTACTACAAAGAAGACGGCCGAACGGCTCATCAAGAAGTACCCGAACCGCCGGCTCTACGATACCGAGACAAGCACGTACATTACGCTGACCGACGTGAAGCAACTCGTGCTGGAGCAGGAGGACTTCAAGGTCGTCGATGCGAAATCCAACGAAGACCTGACGCGCAGCATCCTCCTGCAGATCATCCTCGAAGAGGAAAGCGGTGGCGTGCCGATGTTCTCGTCGTCGATGCTGTCGCAGATCATCCGTTTCTACGGGCATGCGATGCAGGGCATGATGGGCACGTACCTGGAAAAGAACATCCAGGCGTTCATCGACATCCAGAACAAGCTCGCGGATCAGTCGAAGAACCTGTACGAAGGCAATGCGATGAATCCGGAAGTCTGGTCGCAGTTCATGAACATGCAGGCGCCGATGATGCAAGGGATGATGACCAGCTACATCGAGCAGTCGAAGAACATGTTCGTGCAGATGCAGGAGCAAATGCAGAACCAGGCGAAGTCGATGTTCAGCACGTTCCCGTTCAAGCAGCCGGGCGCGTCGGAGCCGGAAAAGAAGTAACGGTTTCGCGGCAGGCCGACCGCGGCGGGCAACCCGTCGGGCGTCGGTGCCGCGAAGCTACGCGGTGCGGGTCGGCCGATCGCGCATTCGGGCGCGACGAGGTGCGGCCGGCGCCTGCCGAACCCTCTCGCCGACGGTCGTTCATGGCCGTCGGTACCGAATGCGCGCGCCGGGTCGGGCGTGCATGACCGTTGTCCGGTCGATCGAGATCCAGTCACCTGCGCAGGAAACCCGGAGCGTGCCCGGCCGGATGGTGTGCGTTCCTGCCGGTACACGTACCATGAGCGGCGCTGCACGGCGAAGCATGGCAGCTGCCTGCGGCGAAATGCGTATCGGCGACCGGGCACGACAGGCCGTGACGGGCGATGCGGCATCGATGCAGTGCGACAAAGAAAAACGAATTGAGAGAGAGCATGCGAGGGATTCGAATGGCATGGGCCCGCAGACTGGCCGTTCTTGCTTCGATATTCACGATGGGCGTTGGCGTGGCGGTACCGGCCTTTGCGATGGACTGCGCGAAAGCCGTGCAACCGATCGAGAAGCGCATTTGCGCGAGCGCCGTGCTGCGCGCGGCCGACGCGCGCATGAATGCGGCCTATGCGGGTGCGTTGAAGGCCGCGCCGGATACCGCTATCCGCGACATGCTGATGCGTAGCCAGCGCCGCTGGATCGATGCGCGCAACAACCGTCTCGACGCCGATTACGAAGGTCACCCGCTGGCCGTCGACGAAGTGCGCAAGACCATCGATCGGCGCACCGCCGTGCTGGCCGATCAATCGAACAAAGGGTTGATCGCACGTGCGCAGGCCGAGCGCCAGTGGCTCGCGAAATACACGGGCGGCCCGCTCACCGGTTTCGATGCAAACTGTGATTTCCTTCCCGACGATGCGAGTGGTGCGCACGTTTCCTATGCGTGCTTCGGCGCGGTCCATGTGCAGCATCGTGCGCGGGTCTGCAGCCAGAGCGAGGACTGGGCGACCGGTGCGGTCTATCAGTACCGGTCGGTGAGCGCGGCTGACGGCGGGAAGGTGCGACCCGTGGCGTTCTGCGAAGCGCCGGCACATGGGAGTGCGTGCGACGACGGTGGCGCGCATTCGGCGTGGATGCGGGCAGGGACGTCCGGTGGCGATAATCACGCATCGGCGCCGGTCGCCGGGTTGCCGCAACTCGATGCGGAAATGTGGCCGATCGGCGATGGAGACGACGCGGTGTGGTTCGAGCGGTGCCTGAAGGCGTCAGTGTTTCCGGACATGCGGTGACGTGCCGAATCGCGTGTTTGAGCAAGGCCCGCCTCGGCGGGCTTATTTGTTGCGTCAGTCCGCCCCAGGCGCAGTGGATGTCGATTGATCGCTTTGACGCCGGGCCGAGCGAGCGGGCGAGACGATTCGCTATGCCGGGCAGCAGGCAACCGCACAGCGGCGAAGAGGGGCGGACGGTATAGTCGAAATCGCGCAACGTCCGAATGTCACTCATGGGAAACAACACGCTACGCGTCGTCGTGGTCGGCGGCGGCATCGTCGGTGCATCCACCGCATGGCATCTTGCGCGATCGGGCGCGCAGGTCACGCTGCTGGAAAAGCAGGCTAAGGCCGCAGCTGGCGCGACTCACTGGTCGTTCGGCTGGGTGGGTACCGGCAGCGCGTTTCCTTCTGAAAGCCCGTCCAGCTTCTCCCGTACGCTCGCAGCGCTCCCGGAGTTCGCCCGGCTGGCGCGCGAGCTGGGCCCGTTGCCGGTGACGACGCGCGGGGCACTCGTCTGGCTGGACACGGATGCGCAGACCGCTGCCTTGATCGACGAGCAGCGCGCGGCGGGCGTGCGCATGGAAGCGTTGGGTCGTCGAGAGGTGGCCCGGATGGAGCCGCGTCTTGCGCGGCTTCCCGAGTTGATTGCATGGGCACCCGACGATTTCGTGGTCGAGCCGATCGACTTGGCTCATCAGTTGCTGGCCGGTGCGCAGGCCGCTGGCGCGCAGATCCGGTGCGGTTGCGCAGTCAAAGCGGTCGAAACGCACAATGGGCACGCTGTCGGTGTGCATACCGCGCATGGGCATGTGCCGGCGGATGTCGTCGTCCTGGCGAACGCTGCTTCCGCGGTTGCCATCGCCGCGGGCCTGGGCGTTTCCCTGCCTGTTCGCGAGGAGCCGGCCGTGTTGATGCGTTTCGCTGCCGAGCCGGGTCTCATCAGCCACCTGCTCTACGGGCAGGATCTTGAAGTGCGTGTCGGCCCGTCGGGCAGCCTGCTGTCGGCCGCGGATCCTCCGGAAGAGGGCGACAGTGGACTTGCCGCGCTCGCTGCCCGTACCGCCTCGGAAATTTCGGCGTTGTTTGCCGATCCGCCGACCCTCACGCCGCTCTCCGCGAAATCGGCGCTTCGGCCGATGACGAACGACGGAGCGCCGATCAACGGATTTTTGCCGGGTGTTGCAGGGGTTTATGCCGTCGTCGCGCATCCCGGCGTGATCCTGGCGCCCCAGCTTGGGCGATTGGCCGCAAGCGCGATGATGGGCGCGTAATTCGACGAGGGAGTGCGGGGCGATCGAACGGACGACGGGCGACGCCGCCGCTGCACCCGAAAACGGGGACGTCCTGTCAGCGCAGCGGCAGCGCACGGCGATCGTGGCTATACTCGGCATCCTTACATTAATGAAAGGATGCCTGTATGCGCCCTCGAGTCAGCGTATTTCTCGCCCTCAGTCTCGACGGATTCATCGCCGGCGAAAACGGTGATCTGTCATGGCTGGAGGCGTTTTCGTCGGACTCGCCGGATGAAACCGGCTATACGTCGTTGATGAACGACATCGACGTGATCGTGATGGGGCGCAACACCTACGACACGGTGATTGCGTTTGACCCGTGGCCCTATGCCGGCAAGCGGATGGTGGTCATGACCCGTCGGGAGCTGGCTTCGCGCCACGGCGAAGAGCCGTTCGACGGGGCGCTCACGACGTTGCTCGGCCAGTTGGCAGCGCAAGGCCATCGTCATGTCTATCTGGACGGCGGCACGACGGCGCGGGAAGGCATTGCGGCCGGCGTCGTCGACAGCATCACGCTCAGCTGGGTGCCGATCGTGCTCGGGAAGGGGATTCCGCTGTTCGGCAACGACCTGCCGCAGACACGGCTGCAGCTCGACGATACGAAGCGGTTGCCGAGCGGGTTGATGCAGGCCCGGTATGTGCCTGCCAGGCGGGATTGACGCGGGTGTGGCGATGAACGCAGCGCCCTGTGTGGGCGCTGCATGGTCATCGGGTCAGACCGGCGTAACGCGTCTCGTCGTGCGTCAGTGCACCGGATCGAAATCCTGCTCGTCGCCCGACGGAGGCAGGTCGAGCACGAGCTTGACGGCGCTGTAGTTGGCCTTGAGCGAAAACACGCGGCCGATCACGAAAAACGTCTGGCGCGAATTCTCGAGTTCGACGAAGTCGCCCGGTTGCGGCACATGCGCACCCTGGTCATACGAAAAGCTGGTGCTGGTCTGTTCGCCGATGGCTTCCGCTGCGTGCTCGGTGAATTCGATCGTGATGTGGGTGGTCATGCGTGCCCCGTTGGGTCGATTGAAAAGGATGGACGCCCGGATTTTCTCATAGCGGGCAGCGGTGCCGGGGCGATTCTTGCCGGCTGACGGGCGTCGGGGACAGCGCCGCAACGCGGCTTCGCCGGAAATGAAGGGGCATATCAGGTCCGGCTCGGCAGCCGGCCCGGAACGCGCCGGGCATTCGAGCGGACGACGCGCATCGTCGTCAACCGCTCGTTTTTGGATCGCCGGACACTAAATCGCTGTAAACTCACGCTTTTGCTGCCACGCCCCCACATTCCAGATGTCCCAATCCCCCAAAGTAGGGTTCGTATCCCTCGGGTGCCCGTGAGAATGCAAATATAAACTCCCTGCTGGGTGGCGGCTCACCACGATAGCTGGCGTCTCGATCGATCGCAGGCGCATACTCGTCGCCTTTCTCCAATCCAGGGTGTGACGCATGTTGGCTGTTGTTGCGGGCGAGCGGAATTCAATGGACTCCAAGCAAGACGTCCATGAACTTGCGGTGGCTCTACTCGAGCTTAGCGGCTTCCGTGGTGCTACAGCGATGAAGCGCGGTGCGAGGAAGTTCATTGATGCTGAGTTAGCGACCGGAGCACCTATACGATTTTGGCTCAAGGAGGGGCGCTACCACAATCGAACTACAGCGGCCGTACTACTCGGGGCTGTCACCGCGGCTTCAAGCACGGGAATCGCCGATAGCGCATTCTTGGATGCTGTCCTTCGCAACGTTGACGGCGCAAAGGCGGACGGCGCTGCGTACGCATTGTTTGTTCAACCGGCCGCACCTCCTGTCGAGGACAATTTGTGGAACTGGCTTGTAGTTCCGATAGATTCACTGTACGAAGCCTATAAGGAATTGCTTTCAAGGTTTCCTACGCGTGCGCGAAACGGCGTGACAGCGGCGTTGCCTTTTGTCGACGAGCGAAACGTAAAAACAGCCGAATGCGTCAGAGGGATCCGGTCTCTTGCAGTGAGTCTTGATGCGCTCGCGATTGGCGAAGGTCAGGAAATTTCACTGAGTGGTGCGCAAGGCGCCGATGACGGAAGAACCCACACGCGAGGCGAGTTTGCTGTTCGATTGAAACAGGCTCTGTTTCGAAATCGCGTCGGGGCAGCTTATGCATGGCGATGTGCAGTCACGAACTGCGCGGTCCGAAAAGTCCTTGAGGCCGCTCATCTGCCCGGCCGAAACTGGCGGGAACACAATCGCGCTCAAGACGGAATACTGTTGCGTGCCGACGTCCACAAGTTACTCGACGCTGGACTGGCCCGCCTTGAGAATGGCATTTTCCTATTGCATGCCGAGATAGAGAAGAGTGAGTACGGGCGGTATCATGGAACCCGGATTCGCACACTCGCCTCTGAGAACTGATTCGCGCATCAGAAAGTTGCTTGCCCGCGCCCCGCCAAGGGCCGGTGTGGCATCGTGAGCCCCTGTGAATGCTTCTTGGTTTCCGCGGAAGGCCCGTTCGGCCGGAATCTTACGACTTCCGGCGGGGAAGGTCGCGTGGATGCCTGTAGAAAAGTAGAGATATACCAACGCTTTGCCCTAGGGCATACGCTCAGGATGCGCTTGTTTGTCTCAAATTTCCATTACACTGACTCAGTCAAGATCCGGTGTATGACGGACCGACACTTAACAAGAAGCAAAATCAACGACCACACGGGGGAAGTATGTCGAGCGGTAGGCAAGTCAGCTTTGCGAATTTCATTTGTAAATTCGGTGATAAAAATCTCCTTGATGTCGCTGAGGATATCGTTCTTCCGGCCTTTCTTAATTGCGAAAATTTCGAGCCGAGGGGTTACAGCGATACCCGGTATTTCTTCTACCAAACGACACTGCTGAATTTGGGTAATAAGAGAAAGCCCGTATTGGCAGTGGCCGGCAGGTTTATCAAGGATACAACATTGCGAAGCGAGCAAGTGTTCGAACGCGGTCGTGGTTTGGTGAGGAAGGTTGGGTCGCTCGATTCTGCGCCATCGGCAATATTTGTATTAATTCTGAATACTCACAAGTTAATTTATTGTCCGGAAACTGCGCATAGTCCGGCAATCTCTAGTTTTCGCAGTACGGTTTATAACTATATTCGACAAAGTCAAAAGAAATTCATTCAAGAGGAGTATGATCGGCGAGTTGAGATTCGCGATCGGGCGATTGAGGATGGGGGGGGTCCGTCGAGCGCGTGACCAAAAAGAAACTGTGGGAGGAATTCCCCGTGTCCACGCTAGATGTTGTTCCGATTCCGAGTGCCCTTAGTCTTTCCGACTTCGTTAAGCGGTATAGGCAATTGTCGTCGATTTCTTTGCGTGTTCTTCAGACAAACAGTGAGTTGGATAATTCGAGGCTCTTGCAGGCAATTCGTACAACTGGTGGCCAGCTTGGCGCGAAGAATTCTCAGATTACCCATTCGGCTGGCGATAATCGAACTCTAGACACAAACGAAGCAATAGTGCAACTCCGTGCAGTTGCGATGGACGGTAATGTTGACGTCAAACTCGCAGGAAAAGATGCCTCTGGAAATAAATTGATCGGAAATAATGAGGAGTTCAGGTTGCGAGTCCAAACCGACGGGGTCTCAAGGGATGTGCCGGATGCTGCCCTGCAACTCAATAATGTGCTGAATCAAGAGATCGAGAGAAATAATATAAAAATTGCTCAAGATGCCGATCCCGAGCAGACTGACTTGGCGGTGAGGCGAATTGCGAGAAGATTTGATGTCTAATCAAAGATTCGTGTTTTCGAGAGAGGATCTGTTGAAGGAGCATTCTCTCTTGGATATTTATAGAATTGCCAGATTGACTCCCGCGAATGGGTTTAATGTGGCAGTAACTGCTGTCGTCTTTTTTGTGTGTGTTGCATATTGTGTTCGCGTGGGATCTGACCAGTCTATGGTTTTGAGCCTGTTGCGACAGACGACTGCTGATGCTATTGCGTTTTCAGCTAGTATCTTGGGTTTCTTGGTTGCGGGTTTTACTATATGTGTGTCCACTAAATCTGAAATATTTTTCTTAATGGCGAGGCACGAACGGGATGAAACGGGAGTTAGTTATCTAAAATATAATCTATCGATATTTCTTCTTGTTTTTATTCATTATCTTGCATTCACGATACTTTGCGTTTCGATTAGGATATTTTTTGCGAGCGGTGGCCCTGGGGATGTTTTTCTGCACGATCTGCCTGTGAGTCGTGACGTTCAGGGGCTTGTGAAATCAGTTGGTGTTGCGGTGGTATTTATTGGGTTTGTGACTTGGTTCTTCTATGTGTTGATGTTGTTAAAGTCATTTATATTCAACGTATATCACATAGTGATGACTGGCATCGCCATGACGATCGACGACTAATCACACATGCTTAGAATTGACCCGTGGATGCGTGCAGCGGTTGCGCTCCAGAGGGTGTTAAGCGGACGGCGCCGAGGCGCCGTTTTTTTACGATGACCATCGGCTGCGCCTTCAGATGCTCGCGGTTGTACTCGCGGCCGTCGCGGGCCGTCACGACATTGATTCCGGCGTTGACGATCTGCGCCAGTGCCTGTAGTGGCTCGGCGCGGCTCAACCGATCCAGAACCTCAACGATCAGGACGGAGCCGGCAGGCACCTGGACATCCTCGGCCGCACGGAGGAAGACGCCGAGCGCGCCTTGCCGGACATGGCGCTGATGGTAGGCCGACAGTCCTTCGTCCCGAAGGGATAGGGACGCATCAAGCTCCATCTCGTGGTTCGCCGCCCAGCGGGCCGCGTATTCGAGCTGGCGATCAATGCTGCCGCCGGCCGCTTGTTTTGGGTCGCTGACCCATAAATCGCTGTAAACTCACGCTTTTGCTGCCACGCCCCCACATTCCAGATGTCCCAATCCCCCAAAGTAGGGTTCGTATCCCTCGGGTGCCCCAAGGCGCTCGTCGACTCCGAACAGATCATCACGCAACTGCGCGCCGAAGGTTATGAAATCTCCGGCACCTACGACGGTGCCGACCTCGTCGTCGTGAACACCTGCGGCTTCATCGACGAAGCCGTGCAGGAAAGCCTCGACGCGATCGGCGAAGCGCTGACCGAGAACGGCAAGGTGATCGTCACCGGCTGTCTCGGCGCGAAGTCGAGCGCGAGCGGCTCGAACCTGATCGAGGAAGTCCACCCGAAGGTGCTCGCCGTCACCGGCCCGCACGCGGTGGGCGAAGTGATGCAGGCCGTGCATTCGCACCTGCCGAAGCCGCACGACCCGTTCACCGATCTCGTGCCCGCGGCCGGCATCAAGCTCACGCCGCGTCACTACGCATACCTGAAGATTTCGGAAGGCTGCAACCACCGCTGCACGTTCTGCATCATCCCGTCGATGCGCGGCGACCTCGTGTCGCGCCCGGTCGCCGAAGTGATGCTCGAAGCGGAGAACCTGTTCAAGTCGGGCGTGAAGGAACTGCTCGTGATCTCGCAGGACACGAGCGCGTACGGCGTCGACGTGAAGTACCGCACGGGCTTCTGGAACGGCAAGCCGATCAAGACGCGCATGACCGACCTGGTCGCCGCGCTCGGCGAACTCGCCGCGCAGTACGGCGCATGGGTGCGCCTGCATTACGTGTATCCGTATCCGAGCGTCGACGAAGTGATTCCGCTGATGGCCGAAGGCCCGTTCAAGGGCCACGTGCTGCCGTACCTCGACGTGCCGTTCCAGCACGCGCATCCGGAAGTGCTGAAGCGCATGAAGCGTCCGGCGAACGCCGAGAAGGTGCTCGAGCGCGTGCAGAAGTGGCGCGAGATCTGCCCGGACCTGACGATCCGCAGCACGTTCATCGCGGGCTTCCCCGGCGAGACCGAAGAGCAGTTCGAAACGCTGCTCGACTTCATCCGCGAGGCGGAACTCGATCGCGTCGGTTGCTTCGCGTATTCGCCGGTCGAAGGCGCGACTGCAAACGAACTCGACGGTGCGCTGCCGGATGAGGTTCGCGAGGAACGCCGCGCGCGCTTCATGGAAGTCGCCGAGGAAGTGTCGGCGAACCGCATCCAGCGCAAGGTCGGCAAGACCCTCAAGGTGTTGATCGACGAAGTCAGCGAGGAAGGCGGGATCGGCCGCACGGCGGCCGATGCGCCGGAGATCGACGGCGTCGTCTATGTCGAACCGGCGGCGAAGGCATCGAAGCGCTACAAGGTCGGCGATTTCGTGTCGGTGAAGATCACGGGCGCCGACGGCCACGATCTGTGGGGCGAGGTGTAAGCGATGACCGCCGCATTTCCGGAGATCCTCGCGCTCGGCGAGGCGATGATCGAATTCAACCAGTCGCAGCCGGGCCGGCCTGAATTCCTGCAGGGCTTCGGCGGCGACACGTCGAACTTCTGCATCGCCGCGGCGCGCCAGGGCGCGTCGACGGGCTTCGTGTCGGCCATCGGCGACGATCCGTTCGGCCGCCTGCTGGCCGACATGTGGCGCGCGGAACGCGTCGATACCACGTACGTGCGGATCGACCGTGCGGCGCCGACCGGCGTGTATTTCGTCACGCACGGCGCCGACGGCCACCAGTTCGACTACCTGCGCGCAGGCTCGGCGGCGAGCCGCTATGCGACGG
>NZ_CAJNKE010000177.1 GCF_905232215.1 Burkholderia sp. LMG 13014
GCATTCGCGTCAGCCTTGTCGGCCTTCTCGCCCTTCGCGGCGGCTTTCGCGCCCTTCTTGCCCTTCGCGTTCTTGTCGGCGGCCGGATCAGGCTCGGCCGGGCGCGGCGGGATGTCGTTCTGGTAATGCAGCACGAGCATCTGGCGCGCCCCGCGCACGGCGGCGAGCGGGGCGCAGGTCACGCGCGCGAACGCCGTATCGGCGAGCTTGTCGACGCGCGCGACCTTCGCGACCGGCAGGCCGGGCGGATAGACGCCGTCGAGGCCGCTCGTGACGAGCTCGTCGCCGACGACGAGATCCGCGCTCGTCGGCACGAAGCGCAGGTCGAGCGAATCGCCCTTCGGCGTGCCGTAGATCACGCTGCGCAGGCCGGTGCGCAGCACCTGCACGGGAATCGCGAGATCGCGGTCGGTGATCAGCGTGACTTCCGACTGCAGCGGGAACACGCGCGTGACCTGGCCGACCACGCCGTCTTCGCTGACGACGGGCGAACCGCCCTGGATGCCCTGCTGCGAACCGTGCCCGACCACGATCTTCTGCGTGAACGGATCGCTGGTGTCGTACTGGATCTCGACCGGTGTCGATTGCGTCGCGATGTGCTGGCGAAGCTCGAGTACCGCGCGCAGGTGCATGTTTTCCTGCGCGAGCACGGCGGCCTGGTTGGCCTGCGTGGACAGTTGCAGGTTGCGCTTGCGGAGATCGTCGTTCTCGTGACGCAGCGACGCGCCGGTGACGGCGATGTCGGCCGCGCCCATGAACAGGTCGCGCGGCACGAGCGCGGCGCGCTGCAGCGGATAGAGCACGGTGCCGAGCACGCCGCGGACGATTTCGAGCGTGCTGAAGCGCGCGTCCGATACGAGGAGCGCGATGGCGAGGGCGACGAAGAAGATGAGCCGCGCGAGCGCGGGCGGACCTTGCTTGAAGAGGGGCGGCGGACTGTATTCCATGGTCGGCGCCGGGCGCGTGTGATCGGTTAAATGATGCTCAGACGCGCAAACGGCGCGGCGGTTCGTTCTGAACGAGCGATCCGGCCACGCCGCGGGTGCGTCATGTCAAGAAACTGCCTAGACGATCACTCGTACGAGAAGATGCTGCCCAGCTTGTCCATGCGTTCGAGCGCCATGCCCGAACCGCGTACGACGCAGGTGAGCGGATCTTCCGCGACGAGCACCGGCAGGCCGGTTTCTTCCGCGAGCAGGCGGTCGAGGTCGCGCAGCAGCGCGCCGCCGCCCGTCAGCATCATCCCGCGTTCGGCGATGTCGGCACCGAGTTCCGGCGGGGTCTGTTCGAGCGCGATCTTCACCGACGACACGATCTGGTTCAGCGGATCGGTCAGCGCTTCGAGGATTTCGTTGCTGGAGATCGTGAAGCTGCGCGGAATGCCTTCCGACAGGTTGCGGCCCTTCACTTCCATTTCCTTGACTTCGGAGCCCGGGAACGCGGAGCCGATTTCCTTCTTGATCGCCTCGGCGGTCTGCTCGCCGATCAGCATCCCGTAGTTGCGGCGGATGTAGTTGACGATCGCCTCGTCGAACTTGTCGCCGCCGACGCGCACCGAACCCTTGTACACGATGCCGCCGAGCGAGATCACGCCGACTTCCGTCGTGCCGCCGCCGATGTCGACGACCATCGAGCCGGTGGCTTCCGACACCGGCAGGCCCGCGCCGATCGCAGCGGCCATCGGCTCTTCGATCAGGTAGACCTGCGATGCGCCGGCGCCGTGCGCGGCTTCCTTGATCGCGCGGCGCTCGACCTGGGTCGAGCCGCACGGCACGCAGATGATGATGCGCGGCGACGGCGAGAACATGCGCGACTCGTGGGCCGTCTTGATGAACTGCTTGATCATCTGCTCGGTGACGGTGAAGTCGGCGATCACGCCGTCCTTCATCGGGCGGATCGCCTCGATGTTGCCCGGCACCTTGCCGAGCATCTGCTTGGCTTCCTTGCCGACTGCCTGGATTGTCTTCTTGCCGTTGGGGCCGCCTTCCTGGCGGATCGACACGACTGACGGCTCATCGAGCACGATGCCCTTGCCGCGCATGTAGATCAGGGTGTTTGCGGTGCCGAGGTCGATCGCGAGATCGTTGGAGAAGTAGCTGCGCAAAAAACCGAACATTCAGAATCCTGTTTCGCTCTGGGCCGGCCCTGCATAGCGAGCGCTGAGGGCGGCAGCGGAAAAAATAACAGCCTCGGGAAGCGTGGCGGAAGCGGCCGCCGCGGCGCACGAAGCTGCGAGTGATGTCTACCGGGGATCGCACGATGCACGCATGGCTTGCCGAAGCGGGGCGAAACGGTGCGGGAAAAGGCTGCCGGGTTTGGGTCGAACGCGTAATGATACCTTATAATTTCACGGTATTTGAATCGAAACGGGCGGTATTTTTGCCGCTTCGGCCCCGATTTTTGAGGGTGGGATCGCACCCTCCAACCCCCCGCCGCAGTGCTGCTTTTGATGCGCTGCGCAGCCTTGTTTTTCCGGTGATCGCATGGCCCTGACCCTGACCGATGTGAAACGCATCGCGCACCTGGCGCGACTCGAAATGGCCGACGCCGACGCCGAGCACATGCTCGGCCAGCTCAATGAATTCTTCGGCCTCGTCGAGCAGATGCAAGCAGTCGACACCGCCGGCATCGCGCCGCTCGCCCACCCGATCGAACAGATCCAGGCAGTCGCGCAGCGCCTGCGCGACGACACCGTGACGGAAGTCGTCAATCGCGACGACAACCAGCGTCCGGCGCCGGCCGTCCAGGACGGCCTCTATCTCGTGCCGAAGGTGATCGAGTAAGCATTCGATGACAAGCGCGCCGCCGTCTTCGCGCCGCGCGCCACCCAGAATTCCCAGGAAAACCACTCAATGCACGCAAAAAGCCTGACCGAACTGCGCGCCGCGCTCGCCGCCAAGGAATGCTCGGCCGTCGAGCTCGCGCAGCTCTACCTGAAACGGATCGATGCCGCGCGCGACCTGAACGCGTTCGTCCACGTCGACGCCGACCTGACCCTCGCGCAGGCGAAAGCTGCCGACGCGGAGCTCGCGCGCGGCGCGGGCGGCGCGCTCACCGGCCTGCCGATCGCGCACAAGGACGTGTTCGTCACGCGCGGCTGGCGCTCGACCGCCGGCTCGAAGATGCTCGCGAACTACGAGAGCCCGTTCGACGCGACCGTCGTCGCCCGCCTGCAGGCGGCCGGCATGGTCACGCTCGGCAAGACCAACATGGACGAGTTCGCGATGGGCTCGTCGAACGAGAATTCGGCGTTCGGCGCGGTGAAGAACCCGTGGGACACGAACGCGGTGCCGGTCGCGCTACGGGATGATCGCGTTCGCGTCGTCGCTCGACCAGGGCGGCCCGATGGCGCAGAGCGCGTCCGACTGCGCGCTGCTGCTGAACGGGATGGCCGGCTTCGACGAGCGCGACTCGACGAGCCTCGAACACGACGACGAAGACTTCACGCGCCACCTCGGCCAGCCGTGGGCGGCCGGTAACGACGCGGGCAAGCCGCTCGCGGGCCTGCGCATCGGCTTGCCGAACGAGTATTTCGGCGACGGTCTCGCCGACGACGTGCGCGCGACGATCGACGCGGCGCTGAAGCAGTATGAAGCACTCGGCGCGACGCTCGTGCCGGTGTCGCTGCCGAAGACGGAACTGTCGATCCCCGTGTACTACGTGATCGCGCCGGCTGAAGCCTCGTCGAACCTGTCGCGTTTCGACGGCGTGCGCTTCGGCCATCGCGCCGCGCAGTACGGCGACCTGCTCGACATGTACAAGAAGTCGCGCGCGGAAGGCTTCGGCCCCGAGGTGAAGCGCCGGATTCTGGTGGGCGCCTACGTGCTGTCGCACGGCTACTACGACGCGTACTACCTGCAGGCGCAGAAGATCCGCCGCATCATCGCGAACGATTTCCAGGAAGCGTTCAAGTCCTGCGACGTGATCATGGGCCCGGCGTCGCCGACGGTCGCATGGGATCTCGGCGCGAAGGGCGACGATCCGGTACAGATGTATCTGGCCGACATCTACACGCTGTCGGTGAGCCTCGCCGGCCTGCCCGGCATGAGCGTGCCGTGCGGTTTCGGCGCGGGCGCGAACGCGAAGCGCCCGGTCGGCCTGCAGATCATCGGCAACTATTTCAACGAAGCCCGGATGCTGCAGGTCGCGGACGCGTTCCAGCGCGCGACCGACTGGCACAAGCAAGTTCCGGCAGGGGTGTAAGCATATGGCTACTCAATGGGAAGTCGTCATCGGTCTCGAGACGCACGCGCAACTGTCGACCGTCTCGAAGATTTTCTCCGGCGCGTCGACGCAGTTCGGCGCCGAGCCGAACACGCAGGCCTGCCCGGTCGACCTGGCGCTGCCGGGCGTGCTGCCGGTGCTGAACCGCGGCGCGGTCGAACGCGCGATCCGCTTCGGCCTCGCGATCGGCTCGACCATCGCGCCGCGCAGCATCTTCGCGCGCAAGAATTATTTCTACCCCGATCTGCCGAAGGGCTATCAGATCAGCCAGTACGAGATTCCGGTCGTGCAGGGCGGCCAGATCACGATCCAGGTGCCCGCCAATGAGAAGGCCGGCAAGGAAGCGTACGAGAAGACCGTCAACCTGACCCGCGCGCACCTCGAGGAAGATGCGGGCAAGTCGCTGCATGAAGACTTCGCCGGGATGACGGGGATCGACCTGAACCGAGCGGGCACGCCGCTGCTCGAGATCGTCACCGAGCCGGAAATGCGCAGCGCGGCCGAGGCCGTCGCCTACGCGAAGGCGCTGCACGGGCTCGTCGTGTGGCTCGGCATCTGCGACGGCAACATGCAGGAAGGCTCGTTCCGCTGCGACGCGAACGTGTCGGTGCGTCCGGTCGGCCAGGAGAAGTTCGGCACGCGCGCGGAAATCAAGAACCTGAACTCGTTCCGGTTCCTCGAGGAAGCGATCAACTACGAAGTGCGTCGCCAGATCGAGCTGATCGAGGACGGCGGCGAAGTCGTGCAGGAAACGCGCCTCTACGATCCGGACAAGCGCGAGACGCGCTCGATGCGCAGCAAGGAAGACGCGCACGACTACCGCTACTTCCCCGACCCCGACCTGATGCCGCTCGTGATCGGCCAGGACTGGATCGAGCGCGTGCAGTCCGGGATGCCCGAGCTGCCGGTCGCGATGCAGCAGCGCTTCGGCGACGAATACGGCGTGTCCGCGTACGACGCGGGCGTGCTGACGTCGAGCAAGGCGATGGCCGCGTACTTCGAGGCCGTGGTCGCGAAGGCTGGCGTGGCGAACGCGAAGATCGCCGCGAACTGGCTGATGGGCGATGTGTCGTCGCAGCTGAATCGCGATGGCATCGAGATCGACGCGATTCCGGTCTCGGCCGCGCAGCTCGCGCTCGTGCTGCAGCGCATCGCCGACGGCACGATCTCGAACAAGATCGCGAAGGAAATCTTCGCGACGATCTGGGACGAGAAGGCTGAAGACGAAGGTGCGGCGGATCGCATCATCGACGCGAAGGGGCTGAAGCAGATCTCCGACACCGGCGCGCTGGAAGCGATCATCGACGAGGTGCTCGCGGCGAACGCGAAGTCGGTCGAGGAATTCCGCGCAGGCAAGGAAAAGGCGTTCAACGCGCTGATCGGCCAGGCGATGAAGGCGACGAAGGGCAAGGCCAATCCGCAGCAGGTCAACGAACTGCTGAAGAAGAAGCTCGGCTGAGCATGACCGCGCGCCTGAACCGCGCTTGACGACGGGCCGCTCCGAACCAGTTCGGGGCGGCCCGTTGCGTTTGGTGGATGCGTTATCGTATGCACCACAGCGTCCAACGGAGGAACGAATGGCGAAACAACCGTCGCTCGACGATTTCCGCGTGCCGTACTGCACGCGCGAGAAGGAAGCCGCAGCATTCAAGCTCGATGCGTTCGACCCGGCCGCGAAGCCGTTCTCGTCCGGTTCGAAAGACGACGACCGCGTACGGCTGTCGGCCGTGTCGACCGAGCTCGACGTGCAGCAGGAGCGCCTGCACACGCAGCAGAAGAAGCGCGTGCTGCTCGTGCTGCAGGGGATGGATACCAGCGGCAAGGACGGCACCGTGCGCGCGGTGTTCCGCGAGGTCGATCCGCTCGGCCTGCGCGTCGTGCCGTTCAAGGCGCCCACCCCGATCGAGGCCGCGCACGACTTCCTGTGGCGCGTGCATGCGCAGGTGCCGGCCGCGGGCGAGCTCGCGATCTTCAATCGCAGCCACTATGAGGACGTGCTCGTGCCGCGCGTGCTCGACCTGATCGACGCGAAGGAATGCGAGCTCCGCTACCGGCAGATCCGCGATTTCGAGACGATGCTGGTCGAGAACGGCACGACGATCATCAAGTGCTTCCTGCACATCTCGAAGGACGAGCAGCGCGAGCGGCTGCAGGCGCGCATCGACGATCCGACCAAGCACTGGAAGTTCGACATCTCCGATCTCGACGCGCGCAAGCACTGGGACGCGTACCAGTCCGCCTACCGCGACGCGCTCGCGGCGACGTCCGCCGAGCATGCGCCGTGGTACGTGATCCCGGCGAACTCGAAGACGCACCGCAACGTGATGATCGCCGAGCTGCTGCTGCGCGCGATGACCGACATGAAGCTGGAATTCCCGCCGCCGAAGCCCGAGCTCGAAGGCGTGAAGATCCGCTAAGCTGCACCCCTGAAAAAACATCGAACTGAACGGAATCCGACATGATGCGAGTGATTACCGCCAACCTGAACGGCATCCGCTCCGCCGCGAAGAAGGGCTTCTTCGAGTGGCTCGGCGAACAGAACGCCGATTGCGTGTGCGTGCAGGAAATCAAGGTCTCGGCCGACGACCTGCCCAGCGAATTCGTCGAGCCGCACGGCTTCAAGAGCTATTTCCACCACGCCGAGAAGAAGGGCTACAGCGGTGCGGGCGTGTACAGCCGCCGCGAGCCCGATGACGTGATCATCGGCTTCGGCAGCAGCGAATTCGATGCCGAAGGGCGCTATGTCGAGGCGCGCTACGGCAAGCTGTCGGTCGTGTCGGTGTACGTGCCGTCCGGCTCGAGCGGCGAAGAGCGCCAGCAGGCGAAGTACCGCTTCATGGACGCGTTCATGCCGCACCTCGCCGAGCTGAAGAAGAAGCGCGAGGTGATCCTGTGCGGCGACGTGAACATCGTCCACAAGGAAATCGACATCAAGAACTGGAAGAGCAACCAGAAGAACTCGGGCTGCCTGCCGGAAGAGCGCGAGTGGCTCACGAAGCTGTTCGACGATGTCGGCTATGTCGACGTGTTCCGCACGCTCGACCCGCGCGCCGAGCAGTACACGTGGTGGAGCAACCGCGGCCAGGCGTATGCGAAGAACGTCGGGTGGCGGATCGATTACCAGATCGCGACGCCGGGCGTGGCCGGCACCGCGAAGAGCACGTCGATCTTCAAGGACATCAAGTTCAGCGACCATGCGCCGCTGACGGTGGACTACGACTACAAGAAGTGACCTCCCGCGCTGCGCCGTGCGCGTAGCAGTCGAACCGTCCGGTCGCCGGATGCAGAAACGGGCCGCATGTCGAACATGCGGCCCGTTTCGTTTGGGACGGCGATCGTGCGTGCCGCCTGGCGGCGCTTACTGCTTGATCGACGCCATGTCGATCACGAAGCGGTACTTCACGTCGCTCTTCAGCATCCGCTCGTAGGCCGCGTTGATCTGCTGCATCGGAATCGTTTCGATGTCCGACGTGATCCCGTGCTCCGCGCAGAAGTCGAGCATCTCCTGCGTTTCCGCGATCCCGCCGATCAGCGAGCCGGCGAGGCGGCGGCGCTTGAAGATCAGGTTGAACACCTGCGGCGACGGATGGTCGTGCTCCGGCGCGCCGACCAGCGTCATCGTGCCGTCACGCTTGAGCAGGTGCAGGAACGGGTTCAGGTCGTGCGGCGCGGCGACCGTGTTCAGGATGAAGTCGAAGCTGTTCAGGTGCGCGTTCATCTGCGCTTCGTCCTTCGAGATCACGACTTCGTGTGCGCCGAGCCGCTTGCCGTCCTCGACCTTCGACGGCGACGTGGTGAACAGCACGACGTGCGCACCCATCGCGCGCGCCAGCTTCACGCCCATGTGACCGAGGCCGCCGAGACCGACGATCCCGACCTTCTTGCCGGGGCCGACGTTCCACTGCCGCAGCGGCGAGTAGGTCGTGATCCCCGCGCACAGGAGCGGCGCGGCGCCGGCCGGATCGAGCGTCTCGGGCACGCGCAGCACGAACGCCTCGTCGACGACGAGTTGCGTCGAATAGCCGCCGAACGTGATGTCGCCCGTCACGCGATCCTGGCCGTTGTAGGTGCCGACGAAGCCGTTCTCGCAATACTGCTCGAGGCCGTCGGCGCAGCTCGGGCAGGTGCGGCACGAATCGACGAGGCAGCCGACGCCGACCAGCTGGCCGACCTGGAAGCGCGAGACCTGCGGGCCGGTCGCGGTCACGCGGCCGACGATTTCATGGCCCGGCACGACCGGGTAGATCGTGTTGCGCCATTCGTTGCGGGCCTGGTGCAGGTCCGAGTGGCAGACGCCGCAGTAGAGGACGTCGATCTGGACGTCGAGGTCGCGCAGCGCGCGACGCTGGAATTCGAACGGGGCGAGCGGCGAGCGCGCATCGGTCGCCGCGTAGGCATAGGTAGTGCTCATGCAGGGGGCTCCTTGTCCGGGATGGATGACCGGCAAAACAGACTGCCGTCGCACCATGTGGCGATGCGGCGAGGCAGGACGTCATCGTAAGGAGCGCGGCGCCGCGGCGAAATACACGAAGGTCTGGAAGATTTGCCTATTCCTCTCTAACTGCATCCAAACAGCCGTCAAAACACGTTCAAGGTGCTACATTGCGAGCCAGATTCTCTTGCCGGACAGGACTACGCAGATGAGCTTCGAGCCCCTTTTCGCCGACTCGGGCGACCGTGTGCAGCGCCGCATGATCGAGCTGCACACGCGCCTCGCGCCGAACGAGGGCGACACGCTTGCAACGCTCGACGGCGTGCGCTTCTTCCGCGTGAGCCGTCCCGCGCCGCGTATGCCCGTGCTGTACGAACCGAGCATCATCGTCGTGTGCCAGGGGCGCAAGCTCGGCTATCTCGGCGACCGTTCGTTCGTCTACGACGCGCAGCAGTACCTCGTGCTGTCGGTGCCGCTGCCGTTCGAATGCGAGACCTTCGCGAGCATGGACGAGCCGTTTCTCGCGATCTCGATCCGCGTCGATCTCGCCGTGATCGCCGAGCTCGCGATCCTGCTCGACGAGACGCTCGGCGCGGCTGTCAGCGAACCGGTCGGCGTGTATTCGACGCCCCTCGACGCGCCGCTGGCCGACGCGGTCGTGCGGCTGCTCGAAGCGCTCGCGTCGCCGCACGACACGCGCGTGCTGGGCCCGGCGATCATGCGCGAGATCGCGTATCGCGTGCTGACGGGCGAGCAGGGCGACGCGATGCGCGCGGCGCTCGTGCAGCAGCATCACTTCGGCCGCATCGCGAAGGCGTTGCGACGCATCCATGCCGACCTGAGAACCGATCTCGACGTCGAGACGCTCGCGCGCGAGGCCGGGATGAGCCTCGCGGTGTTCCATGCGCAGTTCAAGCACGTGACGGCGACGTCGCCGATGCAGTACGTGAAGGCCGCGCGGCTGCACCAGGCGCGGCTGATGATGGTGCAGGACGGAGTCGGCGCCGGCACGGCGGCCGCGCGTGTCGGCTATGCGAGCGCGTCGCAGTTCAGCCGCGAGTTCAAGCGGCTGTTCGGCCGCAGCCCGGGTGACGAGGTGCGCTGGATGCGCGAAAGCGTAAGCCGGCCCATCGGCAATCGGGGGGCGATCGACCTGACGACCTGAGCGAACGGCGACGCGCAGCGGCATTGCCGCGCGTGTGAAAGGGGTGTGCAGCGTTGTCGCGTGTTCAGCGCCGCACGACCTTGCGGCGTTGCGCGCTGATGCCTGCGTAGTCGGGCAGCGTGTCGACGTGCTTGCCCACCGCTTTCGCGTACAGCGGCATGAGATCGGGCAGGCGGTTCAGCAGATCCTGGCGGCGGGCCGTGCTGTACGGATGCGTGTAGATGTAGCCCGTCGCCTTGTTCCCGCGGGTTGCGACCGCGAGCTTGTCCCACAGCGTGATCGCCGCGCGCGGATCGAAGCCCGCGCGTGCGGCGATGTCGCCGCCGATCACGTCGGCTTCGGTCTCGTCGGTCGCGTTGTAGTGGAGCGCCTGCAGGCGCTCGCCGAGGTTCAATGCTTGCGGCAGCGGGTCGCCGACGCCGAACAGCGGCGGCAGCGTGGCCGCGCGCAGCGACGTTTGCGAGGTCGCACTGAAGTTGCTGCGCGCGTGTTCGCGCAGCGCATGGGCGATGCCGTGCGCGAGCAGCACGCCGAGCTCGTCGTCGTTCAGGCGGACGCGGTCGAGCAGGCCGCCGTACACGAGCACCTTGCCGCCCGGCAGGCAGGTCAGGCGAATGTCGCGCGAGCGGATCGCGTTGACGTCCCACGCCCAGCTTTTCACGCGGTCGTTCCATTTCACCGAATACGGTGCGAGCTTCGCGACGATCGCACGCAGGCGCTTCACGCGCGGCTGGTTCGCGGGCAGCAGGCGGTTGCTGTCGGCGGCTGCCTGCACGATCTGCGCGTATTCGTTCGCGGTGAGCTGCTCGAGCAGCGGCGACGGGATCAGCGTGCGGAAGGCAATGGCGTCGCCGTAGCGGACCTGCTGCGGCGTCTGCGCAT
>NZ_CAJNKE010000178.1 GCF_905232215.1 Burkholderia sp. LMG 13014
GACGACGAATGCCGGACGTCGATGCGTAACGTCTGGGCGATCGGCGACGTTGCCGGCGAGCCGATGCTCGCGCATCGCGCGATGGCGCAGGGCGAGATGGTCGCCGAGCTGATCGCCGGCAAGCGCCGCAAGTTCATGCCCGCGTCGATCCCGGCCGTGTGCTTCACCGATCCGGAGATCGTCACGGCCGGCTGGTCGCCGGACGACGCACGTGCGGCCGATGTCGATTGCGTGAGCGCGTCGTTCCCGTTCGCGGCGAACGGGCGTGCGATGACGCTGCAGGCGACCGACGGCTTCGTGCGTGTCGTCGCACGGCGCGACAACCACCTGATCGTCGGCTGGCAGGCGGTCGGGCGCGGCGTGTCGGAGCTGGCCGCGGCGTTCTCGCAGTCGCTGGAGATGGGCGCGCGGCTGGAGGACATCGGCGGCACGATCCATGCGCACCCGACGCTCGGCGAAGCGCTGCAGGAAGCCGCGCTGCGCGCGCTGGGGCATGCGTTGCACGTCTGACGCGTATCGCGCGTGACACGAAGCCGCCGATGCGCAGCGTGCGCATCGGCGGCTTTCCGTTTGCCGTGCCGGCTTTCGCACCGGCGCGTGCACTGCTCGTCAGGACGGCGCGCGGACGTCGGCGGGTTGCGCCGTCACCTCGCGATAGAACGCATCGATCGCCTCGACCATCTGCGACAGCCCCGGCTGTTCGAGCGGATAGTGGCCCGCGTTCTCCAGCATGACGACCTTCACCGGCACCTTCCGCACGCGCTGCAGGAACGGTTCGCTCAGGTGCAGCGGCGTCCAGCGGTCCGCGGCTGGTTGCGT
This sequence comes from Burkholderia sp. LMG 13014, assembly GCF_905232215.1. Taxonomy (GTDB): domain Bacteria; phylum Pseudomonadota; class Gammaproteobacteria; order Burkholderiales; family Burkholderiaceae; genus Burkholderia. Next base: position 820 of record NZ_CAJNKE010000178.1, read on the forward strand.
GAGCAGGATCGGGCACACGGCGAAATCCTCCGGCTCGACCGCCGGCCGGTACGACATGTAGGAATCGAGGAACGCGATCGTCATCGCATTACCGGCGGAGGTGCGATCGGACAGCCACACCTTCAGCGCATCGCGGTCGTTGACGAGCGCGGACATCTTGCTGGCGAGCGTCATCGGCACGCGCATCGATTTCAGCGGGGTCATCGCGGTGAGATGCATCATCGTGCCGCCGACGCGGCTCATGAACACGTTGCGCGCGGTTTCGTCGCGCACCTGCTGAAGTCGCTGGTCGAGGAACGTCATGCCGACGATGCCCGCGACCTTGCCGTTCAGCGCGGCCACGTGATACGTGAGCATGCCGCCCGCACTCAGCCCGTAGAGCACGATCGGCCGGCCGTCCTTCGCGCGCTCCGCGTCGATCAGATCGCTGCCGGCACGCACCCAGTCGTCGTAGCGAACCAGCGCGCCCCTGGCGACCTCGGTCATCCCGTATTCGGGCATGTCGACCGCGATCGTTTCGTAGCCGCGGCGCGCCAGTTGCTCGCCGAGGATCATCGACATCTGCCGGCCGTTGGTGCCCACGCCGTGGAACAGGATCACCTTCACCCGCGCTTGCGGGTTGCGGTACGTGTCGAGATGCATGCGATGGCCGTGCCACGACCACCATTCTTCCGTCGGTTGCTGGCCGTCTTTCCACTGGAAGTCGGTCGGAAGGAATTTCTGCATGTCGCGCCAGACGGGCTGGTCTGCGTAGGTCTTGGGCATGGTGGCGGACTCCGGTGGATTGGGCGAAACGGCATCGTCAGCCCGTGCCGGCGCGAGCGGAGCGCCCGTCAGGCCGGCGGCCAGCAATAAAGTGCAGGCCGGGCGAAAGAGCGAAGAGAGCTTCATGGTGATCGACGCCGTGCGGGTTGCGATGTCGTTCATCATCGGCGCACGGGCTCGCGCGATCCATGCTGGGGCAGGCCAACCGCTTTAGAATCTAGGCCAACCCACGTCGCGAGGCGTCTGATGAATGTCTGGAACTTTGCCCGCAGTCCGGCTTCCGTCCTGCTGATGATCGAATTCGGGCGCGACCGCAAGATCGCGCCGCCGGCGTTGCTCAAGGGGTCGCAGCTCACGCTGAAGCAGCTCGCCGACCCGGATTTCACGGTGCTGGCCGCGCAGGAGCTGGCCGTTGCGTCGAACCTGCTCGATTTGACTGCCGGCGAGGCCGGCGTCGGCCTCAAGGTCGGCCTGTCGTACCAGCTTTCGGCGTACGGGCTGCTCGGGTACGGGCTCCTGAGCAGTGCGACCGGCATGGACGCGGTCGCGCTCGCGGGCCGCTACCTGGCGTTGACCTATACGTTCGTCGGGATGACGTTCCGCCGGGTCGGGCCGCACGACGCGATTCGGTTCGACGCGTCGCCGGAGCTCGCCGCGGACGTGCAGCGCTTTTTCGTCGAGCGTGCGATGGGCGCGACGTGCCGCGTGCTGGGCGACGTGATCGGTAGCGCGTTGGAGCTCGCGACGTTCGACCTCGCGTTTGGCGCCGGCCCTGACGTGACGCAGCCGGTGCTCGGCGCGAGGATCCGGCACGGCCAGCCCGCCAACACGCTCACGTTCGAGCATGCACACCTCGAGCGGCCGTTGCCGCAGGCGAATGCCGCGACCGCGGCGATGTGCGAGCGCATGTGTGCCGAGCTGATCACGCGCAGGCGGACGCGCGTCGACCTCGTATCGTTTCTCAACGAATACTTGGCCACGCGCCCGTTCGACCGGCCGCCGCAGTTGAAGGACATCGCGACGCTGCTCAACACGAGCGAGCGCACGTTGAAGCGCCGGCTGCAGGAAGAGGGCGCGTGCTTTCGGGATATATCGAGCACGGTGCGCAAGACTCGCGCACAGGCGTTGATCGCCGAAGGGCGGCTGTCGATCAAGGAAATCGCGCAGGAACTGGGATTCAGCGACATGTCGTCGTTTTCGCAGGCCTACAAGCGCTGGACGGGTGTCGCGCCGAGCCTGTCGCGCCAGGAGACGGCCGGGTCGTAGCGGGCTGCCCGCCGAAACAAGCGCGCCCTGTAACTTTTAGAGATGTTGAAAGGTTGCCGGCGCCGAGGCGGCCGACGATCATGTAGGAAGCCGGAAGCGGGCCGTTCGCGTCCGCCAGCACCGGCTCCACACGGAAGAACCGGACATGAAACTGCTGCTCGTCGGCGCGACCGGACTCGTCGGGCGTCACGTCCTCGAAGTCGCGCTCGCCGATGCGCGGGTCGATCAGGTGATCGTCCTCGCGCGCCGCCCGTTGTCGCCGCACCCGAAAATGCGCGCGCTCGAGGTCGATTTCGATCATCTGCCCGATGCGGCCGACTGGTGGCATGCCGATGCCGTGATCTGCACGCTCGGCACCACGATGCGGGTGGCCGGCTCGAAGGCGGCATTCCGTCGTGTCGACCACGACTATCCGCTCGCGGTTGCGCGGCTCGCGCATCGCTACGGCACACCGGCTTACGTCCTGAATTCCGCACTCGGCGCGGATCCGGCGTCGCGCATCTTCTACAACCGCGTGAAGGGCGAGGTCGAGCAGGCGCTCGCCGGCGTCGGGTTCGCGTCGCTCACGTATGTGCGGCCCGGCCTGATCGGCGGCAGCCGTGACGAATTCAGGTTCGGCGAGCGGCTGCTGGTGTCCGCGTTGAACCTGGCCCACCCCGTGTTGCCGGCGAAGTGGCGCGTGAATCCCGCGTCGCGGATCGCCCGCGCGATGGTCGACGCGGCGATCGACGCGCGGCCGGGTGTGCAGGTCATCGCGTCGAACCGGCTCGTCTGACGCGGCCCGCCCGGCCTGCGTCGGTCACTGGCCCGCGACACCGTCGAGCCTGCCGAACTGGTCGGCGAGCGCCGCCGTGAATGCCTCCAGCGCCTCGCTGCTGTCGCAGTTCCTCGGTGTCGCGAGCTGGAATTCGACGGTATGGCTCAGCTTGCTCGCGAGCAGCCGGCGCATCTTCCCCGCGGCAACCCACGGTGCTGCGACGTGGTCGGGCAGGAAGCCGACATGCGCGCCGGACAGGATGAAGATCACGTCGGCATCGACGTTTTCGGAGAACGCGGTCGGCTGCGCGTTGCGCGGCGCCGCACCCGACGTGTGCGTCTTGTAGAGCCGCGCGACGTTGCTGGCGCGGGCAATGTCGTTGACCGACACGGTTTTTTTCGCAAACAGCGGATGCCGGGCGCCGCAGTGCAGCGACTGGTGCTCGACGAACAGCGGCGCGTAGTGCAGGCCGGCCTGGTGGCCGGAAAAATAGCCGATCGCGAGCTGCAGTTCGCCTTTCAGCAGCCTGCGCTCCAGCTCGTCGGGCGGGTTCGCGACCATCTCGATCAGCACGTCCGGCGCCCGTTCGCGGAAGCCGCCGACGGCCGCCGCGATCGATTCGACGATGTCCGGTGCAAGCCGCTCGGACAGCCCGATGCGCAGTTCCCCGAGCAACGTGCCCGACACGTGCTGGGTATCGCGCGTGAATACGTCCATCGCGTGCAGGAGCCGCCGTGTCGACTGCAGCACGCGTTCGCCCTTCGGCGTCAGCCGGAAGCCACTCTTGCCGCGATCGCACAGCCGGAACCCGAGACGCGTCTCGAGCTTGGCCATCTGCGTGCTGATCGTCGAAGGCGCCATCCCGAGCGTGCCCTGCGCGGCGCTGAAGCCGCCGCTCTCGACGATCGTCAGAAAGAGCCGCAGCAGCTGCAAATCCATGTCTCTCAATCGGGTCAGCATGGCGATACATCGCGTTTCGTGAAGTCGGCTTATGTTAGTTCATATTTTTCGTCGGATGCCGTGGCGGCACAATCGGGCACGAGGTCGCCAGCCGTGCGGCCATTCCCCTTCAGACAGGAATCCGACGATGAGCCAGAACGATTTCGCGTTCACGCGCGACAGCCTCTACGGCACGCAGGCCGAACCGACCTTCGCGGGCGCGACGAGCTTCATGCGCCGGCGTTTCAGCCGCGACCTCGAGGGTGTCGACCTCGCGATCACCGGCGTGCCGTTCGATTCCGCCGCATCGCACCGGCCCGGTACGCGCTTCGGCCCGCGCGGGCTGCGGATCGCATCGACGGGCATTGCGTGGGAGCGCCCGTGGCCGTGGTCGTTCGATCCGTTCGACGTGCTGGCCGCGGTCGACTACGGCGATTGCGCGTTCGATCTCGGGCAGCCCGAATCGGTGCCGGGCGCGATCGAGCGGCATGCCGATGCGATCCTCGCGCGCGGCTGCGCGATGCTGACGCTCGGCGGCGATCACTTCATCACGTATCCGCTGCTGAAGGCGCATGCGAAGGTGCACGGGCCGCTGTCGCTCGTGCATTTCGATGCGCATACCGACACGTGGCCCGACCGCGACGTCAAGCGCATCGATCACGGCACGATGTTCTATCACGCGGCGCGGGAAGGGTGGGTCGTGCCCGAACGGTCGGCCCAGATCGGCATCCGGACGACCAACGACGAGCCGATGGGCTTCGACATCCAGGATGCGCGCCAGGTGCATGCGTCGACGCCCGCCGCGGTCGCCGCGCGCATTCGCGAGCGGGTCGGCGATCATCCCGTGTACCTGACGTTCGACATCGACTGCCTCGATCCGGCATTCGCGCCGGGCACGGGTACGCCGGTCTCGGGCGGGCTGTCGAGCCATCAGGCGTTCGAGATCCTGCGTCACCTGGAAGGCATCAACCTGGTCGGCATGGATGTGGTCGAAGTGTCGCCGCCGTATGATCATGCGGAAATCACGTCGCTGGCCGGCGCAACGATCGCGCTGGAGCTGATCTGCCTGTATGCATCGCGCCGGCGGCGGACCCTGGAAAAATCGAACGATGACTGAACTCACCTGGCGCAAGGCCGTTCCCGACGATGCGGCCGCTTGCATCGCACTGCGCGGCAAGACGCGCGAGAACGCATTCACCGAAGCGCAGTTGCGCGACCTCGGCATCACCGTCGAAAGCTGGGGCGACGGGATCCGGGATGGCCTGTTCTCGGGCCATGTCTGCTGCGCGAACGGGCGCATGGTCGGCTACTGTTTCGGCGACACCGATTCGGGCGAGATCGTCGTGCTCGCGATCCTGCCCGAGTACGAGGGGGCGGGGATCGGCAAGCGGCTGCTGCGGCAGGTGATCGACGCGTTCGCGGCGAACGGCTTCACGTCGTTGTTCCTCGGGTGCTCGACCGATCCGGCGTCGCGCTCGCACGGCTTCTACCGGCATCTGGGCTGGACGCCGACGGGGACGCTCGACGACGCGGGCGACGAAATCCTGACGCTGCGGATCGGGCAACACGCGTGACGGCAGGCGCCGGAACGCTCCCGGCGCATCGTCGAATCGTAAAACTGTTTCGTCATACAAAACGATAGCGCGACCGCGGCACCGGCGCTGACCTACGATGGAACCATTGCTTCCATCGACCGCCGAGCCGTGTGCACCCACTACCGCGCCCCCGATGAAGACCCGGGCATCAGCGAACTGAAGATCGGTATCGGCGATCTGTACCGCCGCGACCCATGGGCACCGGACGTGTATCCCGACTACGCGGCGCCGCTCGCGCGCGCCGATGGCGATGGCCTGGCGGTCGTCGCGGCCGTGTTCGGCTTCTGGCCGAAATTCATGCAGCCCGAGCGGGTCGACGAGCACGGCCGTAAGAAAAAGAAACTCGATACGGTGAACGCGCGGGCGGAAACGGTCGGCTCGTCGCGGCTCTACGGCAGTGCGTGGCGCAACGGCCAGCGCTGCCTGATTCCGGTGCGCTGGATCTTCGAGCCGTGCTACGAAACCGGTCGCAACGTGTGGCACCGGATCGGCGTCGACGGCTGGCAACCGTGCTGTGTCGCCGGAATCTGGCGGCGCTACGAAGGCGACGATGGCCGCGAGCGCGTGGGCATGGCGATGCTCACGGTTAATGCCGACACGCACCCGCTGTTCGCGCGGATGCATCGGCCCGGCGAAGAGAAGCGGGGCGTCGTGATCCTGCGCCGCGACGACTACGACGAATGGCTGCACGTGCGCGACATCGAGGCCGCGCGGCGCATGCTGAACCTGCTTCCCGCCGCCGACATGACGGCCGAGCCCGATCAGGTCCCGTCCGCGGGCAGCTGACCTTTCATTTTCAAGACGCCTTACTTTCAGCTTGATGCGTCGAACGCATCCCGATTGTTCGGACAATTAAAAAAAGTCGGCCGATCCCGGGTAATCACCGATACCTGGCAAGTTGTATATACAAGATCATCCGCTGGCAATGTCGGCACACGTCGTGCCGCTTGCGCGCCAGTGCGCAGACCATGCGTGCGTGGCGCATGCCGGCGATCCACGGCGCCCCGCACCCGCAGAGCCGAAAGGGCGGCTCGCAGATTCCTGTCTCGTCCAAACAATTTGTGATCCTGAGTATTTTGGAGATTTCCTCGTGTCAACGAATCCCAGTGGAAAAGCCGGCGGCCTGATCGAAGTCCGTTCGATCGACTTCATTCCCGACGCCGAGCGCCACGGCGGCTTGCTGAGCCAGTTCACGCTGTGGCTGTCGGCCAACATGCAGATCACGGCCATCGTCACGGGCGCACTCGCGGTCGTGCTCGGCGGCGACGTGTTCTGGTCGCTGGTCGCGCTGCTGCTCGGCCAGTTCATCGGCGGCACGGTGATGGCGCTGCATGGTGCGCAGGGGCCGCAGCTCGGGCTGCCGCAGATGATCTCGAGCCGCGTGCAGTTCGGTGTCTATGGCGCGATGATCCCGATCGTGCTCGTGTGCCTGATGTACATCGGCTTCTCCGCCAGCGGCTCGGTGCTGGCCGGGCAGGCCGTCGCGCAGCTGCTGCACGTCGACGACGCGGCCGGCATCCTGCTGTTCGCGGCCGTGATCGTCGTGCTGACCGTGTTCGGCTATCGCGCGATCCATGCGGTCGGCCGGATCGCGAGCGTGGTCGGCATCGCCGCGTTCGTCTACATGTTCTCGCAGCTGTTCGCGAACCACGACGTCGGCGCGCTGCTCGCGAACAAGCATTTCTCGCTCGCGAGCTTCCTGCTGTCGATGTCGCTGTCCGCGTCGTGGCAGATCGCGTTCGGCCCGTACGTCGCCGACTATTCGCGCTACCTGCCGCGCTCGACATCGTCGGTCGCGACGTTCGTCGCGGTCGGCCTCGGCTCGGTGATCGGCGCGCAGGCGGCAATGGTGTTCGGCGTGTTTGCGGCAGCACTGGCCGGCAGCCAGTTCGCGCACCATGAAGTGTCGTATATCGTCGGCCTCGGCTCGACGGGCGCCGTGGCCGCGCTGCTGTACTTCAGCATCGCGTTCGGCAAGGTGACGGTGACGGCGCTCAACGCATACGGCAGCTTCATGTCGATGGCGACGATCGTCAGCGGTTTTCGCGGCAAGGGCGCCGTGTCGTCGAAGAGCCGCCTCGTCTACATCTTCGGGATGATCTGCGTATCGACGCTCATCGCACTCGCGGGCCGCCATTCGTTCCTGAAGGAATTCACCGCGTTCATCCTGTTCCTGCTCGCGTTCTTCACGCCGTGGAGCGCGATCAACCTGGTCGACTACTACTGCTTCACGCGCTCGCGCTACGACGTGCCGGCGCTGTCCGATCCGGACGGCCGCTACGGCCGCTGGAACGTGATGGCGATCACGATCTACGTGGTCGGCATCCTCGTGCAGTTGCCGTTCATGTCGACGCACATCTACACGGGCCCGCTCGTCGACGCGCTCGGCGGCACCGACATCTCGTGGATCCTCGGCCTGGTCGTGCCGGCCGTGCTGTATTACATCGGCGCGCGTGCATCGCGCCGCAGCATTCCCGAACGCCTGATCCTGCCGCTCGAACGCGGCGAAGCTCACCACTGACGACACGTCACGCGCATCGGGCCGGCCGGCTGCCGGCCTGAATGCCGCGCGAGCCGGGCGCTGCCAGCGCCGGGCTCCTCCCCACGTTTCCTTTCCCACGATGCCGGTGCGGTGCGACTTCGCGCGCGGTGTCGTTTCATTCTCTGACGATTGAATAGTATGACTAAACAAATGACAGCCCGCGGAAGCGATTCCCGGGCGCGGATGGCGCACGCCGGTCTTCGCATGACGGTGGCGGCGGCGTGCATTGGCGGATCGGGTGCCGCGCTCGCGCAGGACGGCGTCACGCTGTATGGCGTGATCGACGAATTCGCGCAGTACGTGAATACGGGCAACGGCTACACGGCGGCGATCAATTCCGGCGGCCAGTGGGGGAGCCGGTTCGGGCTGAAGGGGGGCGAGGATATCGGCGGCGGGCAGAAGATCGAGTTCGCGCTGGAGAACGGCTTCAACCCGAACGACGGCTCGCTGGCGAGTTCGGGCAGCCTGTTCAACCGGCAGGCGTGGGTTGGCATCGCGGGGCAGTGGGGCAAGGTGCGCGCGGGCCGCCAGAATTCGCCGCTGTTCAACGACCAGGGCGGACAGGATGCGTTCGGCGGCGTCACGCAGGCGTCCGGCATGGACAACCTGACCGTGTTCGCGTTCCGCACCAGCAATACGGTGTCGTACCAGAGCCCGGAGATCGCGGGCTTCCAGGGCGGGGTGTACTTCGGGTTCGGCGATGCGGGCGGCGTGCGCTCGGCAGGCTCGAGCCAGCAGTTCGACCTGACCTACGAACACGGGCCGTTTGGGGCATTCGTCGCGGGCCAGTGGCTGAAGAACGCGACGGCGACCACTACCGATCGCACGATCATGGCCGGCGCGTCGTACGAGATCGGCAAGGCAACCGTGTACGGCGGCTTCTCCGCGGTGAAGTGGGCCGATTTCGGCATCGATTCGCGCGTGTACGGGTTGTCGGTCAAGTACCAGTTCAATCCGGCGAACTACGTGGCGCTCGGCTACGCGTATCTGCACGACCAGTCGTCGCAGGGCAACAATGCGGACCAGCTCGGGCTGATGTACGAGTACGACCTGTCGAAGCGCACGAGTTTCTACGGCGCGCTGTCGTACCTGCGCAACCGCAACCAGGCCGGCTATACGCTCGCCGGTGCGGCGAACCCCGGCTTGCCGCTCGCGTATCCGGGGGCGAATGCACGCGGTGTGCAGCTGGGTATCGTGCATCGGTTCTGACGAGGCCGACGCGCCGGGCCGTATGCGCCCGGCGCTTTCGGCAGGCGCATTCGCGCCGTTACTTGCCCAGCCGCTCCGCAAGCGAATAGCGCTGCATGCAGCGTTCCATCGCGTCGAGAAACGCCTGCTCGGCCGCGTTCATCTTGCGATCGCGATGCCACAGCAGGAACACGTCGACATCGACGAGCCCGTCGTCGGGCGGCAGCCGCCACAGCCGCTGCTGCGCGATGTCGTCGCGCACGATGTGCTCGGGCAGGCAGCCGATCCCGTAACCGGCGAAGATCAGCCGCCGCACTTCATCGAGGCTCGGCGACGACGCGACGATGCGCCCCGTGAAGCCCCGCTGGTCGCGAAACACGGTGAGCGGCGACAGGCTGTCGCCGATCAGGTCGCTCGTGAACGACACGAAATTTTCCGCGAGCAGATCGTCCATGCGCAGTTGCGTCTGCCCGAACAGCCGGTGATGGCGGCCGCAGTAGATCGCATAGCGCTGGCGCAGGAAGCATCGCATCTCCAGCTTGTCGTGCGGCGTACGGCACAGGCCGAGCCCGGCCGTGGCCGTCTTCTGCAGCAGCGAAGACAGAATGTCCGACGAGCGCATCACTTCGATCTGCAGGTCGATGCGCGGATACGCGCGATGGAATTCCGCGAGGAATTCGTCGTAGACGGGCGACTCGATGCGGCTCACCGTCAGCAGCCGGATCGAACCGGTCAGGTCGGCCGTGCTGTCGTCGATTTCGGTTTCGAGGCGCGAGATGCCGCCGTAGATGTCGCTCGCGATCCGGTAGACGGCTTCGCCGGC
>NZ_CAJNKE010000179.1 GCF_905232215.1 Burkholderia sp. LMG 13014
AAAGCGATTGCATGCGGGAATCCTCAGGCCGCGGCGGCGGCGGTGTGACCGGTGAAGCGGCGCGCGAGCGCGAGCACGGCCCAGGTGACGATGCCGAGCACGATCGACAGGCCGGCCGCCGTCGCGATGTTCGCGTTCAGCGTGAACTCGGTATAGATCGTCATCGGCAGTACGTTCAGGTCGGTGGCGAGCGTGAACGCGGTGCCGAACGCGCCCATCGCGGTCGCGAAGCAGATCGCGCCGGCCGCGATCAGGCCCGGCGCGAGCGCGGGCAGCACGATGTCGACGAAGATGCGCCACGGCGATGCGCCGAGCGAGCGTGCGGCTTCCTCGAGCGACGCGTCGAGCTTCGACGCGGCCGCGATCACGGTGACGATCACGCGCGGAATCGAGAAGTACAGGTAGCCGATGAACAGCCCGGCCACCGAGTAGGCGAAGACCCACTTGTCGCCCGTGAGCTTCGCGGACAGCATGCCGATCAGCCCCTGCCGGCCGGCGAGCATGATCACCATGAAGCCGACGACGACACCCGGGAACGCAAGCGGAAACGTCAGCAGCGCGAGCAGCACGCGCTTGCCCGCGAATTCACGGCGCGCGAGCAGGAGGCCCGAGATCGTCGACAGCACGAGCGTCGCGAGCGTGACGCCCGCGGACAGCGCGACGGTCTCGCCGAGGCTCTTCATGTAGCGCGCATTGCCGAGCAGCGCCGCGTAGTGCGAGAAGAATGCGCCGTCGGCGGACACCTGCACGAGTGCCGCCATCGGCAGCAGCCAGAACGCGGCGAACACCGCGAGCGCCGGCGCGACGAGCGCGACGCGCCAGCGCAGCGGGAAAGTCAGGTCGAGCATCGGTTGCGTCCTGCGGCTTACTGCATCACCTGCAGGTACTGCTGGCCGAATGCCTGCTGGCCGGCCGCCATCTTGCCGAAGTCGACCGATTTCGCGCGCGCATATTCGCTCGCCGGCAGGAACTTCGATGCGATGTCCGCGCCGAGCGTCTGTGCGCGCACCGGACGCAGGTAGGCGTTGGCCCACAGCTTCTGGCCTTCGTCGGACAGCACGAAGTCGAGCACCTTCTTGCCGTTCGCGTCGTGCGGCGCACCCTTCACGAGACTCATCACGTACGGCACCGCGATCGTGCCTTCCTTCGGAATCACGAACTCGACGTTTGCGTTGTCCTTGTACTTCGCGCGATACGCATCGAAGTCGTAGTCGAGCAGGATCGGAATCTCACCCGACAGCACGCGCGCATACGCGGTCTGCTTCGGCACGATCGGCGCGTTCGCCTTCAGCTTCCTGAACCAGTCGAGCGCCGGCTTGAAGTTGTCGAGGCTGCCGCCGAGTGCCTGGTTCACGGCGACCGCGCCCGCATAGCCGACGAACGCGCTCGACGGATCGAGATAGCCGACCATGCCCTTGTATTCCGGCTTCAGCAGATCGGCCCACGATCGCGGCACCGGCTTGCCGTCGAGCGCGTCCTTGTTCACGAAGAAGCCCAGCGTGCCCGAGTGGATCGCGAACCAGTAGCCTTGCGGGTCCTTCAGGTTCGCGGGAATGTCGTTCCAGTGCGCGGGCTTGTACGGCGCGATCACGCCCTTGTCCTTCGCCTGGAACGCCGACGACACGCCGAGATAGACGACGTCGGCGACCGGGCTCTTCTGCTCGGCGATCAGCTGCGCGATCGACTGGCCCGAGTTCTTGTTGTCGAACGGCACGCGGATGCCGGTCTTCTGCTTGATCGCCGCGATCTGCGCGGCCCAGTCGGCCCATTCGGGCGGGCAGTTGTAGCAGATCGCGGTTTCGTCGGCGTGAGCGGCGGGCGCGCCGGCGATGAGCGCGGCGCAGGCGAGCGGTGCGGCAAGCGCACGCAGCAGCGAGGTCAGGCGAAAGGACACGGCAGGTCTCCGGGCGAGGGTGAGGCGCTGGGGTGGTGGTGTTGTGTACGGGGTGGTGCGGCGCGCTCGTTCAGGCCTGGCGCAATTGCAGGTCGGTGGCCGGCGGGGCGACCGTCGCGCCGTCGCGCACCTCGTGAGGCAGGATCAGCGACGTGCGTTCGATCGCTGCGCCGCCGATGCATTCGACGAGACGCTGCCACGCGTGGCGGCCGATGTCGCGGTTCGGCGTCGCGACGCTCGCGAGCGGCGGCGCGAGCAGTTCGCCGATCGCGATGCCGTCGAAGCCGAGCACCGACAGGTCGTCCGGGATCGAGAAGCCCGCACGGCGCAGGCCGCGCATCACGACCATCGCGAGCAGGTCGTTGCTGCAGAAGAGAGCGGTCGGACGCGTCGCATGTGCGGTGAGATGCGCAAGCACCGCGTCGGGCAACTCGGGCGCGTTGAAGTCGACTTCGACCGGCGGCAGCGTGGCGACGCCGCTTTCCTCGAGTGCCTGTGCGTAACCGAGATGACGCTGGCGCGCCCGATCCGATGCGGCGAGCGAGCCGGCCAGCATCAGCACGCGGCGGTGACCGCGCGCGGTCAGCAGCCGTACGCCGTCGTAGGCGGCGCTGCGGTTGTCGACCGATACCGACGGGCGGCGCTGCGTGTCGTTGTGCATCAGCACGTAGTGCGGGCCGTCGCGGTCGAGCATGTCGAGGAGCGGGTGCGTGTCCGCGTCGGCGACCGTGAGGATCAGCCCTTCGACGCGCTGCTCGCGCAGCGTCTCGATCGCATGACGCTCGCGCGCCGCATCGTATTCGGTCGTCATCAGGATCAACTTGAAGCCGGCCGCGGTCGCGAGCTCGTCGATGCCTTGCAGGCAGTCGGCGAACACGGGGTTCGACAACGTCGGCACGACGACGCCGACGAGCCGCGTGCGCTCGCCGCGCAGTTGCCGGCCGAGCGGGCTCGGGCGGAACTGCAGCGTGTCGATCGCGGTGCGGATCGTTTGCAGCGTGGCGGGACTGACGGTATGCGGCGCGTTGATCGCGCGTGAGACGGTGGCGATCGAGAAGCCCGCGAGGGCAGCGACGTCCTTGATGGTCGAGGTCATGTGGTAGCGCGATGTAAACGTTTTCGGCCGGAAAATTATCGAAAACGTTTGTGACTTGCCGATGACGCGTGAAGGGGGCACATCGGACAGCGCGCACGGGCTCGTATGACGAAAGCGCTCGCGAAACCACGCGTGGATTGTAGCGGCGGAACGGAGCGGCGTGTGGGCGCGCGCGAGGTGGTTGGTGATGACGGATCGTTTCAGGTGCGTCCGCCGGCACGGTAGCGGGGTGGGCGCGCGCGAGGAACGGCGCCCCCCGAGGCGCGTGGCCCGCGTACCGTCGGTCGCCCCGGGCGGCGGACGGTACGCAAGCGCCGACGGACGTTACAGCGCGACGAACAGCATGCCGTGCGGGTCCTGAAGCGCCGACGCGTTGCCGACGCTCGTTGCGATCGGCGTCAGGTGGCCGGTCTTCGGATCGAGCTTCATCACCTGGCCCTGGCCGGCGCTGTATGCGTCGCCCTGGCTGAATGCGGCATCGACGCGGTACGTCGTGTTGTTTGCGTCGGTGAACAGCATGAAGGTCTTGTTTTGCGGCCCGGGCGCCGGCACCCAGCGGGTATCGTCGACCGGATACACGGGGCCGTCCTTGTCGTTGAAGAGCGTGAGCGTCAGCACGCTGACACTCTGGCTTGCGCCTGGATTGTGGATGAACACCAGCTTGCCGTCGGCCTGGCTGTCGAGGACGAGGTCGCCGGCCGTATCGATCGCTTCGGAATCCGGGTCCGTCAGGGCCAGCGTGACCGGCTGGTTGTAGGTCGGATTCGGTGAACCGCCGACCGACGGCGTCAGGTCGGTCGCCTGTGCATTGCCGGCCAGTACGGGGGCGACGTCGAACGTCGTGCCGTTGGCGTTCAGCGTGAGCTGGACGACCGTCGGCGCGGTGCCCGGCGTCGCCGGGTTGGATGCGCTCACGTAGACGTTCCCGTTGAGCAGTTGCATGTCGTCGAAGCCGCCGCCGTGCGCGGTCGGATTGACGGTCGGCGCGTAGGTCTTCTGCGTGCCGGCCTTGAGATCGATGATCGTCAGCTCGGGATTGCCGTCTTCGTTGGCCATCGCCCAGAGCGTGTTGGTGTCGGCGCGCGCCATCAGGCCGTCGACGTGCCCCGGCACCGAGTAAGTCTTGAGGGCGTTGCCGCCCAGGTCGTACTGCACGACATCGTTGGTCAGCCCCGGGACCGAGCCGTCCTTGACGTCACCCGCCTTCTGGTAGCCGATGAAGACGGTGTCGTTGAACTGGACGATCGAGTCGGGTTTGTCGGTGGAGACCGGCGCTTTCGCGAACACGGACAGCGCGTAGCCGGACGCGGTGGCCGTGTTCGGCACGGCCGCCGTATTGGTCGGTGCGATACCGGGGGTCGAAGTCGCATCGTCTCCACCGCATGCCGCAAGAAAGACCGATGCTGACATCACAATGAACAGAGGCTTTCTAAACATTTCGTTTTCCTGAATAGATGATTCGCGCCAACCGAATCGGGTTGATCTATTACCGCTGGTTACATGGGCGCGGGTCAGGCTAAGGCGCGCATATTTCGTTTCGGTGAAAAAATCGCGAACGTGCGGCGTGCCGTTCGCAACGCCGGGATCGGCTATCACGGCGTTGCTTAAGGCGGGCTTAACGAAAGGTGGCGAATCGCCCGTGTATCGAAATTCGGTTGGAAATCGGGGCATCGGCCGCGTCGGTCGAGCATGCGGATGTCAGGCGAAATCGAAGCCTTTCATTTTCCGGATGTAAGGCGCATGTGATCGAACGCGCGGCCGATCGTGCCGGCAAGCGTCGGTGCGGTTGCAAGGGACGTTGTTTCAACGGACCGGATCGGTCTCGGGGCATTACCGCGACAGCGCGTCGCCGGTAGGGCAAGCTGCGACGGAACAAATGAGGAAGGGGGGCGCGAGCAATGGTAGAATCGCGTCCGCCCTCTTGCCGGGGTGATGAAATTGGTAAACATAGCGGACTTAAAAGATTGAGTGCCCGGCCGGAAACGGTCGGTGCAGAACCCTTCAAATTCGGTGAAACCCCTGATGCGCGCATCGAGGCAACGCCGAGCCAAGCCTCGCGGTATCCGCGAGGAAGGTGTAGAGACTAGACGGGGGGCGCCTAAGGCGCACGGGTAGCAGGCACGCCCGCGCGCGACGGTGAAGGCATAGTCCAGCGCACGAACGGCATCGCGCACGCGACGCCGGCTTTGAAAGAAGCAGTGTGACGAAAATCCGCCGCCTTAACTGGCTTGCCGGTTCGAGTCCGGTCCCCGGCACCACGATCGCTTTCAGTGCGATTCGACGAAGGGTCGAAAGCCCGCGAGAAGCCTAGCGCTCGCGGGTTTTTTGTTTTTGTGGCGTGGTATCGATTGCGATTGCCTTCGACCGAACGACGAAGCCACCGTCATCAGCGACTCGTCGAATGGACCGGCAGGGCGATCTCCGGCGGCGTCACGGCGAGTCATCACAGGCGCGTGGCGGAACTCGCACCTCCTGACGAAGCTGCAAGCCCCACCACGCAAACGTCACATCATGAAGTGACGCGATATCTACGAATCACACCGCTCTCGCATGAAGGTCAAGTTGCGCGTGCGCGACGTATCGATGCGAAAGCGCGTCACCTCGTGACCCGAGCGTTCCACCGTCAGGACGCCGTGGATGACGGCAAACTGACCGGCGGGGTCGAACGTGAAAATATCGTCGGCCACCGGCTCCAGCCGGTAGTCGGCACTGCCTGCGACGCCGTGCATGGTCAACATGAGTTCACCGTTCGTCACTGCGATCGTCGCACGTGCCGCGGCATCGTGACCGTGATACGTGCCCGTCAGACCGGCCGACGCATCGGAGAGCGACGGTGCGTGATCGGGCAAGCGCTCGAGCGTCTCCGCGTGCCCGCAGTCCACCAGCTCGATAGCCGTCACACGTGCCGCTGCCGCCGGCGCTCGAGGTTTGATCAGCAGCGTTCCGCCGGCCCCTTCGTCGACCCGCAATCCGGCTTCCGTCTCGATGAGCGCCTGAGGCATCTGTCTGGCGTTATGCAAGGTCGCATTGACTTGCCCGTCGTGATCGTCGATCACGCAATACGTCCCGGATACACGCGAGTGGTACTTGCCGAGCAAGGCTTCGTGCCCGGCAGTTTGCAGGGGCGCGGCAGGTTTCGCGCCAAGGATGGCATCGCCCAGAACGATATCGACTATCTGCGTAGCCAGTTCAATCACATTGACTGCCGCGCCGTTCGTGAGAATGATGACATCCAGCGCCTGCCTGGCCACGGTCAACATCTGACATGAGCCACCGAACACACCGCCGGCATGATGCAGCACCTCCACGTCGCGATGGGGTGTGAGCATCAGCCCGAGGGCGTAGACGCCTTCCGCGCCGCTCGAATAGTGCGGTTTGGTCAGCATCTGGCGCCAGCTTGCTTCGCTGCCGACCCGCTTGGGGCCGCGCAGGTGCGCGAGCCAGCGCAGCATGTCGTCGACTGTCGACACGATCCCACCTTCACCGAGCACTTCCCACGACGGAAAGAGGCCGCGCATGAATCCGCCTTTTCCGTCCGGCACGTGCTGGGTCGCCATGCGCGGGCGGATGCGCATGTCGTCGGCGACCGACTCCGTGTCGACCATGCCCATCACGTCGAAGATGCGTTCCTTCAGAAAGGTCTCGAAGGGGAGGCCGCTGACCCGCTCGATCGCGAGCGACAGCAGGTGATATCCGCCGTTGCAATAGATCATCCGCTCGCCCGGCGGGAAATTGACGTCGCGTTGCCGGACTTCTGCCGCCAGCACGCCGCCACGCGGCAGCGTCGCCACGCCTTGCGCGAGCAGCGTGAGGTCGAGATAGCAGCGGTAGCCGCTCGTATGCGTCATCAGCTGGCGCAAGCTGGGATCGCCTGCCAGCAGCGGCAGTTCAGGCAGGTACGTGCGAATCCCGGCGTCGATGTCGAGCTTGCCGTCCTCGGCGAGCAGGAGCGCGGCGAGACAGGTGAAGTGCTTGCTCGTCGAGCCGATGCGCAAGCGTGTGGCCGGCGTATTGGCTACGCCGTGTTCCAGGCTTGCCATGCCGAAGCCTCGTCGGTAGAGGACTTCGCCTCGGTGCGCCACGGCCACGACGAGGCCGGGTTCATCGGATTTGTTGAAGCGTTCGAACAGGGTATCCAGTTGCTTGACGATATCGTGCGATTCTTGCGTCATTTTAAGTTATCCCTATGATTTAGAACGGAACGGTAAGTGCCGCGCCGATCGTGCGAGGCTGAATCACGCTGACGAGCGCCGGGCCGCCCAGCGGTATCAGCGAAGTACCGGCCGCGATCAACGCGCGCCGGTCGAACAGGTTGCGAACATAGAACGCCAGGCTGAACTTCCTGAAGTCCACGCCCGCCTGGAGATCCGTGATCGCGTAGCCTGGCAACGGGTAATCCGGCCGGCCCGAGCTGGCGTCGAACCCGCTATGACGCCGGCCGACGAATCGCTGCGTAATACCCGCATACGACGGATACCCGTGTGCGCTGAACAGATAGGTGCCCGAGAGCGTCGCGGCGACCTTGGCCGAGTTCGGCAATGGCTGGCCCGCTGTCGTACCCGCGCTCGCGTTGCCGGTCGTCAGGCTGGCGTCGATGAGCGACAGGTTCGCACTGAAGTTCCAGTGCGGGTTGGGGCGGAACGTACCGGAGAACTCCAGGCCCTTGATGCGCGCGTTGCCGGCGTTGATGACCTGGTTGACGCCATCGACCGTGCCGAGCTGCTGGATGTTCTTCCACTCGATGTCGTAGACCGACGTCTCCAGCGATAGCCGCTTGTCCAGCAGGTCGGCCTTGTAGCCTGCCTCGTAGCTCCACAGCGTGTCGGGCGCGAAGGTCGGGCTGCCCGCCGCACGCATGCCGGTGAGGGGATCGATCAGCAGGGCATTCGGGCCACCGGGCCGGTATCCGCTGGCGATGCGGACGTACGCATTGCTGTTGGCGGTCAGCGCATAGCGCGCGGTGAACATGTAGGTTTTGCTGGTGTCCGACGACGGTGCCGAGATGGTCTGGGTCGGACCGGCGAGCGTACCGGAGGTCGTCTGTTCATAGGTCTGGGTGTTGTGGGCGATCCGGACGCCGCCCGTCAGCGAAAGGCGCGGCGTGAGGTGATAAGTCAGGTCGCCGTAGGCCGCGTACTCGTTGTACGTACTGGGCGCCTGGAGCTCCGACAGGTTCGGGCCGGGCGTGCCGTCGGGCAACGTCGTCAGGAAGCCTTCGCTCGAGTTGCTGCGCTCGTGCGTATAGAAGAGGCCGGCCAGCCACTCGAGGCGCTGGTTGCCCGGCGAGGTCAGGCGAAACTCCTGGGTCACCTTGTTCGTGGTGGCCACATCCTTGGCGACTACCGAACCGAGATCCAGCCCCTGTGCTGCAAATAGCGGCCCATAGACACCGGTCAGGTCTTGCGGCGCGCTCGTGTTGATGCGTTGATACGACGTGATCGAGTTCAGGCGCGCCCAGCCGAGTTCGTATTCGATCCCGGCCGAATACAGCTGGATGTTTTGATGAAAGGGCTGCTGGGCAAACTGTCGCGTTGTCAGGTCGCCCCAGACCGGCTGCCCGTTGGCGCCGTATTCGACGTAGTTCGGATCGTTGCGATTGATGTTTTGCGAGACCGCGGACAACCGGACCGTCAAATCGCGGGTCGGCGTCAGCAGCAACGACGCGCGGGCGCCGTAGGTGTCGCCGCGATCGATGTGGGTGTCCGCCTTGGGGCCCACGGCGTCGACATAACCGCCATCGTGCTGCCCGAACACGGAGACGCGCAGCGCGGCAACGTCGGTCTTCAGCGGGATGTTCAACGCGGCGTTGGCCGAACCGCTCACACCGCCATGCGCCGTTCCCGACACGCCGGTGCCGACCTGCCCGGAAAACTGACTCGGGTCCGGTTCGTTGGTCACGTATTTCAGCAAGCCGCCCATCGCCCCCGCGCCATACAACGTGCCCTGCGGACCGCGCAGGATCTCGACGTGGTTGAGGTCGAGCAGGCTCATGTCGAGCGCGAACGTTGCACTTTGGGAGAACAGGGTGCTGCCGCCGAACGCGACGTCGTCGATATACATGCCGACCGTCGGCCCTGTCTGAACACCCGTCGTCACGCCGCGGATACTGACCTGGCCCGACCCGCTGCCGCCACTGGCGTTCAAGTCGACACCCGGCTCCGCAGAGAGATAATCGGACATCGTTTTCGCGCCGCTCTTCTGCAGTTCGTCGGCCGACAGGACATTGACCTGCATGGGGACTTCGCGAGCCGGTTCGCGTCGGCGTGTCGCGGTCACCACCACGGTATTGAGCGTCGCGCCATCCTTGCCTTGCGCTTTCGACGTCTCCGCTGCAGGGGCATTCGGTACCGCGGTGCCGGGCACCGCGGCAGGCGTCGCAGCGGACGCCGCATCAGGCGCGGCGATCTGCTGAGTCGGCACGGGCGTTTGCGCCTGTTCCTGCGCGTGCACGCCCAACGATGCCAACCCGAATACCGGTCCGACGAAGAGGGGGGCGTAACGCCCGCCGTGCCGCAGCGGTAGCGTTGCCGAAACCGCCGGGTGCTTCGTCCGGTTCTTCACCTTCATCATTGTCTCCTCCTGATTTTGCGATCGACTGAACGCGATGCCGTGTAGCGCAACTCAGGGGGAACGGTAAGTGCCGGTTATTTCTGGTTCATGTGGCGTTTGTATCGTCGGTGATACAAACGATCGGTGAGCGTGATGGCGGGCCAGGCGGGCAGACGAGGTGGACGCGGGACGAAGACATGTTTCGGGTTTGCAATAAACGGCACACATGGCCCCTACATTCACGGGCGATAATCGAAGCCATTGCTCGCTGTCGGCCATGACCATGCACAGACCCCGCTTCGATTCGGCTTTCTATCGCCTGTTCTTCGTGATGATCTCGATCATCCTCGTGATGCAGATCAGTGCCGGCCTGCTGCTCTTCAAGCTCTACAGCACCGCTCCCTTCAAGCCGCCTCCGGGGATGAGCGCATCGTTGCAGTGGGGCGCCGCGGTGATGATCCAGGTGATGCCGGCGCTGATTTCATCCTGGATCGGCGCGCGCATGCTGGCCGCCCCGTTCCGCACGCTGACCGTAGGGGCCGCTGAACTGTCGAGGAATATCGATGCGCCGCCCATCAAGGAAATCGGCCCGGTCGAGGCGCGTCAGGCCGCCAGCGTGTTCAACACGATGCAGGCGTCGCTGCGGCGGCAAATGAGCGAGCGCAACCGCTTTCTTGCCGCCGTATCGCACGATCTGCGTACCCCGCTGACGCGCATGACGCTTCGCCTTCGATCTGCTCAGGATGTCGAATTGAGTGACCGGCTCAGAGACGACATCGACGAGATGACGCAGCTTCTGGAGGCCACGCTGTCGTTTCTGCGCAATGAAGAAGTGGTCGAGGCGTTCAGTCCGGTCGATATCAATGCACTGGTGGATGCCATCGCGGAAGATGCGGCCGAACTCGGTCAGAAGGTGACGATCAGCGGTGAGGTGCCGCCGATATCGGCCCAGCCGCTGGGCCTCAAACGCTGCCTGACGAACCTGGTTGCCAACGCGATTCGATACGGTGAAGACGCGCACATCCGCCTGATCGACACGCCGTCGTGCGTGCGTATCCAGGTTGTCGATCACGGCCCGGGCATACCGGAGTTGCAGCTGGAGC
>NZ_CAJNKE010000180.1 GCF_905232215.1 Burkholderia sp. LMG 13014
ACCCGCGAGGCGGCCGAGCGTCGCCCGGCGATCGAGGTCGCCGACGATCGGTGTCGCGCCCGCGGCGCGCAGTTCGTCGCGGCGGGCCGGGTGGCTCGTCAGCGCGAAGATCCGCAGGTTGCGGTGCGTGTCGCGCCATTGCGCGACGCAGCGCATGCCGACGTCGCCGCAGCCGACGATCAGTGCGCGCGGCCGGCGCAGGATTCGAGTCGCGATCATGTTGGTTGCGAATTCAGTAGCCACCGTTGCGCGACGCGCAACGGGCTTGCATTGTAGCTGCCGTGCGCCACATGCACGGTCCCCACATTTTGTTCTAGTTTGGTTCTATGGCATTCAACGTCACTCTCAAGCAAAGCGGCCGGCAATTCCAGGTCGAGTCGGATGAAACCGTGCTGGCGGCTGCGCTGCGCCAGAACGTCCATCTGCCGTACGGCTGCAAGAACGGCGCGTGCGGCTCCTGCAAGGGCCAGATCGTGTCGGGCCAGATCGAACAGGGCCCGCACGCCGCGTCGGCACTGTCCAACGACGAACGCACGCGCGGCCTCGCGCTGCTGTGCTGCTCGAAGGCGCAGTGCGATCTCGAAATCGACGTGCGCGAAATCGCCGGCGTCGACGGCGTGCAGGTCAAGAAGCTGCCGTGCCGGATCGCCGCGCTCGAACGCAAGGCCGACGACGTGATGGTCGTGAAGCTGCAGTTGCCTGCCAACGAACGCCTGCAGTATCTCGCAGGCCAGTACGTCGAGTTCATCCTGAAGGACGGCTCGCGCCGCAGCTACTCGATGGCGAACGCGCCGCACGAGGAAGGCCCGGTCGAGCTGCACATCCGTCACATGCCGGGCGGCAAGTTCACCGATCACGTGTTCGGCGCGATGAAGGAGCGCGACATCCTGCGCTTCGAAGGCCCGCTCGGCACGTTCTTCCTGCGTGAAGATTCCGACAAGCCGATCGTGCTGCTCGCATCGGGCACGGGCTTCGCGCCGATCAAGGCGATCATCGAGCACGTGAAGCACACGGGCATCACGCGCCCGATGACGCTCTACTGGGGTGCGCGCCGCAAGAAGGACATCTACCTCGGCGAGCTCGCCGAGCAGTGGGCACGCGAGATCCCGAACTTCAAGTACGTGCCGGTGCTCTCCGAGCCGGACGCCGGCGATCAGTGGACGGGCCGCACGGGCTTCGTCCATCGCGCGGTGATCGAGGACCTGCCCGATCTGTCGGCCCACCAGGTGTACGCGTGCGGCGCGCCGGTGATGGTCGAATCCGCGCAGCGCGACTTCACGCAGCACCACGCGCTGCCGGCCGACGAGTTCTACGCGGACTCGTTCACGAGCGCCGCCGATCTCGCACATCCGGTCTAAGGCCCGCGCACCCGCGTACAGCACTGCGCGCCGCGATGTCACACCGGTGGCATCGCGGCGGTTTACAGTGAGGCGCGGGATGCCTTATGCTTGCGCACATGAACTGCTTCCTGTCCGCCCTTCGACGTCGCCGCTCGCCGCTCCGCCCGGATGCCGCAGGCTCGTCACGGACTCGCGCGTAACCCCACACTGCTTCACCGGTTACGCACAAGCTGTTCGACCCACCAGCCACGGCCTTCCGTGGCTTTTTTATTGCCTGTTTCCCTTTCAACGTCCGCTGGAGTCTGCTGCCATGCCCCTGAACGATTATCCGATCGACTCGCTGATGTACATCACGAACCGCCCCGACATCGTGTTTACGCACGGCAAGGGTTCGTGGCTCTACGATCACACCGGCAAGCGCTATCTGGACTTCATCCAGGGCTGGGCCGTCAACAGTCTCGGCCATTGCAACGAAGGCATCGTCGAAGCGCTGAAGACGCAGGCGGCAATGCTGCTGAACCCGTCGCCCGCGTTCTACAACGAACCGATGGCGAAGCTCGCGGGTCTGCTCACGCAGCACAGCGTGTTCGACAAGGTGTTCTTCACGAACAGCGGTGCGGAAGCGAACGAAGGCGCAATCAAGCTCGCACGCAAGTGGGGTCGCAAGTTCAAGAACGGCGCGTACGAGATCATCACGTTCGACCACAGCTTCCACGGCCGCACGCTCGCGACGATGTCGGCCAGTGGCAAGCCGGGCTGGGACACGATCTACGCACCGCAGGTGCCGGGCTTCCCGAAAGCCGAGCTGAACGACATCAACTCGGTCGAGAAGCTGATCACCGACAAGACCGTCGCGGTGATGCTCGAGCCGATCCAGGGCGAAGGCGGCGTGATTCCGGCCACGCGTGAATTCATGCAGGCGCTGCGCGCGCTGACGAAGCAGCACAACCTGCTGCTGATCGTCGACGAAGTGCAAAGCGGCTGCGGCCGCGCGGGCACGCTGTTCGCGTACGAGCTGTCCGGCATCGAGCCGGACGTCATGACGCTCGCGAAAGGCATCGGCGGCGGTGCCCCGCTCGGCGCGCTGCTGTCGAAGGCCGAATTTGCGGTGTTCGAGGCCGGCGACCAGGGCGGCACGTACAACGGCAACCCGCTGATGACGGCGGTCGGCTATTCGGTGATCTCGCAGCTCGTCGCGCCGGGCTTCCTCGAAGGCGTGCGTGAGCGCAGCGAATACCTGAAGCGCAAGCTGCTCGAGCTATCGGAAGAGCGCGGCTTCGAAGGCGAACGCGGCGAAGGCCTGCTGCGCGCGCTGCTGCTCGGCAAGGACATCGGCCCGCAGATCGTCGAGAAAGCGCGCGACATGCAGCCCGATGGCCTGCTGCTGAACGCCGCGCGGCCGAACCTGCTGCGCTTCATGCCCGCACTGAACGTGACGACCGAGGAAATCGACCAGATGATGGCGATGCTGCGGTCGGTTCTCGACACGCTCTAAGGAGACCGCCGCGATGGATGCCGCCGCCGATGCTGTCGCAATCCGCCCGTTCGAACGCGCCGACACCGATGCCGTGCTCGCGGTATGGCGCGACGCGTTCCCGCAGTACGAAGACGCGGACGCACCACCGCACCGCGATCCGCTGCGATCGATCGAGCTGAAGCTCGCGACGCAGCCGGAACTGTTCTTCGTCGCGATCAGCGGCGCGCGCGTCGTCGGCACGCTGATGGCGGGTTTCGACGGGCATCGCGGCTGGCTCTACTCGTTCGGCGTATCGAACGACGCGCGGCGGCTCGGCATCGGCCGCGCACTGATCGCGCATGCGGAACGCGCGCTCGCCGCACGCGGCTGCCTGAAGATCAACCTGCAGGTGCTGCCCGGCAACGACGACGCGTGCCGCTTCTACGCGGCACTCGGCTATCGCGTCGAGGATCGCATCTCGTTCGGCAAGACGCTGCCGGCCGCATGAAGCAAAGGCCGGCAGCTAGCCCGCTCAGCGCGTGATCGGCCCCGCGCCCGGCAGCGGATTGCCGAGCGCGTCGGTCGGCACGGCCTGCTGCTCGAACGCGGCGAAATACGCAGCCCACTGCGTGTCGCTCACGCGCACGATCAGCGCGCCGTCCTGCCAGATGTCGTTGTGGTCGTTGTGGTCGTCGCCCGCACGGTGCAGGTAGTTCGCGCCGGTCGAACCCTGGTTCATGTGCGTGTCGTGGATGCCGTTGCCTTCGGCATACGAGCGGCCGAACACGACGACGTCGAGCCCCTGCGACTGCGCGGCATTCACGAGCCGCAGCAGCGACGGAATCGGCTCCTGATTCTCGGTACCGTCCATCACGGCGCTCGGGCGCCACGCACCCGTTTCGTTCAGGATGTCGCTGCGCATGTAGTCGAGCGCGGGCAACGCGGCCTGCCCCGTCAGGTCCGTGTAGCCTTCCGCCGCGGCCGCGAGCGTCTGCGTAATCGGGTGGTGGAAATCGTAGACGAGCTTGTAGTTCAGCAGGTCGTCCGCGTCGCTGGTGCCGACGTTGATCGCGACATCCCAGTTGCCTCCGGGCAACGCGAGCGTCAGGTGGATGTGATACTGGATCTCGCTGCCGTGCGGCGAGCCCTTCAGCTTCGCCACCGATGTCACCTTCGCCTTCACGAAACCGTAGTCCAGACTCATGCGTGCTCTCCGTGTGCCGATCGGCCGCCGATGCTACGCGGCCCGTGTGTCGGTTTGCTGGCGACCGGCAACGAGCGGCCGCCCCCATCGTTCCCGCGCCGCATGCGCGGCGCAACAGTCGAATGGAGTCGCGCCCGCCCGCACAAGTTCGACCCGAATCGCGTGACACGAAAAAAAAGGCTGTCACGGCATCCCGTGACAGCCTTTCGAAAGCCCGTGTGAGACGCGCCCGGCACCTGCCGTCGCGCGCCACCGGGCCCGCTCATTCACTCACTCATTCGCCCAGGTACGCGGCACGCACCTTCGGATCGTCGAGCATCTGCTTCGCATCGCCTTCCATCGTGACCGTGCCCGAATCCATCACGTAGCCTCGGTCGGCCGCCTGCAGCGCAAGGCGTGCGTTCTGCTCGACCAGCAGCACCGTGATGCCCTCCTTCGAGATTTCACGCACCACTTCGAAGATCTTCTCGACCATGATCGGCGACAGGCCCATCGACGGCTCGTCGAGCAGCAGCAGCTTCGGCTTGGAGAGAATCGCGCGCGACATCGCCAGCATCTGCTGCTCGCCGCCCGACAGCGTGCCCGCGAGCTGCGTTGCACGCTCCTTCAGGCGCGGGAAGAAGCCGAACATCCGGTCGACGTCCTTCTTGATCTGCTCGGCGTCGTTGCGCAGGTATGCGCCCATCTGCATGTTCTCGATGATCGACATCCGCGCGAAGATCCCGCGGCCTTCCGGCACCATCGCGAGGCCGCGCTTGAGCAGCTCGTGGGTCGGCATGCCCTTGATCGACTTGCCGTCGTACTCGATGTCGCCTGCCGAATACGCCTTGAGACCCGTGATCGCCTTCATCGTCGTGGTCTTGCCCGCGCCGTTCGCGCCGATCAGCGTCACGAGCTCGCCCTGACGGACTTCCATGTCAACGCCCTTGACGGCCTGGATGCCGCCGTAGTTGACCTGCAAGCCCTTGATTTTCAACATTGCCGCTGCCATCAGTGCACCCCTGCGCCGAGATATGCCTCAATCACCTTCGGATTCTTCTGCACGTCCTGCGGCAGACCCTCGGCGATCACCTTGCCGTAATCGAGCACCGTCATCCGGTTGCACAGCCCCATCACGAGCTTCACATCGTGCTCGATCAGGAGAATCGTGCGGCCGTCCGAGCGGATCTTGTCGAGCAGGCGCGTGAGTTCGACCTTCTCGGTCGCGTTCATCCCGGCCGCCGGCTCGTCGAGCGCGAGCAGCTTCGGGTCGGTCGCCAGTGCGCGCGCGATCTCGAGACGGCGCTGGTGGCCGTACGACAGGTTGCGCGACGTGTAGTCGGCGTACTGCAGCACGCCGACGTATTCGAGCAGCTCGATCGCGCGTTCCTTGATCTCGCGCTCTTCCTGGCGTTCGGCCGGCGTCTGGAACACCGCGCCGAGCAGCCCGTGCTTGGTGCGCACGTGGCGGCCCACCATCACGTTCTCGAGGGCCGTCATCCCGCCGAACAGGCGGATGTTCTGGAACGTGCGCGCGATGCCCGTCTTCGCGACCTGATGCACCGCGGTCGGCTTGTATTCCGTGCCGTCGAGCTTGAACTCGCCGGAGTCCGGCGTGTAGAGGCCCGTGATCACGTTGAAGAACGTCGTCTTGCCAGCGCCGTTCGGGCCGATCAGGCCGTAGATCTCGCCTTCCTTGATCTGCAGGCCAACGTCGGACAGTGCCTGCAGGCCGCCGAAGCGCTTGTTCACGCCTTTGACGGACAGTCGGATTTGCTTGTCGCTCATGTGTATATCCCCTGTGTCCGTAGGTTAAGCGCGCACCGGCTTCTTGCTGGCGCGCTTCGCCAGTTTCGCGATCCTGTCCTCATGCTTCGGCGCGGGCCACAGGCCTTCCGAGCGGTACAGCATGATGACCACCATCGCGAGGCCGTACAGCGCCTGACGGATCACTTCCGTATCGACGATGTCATGACCGAACAGCGCATGCTGCAGCGGGCTCATCGTCGAGCGCAGGAATTCCGGGAAGATCGCGAGCAGCACCGCGCCCAGGATCACGCCCGGGATATGGCCCATGCCGCCGAGCACCACGCACGCGAGCACGACGAT
Source organism: Burkholderia sp. LMG 13014 (assembly GCF_905232215.1). GTDB lineage: Bacteria > Pseudomonadota > Gammaproteobacteria > Burkholderiales > Burkholderiaceae > Burkholderia. The sequence goes on from NZ_CAJNKE010000180.1 coordinate 6,089, forward strand.
CGATTCCCAGAACGTGAACGATTCCGGCGACACGAAGCCCTGGAACGAGCCGAACATCGCGCCCGACAGGCCGCCGAACGACGCGCCCATCGCGAATGCGAGCAGCTTCACGTTACGGGTGTTGATGCCCATTGCCTTCGCCGCGATCTCGTCTTCGCGGATCGCCGCCCATGCGCGGCCGATACGCGAGTGCTGCAGGCGCGTACACACCCAGATCACCAGCAGCGAGCACAGCACGAACAGGTAGTAGTACATGTACACCGACGGCAGCTGGAGCCCGAACAGCGAGTGCGTCTGCGACAGGTTGAAGCCGCCGACGTGCACCGGGTCGATCCCCGTGATCCCCTTCGGGCCGTTGGTGATGTTCACCGGACGGTCGAGGTTGTTCATGAAGATCCGGACGATTTCACCGAAGCCGAGCGTCACGATCGCCAGGTAGTCGCCGCGCAGGCGCAGCGTCGGCGCACCGAGCAGGATCCCGAAGGTCGCCGCCAGCGCCATTGCGATCGGCACGATGATGAAGAACGGCACATGCAGCCCGTTCGGCGCGAGCGCCGCGATCCACTCGAACTGCGAGGTCAGGTGCGGCGAGCTCAACAATGCCGCGGTGTACGCGCCCACCGCGTAGAACGCGATATAGCCCAGGTCGAGCAGGCCGGCGAAGCCGACCACCACGTTCAGGCCCAGCGCGAGCATCACGTACAGCATCGCGAAGTCGAGCACGCGGACCCAGTAGTTGCCGCCGGCCGAGCCGATGATGATCGGCGCGGCGATCACGAAGACCGCGGTCAGGATGCCGATGATGACGGTCTTGGCGGTGTTGCGCTCTTCGACGAGCGACGTCGAGGATTCGATCGGTTGAATGGATGTCATGTTGTTTGCTCCCTTCCGTTACGCGCGATCCGCGACACGTTCGCCCAGCAGGCCGGACGGACGGAACACCAGCACGATGATCAGCACGATGAAGGCGAACACGTCCTGGTAGTTACTGCCGAATACGCCGCCCGTGAGGTTGCCGATGTAGCCGGCCCCGAGCTGTTCGATCAGGCCGAGCAGCACGCCGCCGACCATCGCACCGCCGAGGTTGCCGATCCCGCCCAGCACCGCGGCCGTGAATGCCTTCATGCCGGGGATGAAGCCCATGTAGAAGTGCACGTTGCCGTATTCGGACGCGATCATCACGCCGGCCAGCGCGGCGAGCGCGGAGCCGATCATGAACGTCGCGGAGATCACGAAGTTCGGGTTCACGCCCATCAGGCTTGCGGTGTTCGGGCTTTCGGCGATCGCGCGCATCGCGCGGCCGAGCTTGGTCTTGTGCACGAGCAGCAGCAGGCCACCCATCACGATGAACGCCACCGCGATGATCACGATTTCAGTGACCGAGATCACGGCGCCGGGCGTCGTGTCGGTCGCCTTGATCACGTTGATCGGATCGGTCGGCAGCAATTGCGGGAACGGCAGCGGGTTGCGCGACCAGATGATCATCGCGGCGGTCTGCAGCAGGATCGACACGCCGATCGCGGTGATCAGCGGGGCGAGGCGCGGTGCGCGACGCAGCGGCCGGTATGCGACACGTTCGATCGTGAAGCCGACGAACGCACAGACGACTGCGGCGATACCCAGGCCGATCGTCAGCGTCGCCACGTTGCCGAGTCCGGGGAAATGGTTCTGCAGCACGGTGATGGCCGACAGGGCGACCATCGCGCCGATCATCAGCACGTCGCCATGCGCGAAGTTGATGATGCCGAGAATGCCGTACACCATCGTGTAGCCCAACGCGATGATGGCGTAGACACTGCCGAGCACCAGCCCGTTGAGAACCTGCTGGACGAAAATATCCATTTAAAGCTCCTTGGCCCGTGCTGCCGGAGGACGTTGCGCCCCGCGGGTAAGCGAGGAATCGCGCCTTCTCGGCGACACTGCGGGTACTAGTCGATACCGGTAAGGGTGGATCGTCCCGGCGCGCGCCGCCCGGCCTGTACGGCCGGACCTGCCGCCGGAGCGGATACAAAAACGGCACCGCACTGTTCCGGTGCCGTCATGAGTCCCGTCGCTAAATCGTCACGACATCGAGGACGGTGTTCGTGGCCTCCTTGAAGTCGTAGGGCAGCATGCCGAGACGGCCATCGTCCGGTTGCCCGGCATCCGTGCCTTTTTCCGTCCGGTGCGAGGCAAGCCCCGCACCCGGGCAGATCGGATTCCGTACCGCGCCGCCTCGCAAGGCACCGCGAACGCCACACCCGACATTCGTCAGGACTGCGTCGGAATCCATCGTACGAACCAGACCGCGCGCCACGACATCATTGCTCGCGGCAACGCGCTGTTTCGTCGAATCGAATTGAAAGGGGACCAGCGACATCGGCACGCTGCCCGCATCGCCGGGCACCATGGCCGGCCTGCGTCGATCGGCACGCACGGTCGCTGTCACGCCACGACCGGCGGCTTGCTGGGTTGCAACCTGCTTACCCGCTGCCTGGCCGTTCGCCAGGCCAAGCGCGTTGATTTCCTCGATCGCCAAACGTGCCCCGTTTTCCTTGTCCTTGCCCAATTGCGCGATGCGGCACGCGAACGATGCCGCACGACCGGTTCCGGCGACGCGCACGCCGCTGGCCGGCGGTGCCGCGAACACCGCAGCCTCCCTCCCCGCCCCGTCGTCGCTCTTTTTGCTGCAGCCGGCAAGCATTGCAACCGGTGCGGCGGCGGACACGGCGTAAGCCAACTTCACGTGCATTGAATGGTCTCCCGCGCCTTGCCAAAACCCGATTTCAAAGCCATTCAGGCCTGAAAACGGGCGCATTGTAACTCCATTTATAGGACGCCAATAATCCTGATTCGATGGGGTTTTCCTGCATTGCAACCAAATTTGAGAGACGCTTGGAAGCGCGCAGAGCAACCCGGTTGCACCATTAATCCGAATAATGGTTGCGATTACAATTTCGACAGGCAAAAAAAAGCGCGCCGGGAGGCGCGCTTCGGTGTTCCGCAGGTGCGATGCGGCAATCAGGCGGCGGGCGGCAGGTTCAACCCGCGCGGCAGCGGAAACGACACGTTTTCCTCGATGCCGTCGAGCGCGCGCACATTGCGCACGCCGAGTTCGCGCAGCCGCGCGATCACGGCCTGGGCGAGCACTTCAGGCGCCGACGCGCCGGCCGTCACGCCGATGCGGCGCTTGCCCGCGACCCATGCCGGATCGATCTGGTCGGGCGCATCGACCATGTATGCGTCCACACCGCGCTTCTCGGCCACTTCGCGCAGGCGGCTCGAATTCGAGCTGTTCGGGCTGCCGACGACGATCACGACATCACACTGCGGCGCCATGAACTTCACCGCATCCTGGCGGTTCTGCGTCGCGTAGCAGATGTCCTGCTTCTTCGGCTCGCGGATCTTCGGATACTTGGCCTTCAGCGCCCCGATGATCTCGGCTGCGTCGTCGACGGACAGCGTCGTCTGCGTGACGAGCGCGATGCGCTCGGGATCGGCGAGCTCGAGCTTCTGCACGTCCTCGACGCTCTCGACGAGATGCATGCCGCGCTCGACCTGCCCCATCGTGCCCTCGACTTCCGGATGCCCCTTGTGCCCGATCATGACGATGTCGACGCCGTCCTGGCGCATCTTCGCCACCTCGACGTGCACCTTCGTGACGAGCGGGCAGGTTGCGTCGTAAATGCGCAACCCGCGCACGTCGGCCTCGTCGCGCACGGCCTTCGACACACCGTGCGCGCTGAAGATCACGGTATTGCCGGCCGGCACTTCCTCGAGTTCCTCGACGAAGATCGCGCCTTTCTTCTTCAGATCCTCGACCACGTACTTGTTGTGGACGATCTCGTGACGAACGTAGATCGGCGCACCGTGCATCGCGATGGCGCGTTCGACGATCTCGATCGCACGATCGACACCCGCGCAGAAACCGCGCGGCTGGGCCAGCAGGATTTCGGCATCGGCTGCGACGGTCTGCCCGGACAGCGTATCGGTGGTGCTCATGATTACAGGATTCCGATGATTTTCACTTCGAACGTGAGCGCTTGGCCCGCGAGCGGATGATTGAAGTCGAACAGTGCGGAGGTTTCGCTGACTTCCTTCAGCACCCCCGCATATCGGCCGCCGTCCGGCGCGTTGAACTCGATCAGTTCGCCCGGCGTGAAATCGTCGCCGACCATCCCGTTCTCGCGCAGCGTCGACAGCGTGACGCGCTGGAGCATGTCGGGATTGCGGGGACCGAACCCCTGTTCGGGCGTTAGCTGAAAAGTCGAGTGGTCGCCGACCCTGAGCCCGATCAGAATCTGTTCCAGCGACGGCGCCAGTTGCCCCGCGCCGAGCAGCAGCGTGGCCGGCTTGTCGGTGAAGGTGTTGACGATGTCGGCGCCGTCGGCCAGTGCCAGCCGGTAATGCAACGTGACGTGGGAACCGGGCTTCACTTCGGATAGATCGATGAGGCTCATGAATTACTCGTTCAGTCGGCGCCCGCTATGGCCGAAAGGCCCGGCGCAAAGCCAATATTGTAAGTCACCTGAGCGCGCAAGGCGGAAAGTGCGACGACGTCGCGC
>NZ_CAJNKE010000181.1 GCF_905232215.1 Burkholderia sp. LMG 13014
GGGCCCGACGATCTCGTCGAGCGGCCGCGCGCGATCGCGAGCCGCGCGGCCGAGAACCTGTTCTGGCTCGGCCGTTATACCGAGCGCGCGACCAACCTGATGCGGCTCGCGCGGGCGGCGCTCGAACGGTTGCGCGGCGAGGACGACGTCGACAGCCCCGCGCACCTGGAGCTGCTCGACACGCTGTGCCGCGACACGGGCCTGATCGCGGCCGATGCGCCGAACGCCGTCGATGCGCCCCGTGCGTTCCAGCACGCGCTCGCGACGTCGCTGACGCGCGGCGCGGATCGCACGTCGGGCATCGCGTCGTGCCTGTTCGGGATGCGTGGCGCGGCCGCCGCGATTCGCGAACGGCTGTCGAGCGACCAGTGGCGGCTGATCGACGACGCGACCCAACTGTTCGCGGACAGCGCAGGCTTGCCGGAAGCCGAAGAGCAGATCGGCAACGAGGCGCTGCAGTTGCTGGCGCGCCTCGGCCTGCTGCTCGGCGCGATTACCGGTGCGCAGACCGACAACATGACGCGCGACGACGGCTGGCGGTTGCTGTCGATCGGCCGGCAGATCGACCGGCTGGATTTCCTGTGCAGCGTGCTGAAGGCTGCGTTCGACGAAGGCGCCGTGCATCGGCAGGATGGCTTCGAGCTCGTGCTGGAGCTGTTCGACAGCACGATCACGTTCCGTTCGCGGTTCCAGCGCGGCTTCGACGTCGCGCCGCTGCTGTCGCTCGTCGTGCTCGATACCGACAACCCACGTTCGCTCGGCTGGGTCGTGCAGGCGCTGCGCGGCCGGTTGACGAAGGTCGAGCGCAGCGAAGGCTATGCGCTGTCGGAGCTGGCCGAGACGATTCCCGACGTCCCCGCGTGGTCGCTGCACGAGCTGTGCGAGACCGGCGACGGCGGCCGGCACGACAAGCTGCTCGATGCCCTCGATACGACGGCGAAGGCGGTCTGGGAACTGTCGAACCGGATCGGCGAGCGCTATTTCAGCCACGTGCGCGAGGCGGGCAGGACGTTATGGTGACGACGAAAGGCGCGGCGAAAGCGCCACCCGGTTCCGGGAAAGAGCGGAGCGCATCGGCACCGGCATCAGCAATCGCGCCGGCTACAAAGGCCGACGTTGCGCCCGGCCGGTTGCTGCGCGTCACGCACGATACCGAATACCGTTACGCGGCGCGCGTTGAATCGGCGCAGCACCAGGCGCGCCTGCAACCGCTCGTCACGCCGCGTCAGCAGGTGCTGTCGTTCGCGCTCGACATCGATCCCGCGCCGGAATCGGTCGGTACCGAGATCGATGCATTCGGCAATGCGCGCGCGTCGTTTGCGTTGAACCAGCCGCACGATGCACTGCTCGTGCGCAGCCGCAGCACGGTACGCGTGACACCGCCTGTGTGGTCGCTCGGTGCGCGCGGCGCGCCGCCGCCCGCCATCGCGCATCCCGATGGGAAACAGGCAACGGCGTGGGAAGCCGTGCGCGACCGCTTGCGGTTCCGCGCGGGGCAGCCTTACGACGCAGCGAGCGAATTCGTGTTCACGTCGCCGCACGTCGCGTGCGATCCCGAGCTCGCCGCGTATGCGGCCGCGAGCTTCACGCCGCAACGGCCGCTCGTGCAGGCTGCGTGGGAGCTGATGCGGCGCGTGCATGCCGATTTTGCGTATACGCCGAACAGCACCGACATCACGACGTCGGCGCTCGATGCGCTGCGCTTGCGCAAGGGCGTGTGCCAGGATTTCGCGCACGTGATGATCGGCGCGCTGCGCTCGCTCGGGCTCGCCGCGCGTTACGTGAGCGGCTACCTGCTCACGCAGCCGCCACCCGGGCAGCCGCGGCTGATCGGCGCCGACGCGTCGCATGCGTGGGTCGAGGTGTACGACCCGGCATGGCCCGAGGACAACGGCTGGCTGCAACTCGATCCGACCAACGATCGCGCGCCGGGCGACGATTACGTGATGCTGTCGATCGGCCGCGACTATGCGGACGTGACACCGCTGCGCGGCGTGATCCGCGGCGGCGGCGCGGATCAGGAGCTGAAGGTCGGCGTGACGGTCGAGCCGCTCGACGCGCCGTAAGGTGCGCCGCCTGCGCGGGCGAATTCCTGTTTAAGTCTTCGTTAATACTGCACGCCTAGCATGGTCATGCCGGCGAACGGATCGGACTTGATCCGGGGCACCGGCGGCACGCGCGGGTGCGTCGACGTCACGGCGCCGCACCGTCGCACATCGCCATTCCCATGCAACGGCGGCGGATCATGATCAAGACCTTTGACTACACGCTCGGCAGCGACACGATTGCGCTCTGCGTGAGCTTCGGCGCGGGGCCGGCGTGGCGCCGCGTGCTCGTGTGCCGCGCGGATTCGATGGAGACGCTGGTGGTGCTCGATGCGCGCGGCCTGTCGGGCTTGCTGAAGGTGGCGACCGAAGCGCCGGAAGGACTGCTCGACGATGCGATCCGCAAGGTCGGCGACGAACAGCTCGTTGAGCGGGCAATCAGCGGCAGGACGATCGTCGAAACCGCACTGTGAATGCCTGAGTCAGTTCAGTCCGTGCACCCTTGGCGCGGATTGACGGTACATCCTGACGACACCCGGCGGTCGACGGGCATCATCGGACGAGGGCGGGCACAAGAACACGAGAACCCGCGCGATTCGCGTCCGGTCGATCATTGCGCGAGAAAATCGAGCAGGGCAGCCGCAAGCTGTTCCGGCTGCTCTTCGGCCGGATAGTGGCCGGAATCGCGCAGCACGACCCCGCGCACATTGGACGCGACTTTCTCCATGGTGGTCTTCGATCCTTCGCCGTATCCGAATTCGCATCCGATGGCGAGGACGGGCATGTCGAGCTTCTTTTCTCCGAACGTCTTGTTGTCGTCGAGATCCACGAGGAGCGTGCGGTAGTAGCTGAAGCTCGCACGCAGGGCGCCGGGCTGGGTGAGCGCCGTCGCGTAGACGTCGATGTCGGCTTCCGTGATGGACTCGGGATCGACGGTGCCGACCGTGTCGCGTCGGACAAAGTGACGGACAAACAGCGCTTCACGGCCGCGGACCAGTTCTTCGGAAATGTCCCCCGCCATATTGAAGCCGAAGTGCCAGCTGCCGCCCGTGGCCACGTTCATCGCCTTTTCCTGGCCGAAGCCTGGCAGGCCGCTCTCGATGAACACGAACCGCTCCGTGAGTTGCGGATACAGTGCCGCGAACGCGTAGCCTACCTGGCCGCCCATATCGTGTCCGACGATGCACGCCTGGTCGATCTGCAGCGCATGCAGCAACGCGGCGATGTCGCCAGCGACGGTTTTCTTGTCATAGCCTGCCGCGGGCTTGCTGGAGTGGCCGAATCCGCGCAGATCGGGGGCAATGACCCTGCAGTGACGCGCAAGCAACGGCACGAGCTTGCGCCATGCGTACGACGTTTGCGGCCAGCCGTGCAGCAGGACGACGGCACGGCCGGCTCCGGCCACTTTCGTATGAATGCGCAAGCCGTTCACCCGGACGGCCAGCGATTCGACAGCGGGGTGTTCGAGACTCTCGCGACGGGGTTCCGTCAAGCTCATTGCCATGAAGCGGCCTTCGGTAAGGAAAGATTGCTCGGTGAACGTGCCATCCGGCAACACCGCGGCGACGCGCGATGACGGCACGGCCTCCAACTTCCTGGGCGCGGCAGATCCGGCCGGCGCAAGGGTTGGAGGGCTCGTGTCAGATCAATCTGCTCGCCCGCGGCGTTGCCTGAGGGCGTGTCCTAGTCCTGGTTCGCGAATCGGTCCGTGGCCGCGATCAGCGCTTCCAGGATCCCCGGCTCGTTGTACGCATGCCCGGCGCCGGGCACGATCTCGAACGTCGCGTCCGGCCATGCCTTCGACAGATCCCATGCGGTACGCGCGGGTGTCGCGACGTCATAGCGACCCTGCACGATCACACCCGGGATGCCGGCGAGGCGATGCGCGTCGTGCAGCAGCTGGCCTTCTTCGACGAAGCCCCTGTTCACGAAGTAGTGATTCTCGATTCGTGCGAACGCGAGTGCGTAGTGCCCGTCCGCGAAGTGCGCGGCGAGGGCGGGGTCGGGCAGCAGCGTGATCGTGCGGCCTTCCCAGCTGCTCCACGCGCGCGCGGCTTCGAGCTTCGCGGCTTCGTCGTTACCGGTCAGCCGGCGATGGTAGGCGGCCATCAGGTCGCCGCGTTCGGCTTCCGGAATCGGTGCAAGGAAGGCTTCCCACAGGTCGGGGAACAGCCACGATGCGCCTTCCTGGTAGTACCACAGCAATTCCGCGCGACGCATCGTGAAGATGCCGCGCACGACCAGCGCGCTCACGCGCTCGGGGTGCGTTTCCGCGTACGCGATCGACAGCGCGCTGCCCCACGAGCCGCCGAACACGAGCCACTTTTCTGCGCCGACCATCTCGCGCAGGCGTTCGATATCGGCGACCAGATGCCACGTCGTGTTGTTCTCGAGGCTTGCATGCGGCGTCGAGCGCCCGCAGCCGCGCTGGTCGAACAGCAGGATGTCGTAGCGCTCCGGATCGAACAGGCGGCGATGATCGGGGCTGCAGCCGGCGCCGGGGCCGCCGTGCAGGAACACGGCGGGCTTGCCGGCCGGGTTGCCGCAACGCTCCCAGTAGATGCGGTGGCCGTCGCCGGTATCGAGATGGCCGTGGGCGTAGGGTTCGATCGGTGGGTACACAGGCAGGCTCCGGGTAAGGGTCGACAGGAGGCGGACGACGCGCGGGCCGATGAGCGGGCGGGGGACTGCGGATACTGCACCGCCGCAAAAATCGTTGTGTTGGCATCGGACCGGCCGCCGCCGGGAATGGCCTGTCATTATGCCCATTCGCCGCCCCGGACGTTGGCTCGTGGTGGCGTGCGCGGCCGCCCGTATCGGCCCGGGGATTTTTGAAGCAATTTCATTCCGATATTTTTCATACAAAATCCCGGCGGCATATCGGTGTGCCGAAGCGCGGGCGCCGGTCTGCTGCCCATCCACCGTGCCAACGGAAACCAGCCGATGAACCATCGCGTCACGCAGTTGACCGGGTTGCGCGCCGTCGCGGTGGCGATGGTTGTAGTCGGACACGCCGAGCACGTGCTGCCCGGCGGCTACACGGGCTGGTACGCGCCGTTGCGGCTGATTGCCGACGGCCGGCTCGGCGTGCTGATCTTCTTCGTCCTCAGCGGCTTCCTGATCACCAACGTATTGCGCACCGAGTTCGCACGCACGGGCGGCATCGCGCTGACGTCGTTCTACGTGCGCCGCGCGCTGCGGATCTGGCCGGCCTGCTACGTCTATCTCGCGGCGGTCGCGATCGTGGCCTTCGCCGGCTGGTTCGACGTCGACCGCCGGCAGTGGCTGTATGCGGCGCTGCACCTGTGGAACTACTCGGCGTGGTTCGGGCTGACCGGCGACAACACGCTGCATCCGGACGGCGCGTGGTATCTCGGCCATTTCTGGTCGCTCGCGCTCGAGGAACAGTTCTACTGGTTCTGGCCGGTGCTGTTCGTATATGGGATGCGCCGCAACGGCACGCGCTGGCTGGCCGCGCTGATCCTGATCGTGCCGCTCGTGCGCGCCGTCACGTATTTCGTTGCGCCCGCGTTGCGCGGGCAGCTCGGGATGATGCTTCACACGGGCGTTGATCCGATCCTGATCGGCTGCTATGTGTCGCTCAACCGCGAACGGCTCGAAGCGTGGATTCGCACGTGGCGTGGCGAGACGCGCATCGTGACGGCGATCGTCTTTCTCGTGCTGTTCGGGATGCCGCTCGCCGAACATCGGCTCGGCGGGTTCTGGAATGCGACGTATGGCGTGACGCTCGAAGCTGCATTGATCGCGATCGTGATCGTCGTGCTGAATTTCCGCAATGAGTTCTGGTGCGCGCGATGGTTGCGCGCGCGGCCGGTCGTGTTCGTCGGCACGATCTCGTTCAGCCTCTATCTGTGGCAGCAGCCGTTTGCGAATCCGGATCTACAGGTCCCGCATGCGTTTCCGCTCGGCATCGTGTGGGCGCTGATGGCCGCGACGGCCAGCTACTTCCTCGTTGAAAAACCGTTCCTGCGGTTGAAGGATCGGTATTCGGCGCGCGAGATGCGACGTGTACGTGACGACGCGCTGCGGATGCCGGCGTCGGGCGAGGCGATCGGAGCGAAGGTGGCGGAGTAGGCCGCCACGTCATTTGAGCATCGAAGGCGGATACCAGAAGTTCCGGTACATATCGACGCCGTACGACTTGCCGTCGTAGCGGACGATCGTGCGGACCGGGCGCTTGTCCTTGCGCTGCGGCGGATCGACACGCGCGGGGATCGACAGGTCGGCGAACCCGTGGCGCGAAGATCGGGCCGAAGGCGGTGGAGCAGGCGGGCGGGGCGCAGTCTTACTTGAAGCGTTTCCTGGAAGCGGGTGAATACCAGAAGTCGCGGAACATATCGATTCCGTACGACTTGCCGTCGTATTTGACGATCGTGCGCGCGGTACGTTTTCCCGTGCCTGAGTCTTTGTCGTCGTCGCTTTCCATATTGGCGACGTGCGCCGTAATCGACAGATCCGCGAAACCGTTGTGCGATGTCTTTTCGACGGCAATCGTCATCCGTGCGGACTCGCTACGCAGGTCGCGGGTATCGGGCTCGCACACGGGGCCGGTGACAGCGACCCAGCCTTTGAGATTGGTACCGAAGACAGGACGGATGCGGGCGCCGTCGCGAATCCACAGCGTCAGTTCGTTCTCGGAGTAGGCGTCTGCACAACTCGGCCCGCGCGCGCTGCTCGTGAACACGACGCCGAACGCGCGAACGTCAGGCGACAGCCGGTAGGGGGCGGTATCAATGCGATAGCTGTCTGCATCGACTTCCGTGACTGCATCTTCCTGAACCACCGACCGTTCGGCCGCCACGACCTTGCCGCCTTCGACCAGCGCGACGACCTGCAGCTTGTTGCTTTCGTCCGGGTTCTTGCTTTTGGGAAGCGAATCGAATGCAACGGCCGCGATCGTCGTTTCGGGCGCATTCGGCATGACCTTGCATGCGGACGCGACAACGAGCCGGTTCGTGTCGCGCGCGGCGACGCGTGCGCTTGCGACGCCAGCCCAGCGGGCGACCGCAACGACGGTTGCGTCGTCACACGCCTGGTTGTCGGCAGCCTGAACGGCGGAGGCGGCGGCGAGCGCCAGCAGCGGGGCGAAGCGGAGGAGTCTCATGTTCACGATGAAAAAAGGTTCTTCATGGATGCCGTGGATGTCGCTTGCCGATCGGGAGCGGCCGGTCAGCGGGTGATGAGCAGGTCATGCGTGACGACCCGTACCCTTCCTCGCCCTCAAAGCAAGCTGCAGCTGCTTGCAGTCCTTGTCCAGTTGCAGCCGAAGCAGTTTCAGAATCGATTTCGTATGCTCGGACAAGGGCTTGCCCGGGCGGAAAATGATCCGATCCTGGAACGGAACATCCAGCGAAAAACGCCTGATGACCAGTCCACGAGGAATGAAGTCGATGGCCGCGACGGGATGAACGAACGCCAGTCCGACGCCACTGCGTGCGAACTCGCAGGCACTGATCGAGTAGGGCGTTTCGACGATCGTTCGTAGCGTGATCCCTTCGTGTGCCAGTGCCGCTTCCAGCGCGCGTCGTGTGACATCCTCCGCATTCAGTGAAATGAAGTGATCGGATTGAAGATCCGCTGGTGTAACGACCGACCGTTGCGCCAGCGGATGATCGGGCGCCATGGCGATGACGCCAGGCAGTGCGCTGAATACCGAATGCTCGAGACCGGCAGTCGGCATCTCGCTAGCCATCAGGCCGATGTCGGCCACGCCGGATTGAACTTGCTGATGCACCTCTCGGGAACTCATGACTTGCAACGACAACTGAATGCCGGGCGAGTCGCGATGAAACCCGGCGATGGCGCGCGGCAGAAAACAGTTCCCCAGGGCGGGGAAGCAGGCAATCACGAGTCGCCCCTGCTTGTACGAGCCCAGACTGCGAATGACGTGCTCAACGGTTTCAAAGCCGACGAAGTATCGCTCGATCGAGGTCATCAGGACATTCGCCTCGTTCGTCGGGATCATGCGTCCGCGAACGCGCTCAAACAGCCGCACGGCGGCAAACGACTCGACCCGCTGAATGGCCTGGCTGACCGCAGGCTGGCTGATCCCCAGCAACTCGGCTGCGCGCGCTGTCGTACCGGCGGTCATCAGTGCTCGAAAGATTTCGATATCCCGCGGTGACATAACAAAATTCAATAGATCAATAAGTATCCATTGTAGTCGGTTAGAAACAAGACCTCGATACTGCGAGACGCCTACGCGAACCACCGACTCTATCTCTCATGGACACATTCACGATCGCCGCCGCGCAGTTCAGCGCCAAAGCAGGAGACATTGAAGCCAACGTGGCTCGGCATTTGACCTTCGTCCACGCGGCCGCGGAACACGGCGTCAAGTATCTGGTATTTCCCGAACTGTCCTTGACGGGATACGAGCAGCAGCTTGGCCGTCAACTCGCAATGCGATGCGAGGACCCACGGCTCCTGCCGTTGCTGGCCGCCGCGCAGCGACTGGGCATGACCATCGTTGTTGGGGCGCCCCTGACGCGTGAAGGCCAACCGGAGGTGTTCATCGGCGCGTTCACCCTTGGCGTGCATGGCATACACGCGCACACAAAGCAGCATTTGCATCCCGGCGAAGACGTTGTATTTGCAGCGGGAAATGGAGGCCCGGCGGTGATCGTCGACGGGAATTCGATCGCGCTGGCCATCTGCGCCGATTTCTCGCATGCCACCCACGCGGCGAACGCGGCAGATTCGGGCGCGCGTGTATATGCGGCGAGCGCGCTCATTACCGACAACGGCTACCCGTACGATACCGGGCTGTTGGCAGGCTATGCGGCCAACCACAATATGGTCGTACTGATGGCCAACCATGGCGGCGTCACCGGTGGTTGGGAGTCGGCGGGTCGTAGTGCGATCTGGGCAGCGGGCGGTGAACGGGTTGTTGCCGCGCCCGGCACGGGCGACCTGCTCGTTATCGCCACCGAAGGAGCGAATGGCTGGGCCGGATCGGTGGTGGCGATCGGGGCGGATTAGCGCTTGCCTTCGACCGTTGCCGAGGCGCTCGTTGCGCTCGAGCGTTGCCCGGTTTCAACGGCCGCGTCGAGGCGGCATTTCCCGCTGTTTCCGAGCAATCCACGAAAAATAAAAAAGGCCCTTGCGGGCCTTTCGTGGACGAAGAAGTCAGGCGCTTACTGCGTCAGCGCGGTAAACCCCTCCAGCAACCGATCGACATCGGCCGCCTGGATCGCGCCCATCGTCGAAATCCGGAACAGCTCCTTCGACAACCCGCCTTGCCCCGCGTAGATCACGAAGCCACGTGCCTTCAACCCGTCGTGCAGCGTTTCGTACGTCACACCCTGCGGCAACCGATAAGCACGAAGAACAACCGACGATTCACCTTCCGGCAGCACCAGCGGCATCCCGCGCGCCGCGAGCCCGGCCTGTGCCTGATCGGCGAGCGCCTTGTAATGCGCATGCCGCGCACGCCAGCCACCCGCCTCATCGAACTCGCGCAGCGCCTCGACGAGCGCGTAATACGCATGCACGGAAGGCGTGAACGGCGTATTCCGCTGATCCTGCAGCTTCGCGAGACGGCCGAGATCGAGGTAGTAAGTACGGCTCGCCGCCTTCGCGAGCGCGCTGCGGCGCACGATCACGAACGCTGCGCCCGGCACGCCGTGCAGGCACTTGTTCGCGGTCGCGGCAACCGCGTCGATGTCGCCGCCGGCGAAGTCGATCGCTTCCGCGCCGAAGCTGCTGACGCCGTCGACGAGCATTTTCACGCCGCGCGCACGGCACACGTCGGCAATCGCCCCGAGATCGTTCAGCCGGCCCGTCGTCGTTTCGTGATGAATCACGGCGACGTGCGAGTAACCGCCCGCATCGAGTCGCGCACCGATCTGTGCGAGATCAGGTGCCTGCATCCACTCATGCTTCAGCACGTCATGCGCGATCCCGTACTGCGTTGCGATCTGCGTGATCCGCTCGCCATACACGCCGTTCTCGATCACGAGCAGCTTGCCATCCTTCGGCACGAGCGCCGCGATCATGCTTTCGACCGCGGCCGTACCCGAACCGGTCATCAGCACGGCCGTCCACTCGGCCGGATCGAGTTCATACGCGGCGACGAGACGCTGACGCGCTTCATCCTGCAGATCGAAGAATTCGCTTTCGCGATGGCACAGGTCGGGTTGCAGCAGGCTGCGGCGCACGCGTTCGGTGAGCGTGACCGGGCCGGGGTTCAGCAGCAGCATCAATGGGCTCCTTCAACGTGGGCTTCGGTCTGCGCGGCGCCGATGTGCCGCATCAGACGGGTCTTGACCTCGACCGGTGTGACGGTCGGGCGGGGCAGGCCGTCGGGCACGCCGGTGCGGATCGCGACACGCACGAACTGCGCGCCATCGGCCGACGAAGCAAGCGCAGTATCGAGCACGTCGAGCGTGTCGCCTTCGACCGCCGACGCATACCCGCACGCGGCGGCAACACCCGCGAACGAAACATGTTGCGACACCGTCGCCTGGCCACCCGTCGATTCGTGCGCGCCGTTGTCGAGCAGCACGTGCG
>NZ_CAJNKE010000182.1 GCF_905232215.1 Burkholderia sp. LMG 13014
CACCCACGGGCATGGCCAAGCATCCGGGCCTGCCGCTGCCGGCCGAACTGCTCCACGCGGGCATGTGGGTGGCCGACATCGTGTATTTCCCGCTCGAAACCGAACTGATCCACGCGGCGCGCGCGGCCGGCTGCGCCACGTTGCCGGGCGGCGGGATGGCCGTCTACCAGGCCGTCGACGCGTTCGAGATCTTCACCGGACGCACGCCCGACGCCGAGCGGATGTTCGATCACTTTCAGTCGCTCGTCGCGCGCTGACCCCCTTCCAGAAAGAGAGACCAGGAGACGACCATGCAGCACACCACCCACACGAGCGCCGCGCCGGCGCAGGCGTCCGGCACCGTCCGGCGCACCTCGGCGCGCTACAAGATTCTCGCGCTGCTCGCGATCGGCACGATGATCAACTATCTCGACCGCACCGTGCTGGGGGTGGCTGCGCCGCAGCTCACCAAGGAGCTCGGCATCAACGCGGCCGTGATGGGCATCATGTTTTCCGCGTTCTCGTGGACGTATGTGGCCGCGCAGGTGCCGGGTGGCCTCTTTCTCGACCGTTTCGGCAGCAAGGTCACTTACTACTGGTCGATGACGCTGTGGTCGCTGTGCACGTTCCTGCAGGGCTTCGTGCCCGGCGTCGCCACGCTGCTCGCCTGTCGTCTCGGCCTCGGCGTCGCGGAGGCGCCGTGCTTCCCGACCAACAGCCGCGTCGTCGCGACCTGGTTCCCGCAGAACGAACGCGCGATGGCGACGGGCACCTATACAGTCGGCGAGTACATCGGCCTCGCATTCTTCAGCCCGGTGCTGTTCGCGCTGATGGGCGCGTTCGGCTGGCGCTCGCTGTTCTGGGTCGTCGGCGTGGTCGGGATCGTGTTCGGCCTGGTCTGGTGGAAGTTCTATCACGAGCCGCGCAACCATCCGGCCGCGAATTCGGAGGAGCTGGCCTATATCGAGGCGGGCGGCGGCCTGGTGCACGGCGTGCGCAAGGACGGTGACAAAGGCGCCAAGGGCGAGCAGAAGTCGTTCAGCTGGGCGATGGCCGGCAAGCTGCTGAAGAAGCGTCAGCTCGCGGGCATCTGCCTCGGCCAGTTCGCCGGCAACTCGACGCTCGTGTTCTTCCTGACCTGGTTCCCGACCTACCTCGCCACCGAGCGCCACATGGGCTGGCTGAAGATCGGCTTCTTCGCGGTGATGCCGTTCATCGCCGCATCGGTCGGCGTGATGTTCGGCGGGATCTTCTCCGACTGGCTGCTGCGTCGCGGCAAGTCCGCGAACCTCGCGCGCAAGCTGCCGATCATCGCGGGCCTGCTGCTCGCGTCGACGATCATTCTCGCGAACTACGTGCAGAGCAACGAGGCCGTGATCGCGATCATGTCGGTCGCGTTCTTCGCGCAGGGGATGGCGGCACTCGGCTGGACGCTCGTGTCGGACATCGCACCGGACGGCCTGCTCGGCGTCACGGGCGGCATCTTCAACTTCGCGGCGAACCTCGCCGGGATCGTCACGCCGCTCGTGGTCGGTTTCATCGTCGCGTCGACCGGGTCGTTCGTCGGTGCGCTCGTGTTCATCGGCGTGATCGCGCTGATCGGTGCGGCGTCGTACATCTTCGTCGTCGGCGACATCAAGCGGATCGAGCTGTAAGCACCGGCTCCACGCAGATCCTGTGCGTTAGCCCGGCAGCCGCGAGGCCGCCGGGCTTTTTTGTTTGCGCGTGCCGGCGGGTGTGCCGGCTGGCGTAGTCCCGCGCTTATGCGCGTTGCACCGCGATGCCGAGCGATTCGACCGCCTGCGCGATTGCCGCGACCGCGCGGCGGATATCGTTCGAGTCGATCGCGCCGATGCAGCCGACGCGGAACGTCTCGAGCTGCGTGAGCTTGCCCGGATACAGGATGAAGCCCGCGTCGCGCACCGCGTCGTAGAAGCGGCGGAAATCGTAGGCCGGGTGGTCGGGCGCGTGGAACGTGACGATCACCGGCGCTTGCACGCTTGCATCGAGGAACGGCGTGAAGCCGAGCGCGTGCATCGATTCGACCAGCGTCCGGCAGTTGTCCACATAGCGTGCGCCCCGCGCCGGCTGGCCGCCTTCGGCGAGATACTGGTCGAGCGCGGCGCGCAGCGCGGCGATCACGTGCGTCGGCGGCGTGAAACGCCACTGGCCCGTCTTGCGCAGGTACGCGTACTGGTCGTGGAGATCCAGCGCGAGCGACGGCGAGTTGCCTTCGCTCGCGTCGAGTGCGTCGCGCCGCACGATCGCAAACCCCATCCCCGGCACACCTTCGAGGCATTTGCCGCTTGCCGAGATCAGCGCATCGATGCCGCTGCCGGCCAGCTTGATCGGCAGCGCGCCGAACGAGCTCATCGCGTCGACGATCAGCCGCTTGCCATGGCGCCGGCACACGGCGGCAATGTCGTCGAGCGAGTTCAGGATGCCGGCACTCGTCTCCAGATGCACCTGCGCGACGTACGTGATGCGCGGCTCGCGTGCGAACGCGGCTTCGATCGCGGCCGGATCGACGGCGGCGTCCTCGCCGAACGGCAACGCGATCGCTTCGATCCCGAGCCGGCCGAGGATCTTCAGGATGCGAGCGCAGTACGCGCCGTTGTCGGGCACCAGCACGACGCCGTCGCGCGGCACCAGCGTGCCGAGCGCGGCTTCCACCGAGAACGTGCCGCTGCCCTGCATCGGTACGCACACGTACTCGTCGCCGCCGTGCGCGATCGCGACGAGATCCGCGCAGACGCTGGCCGTCAGTTGATTGAAAGCGGCATCCCACGAGCCCCAGTCATGTTGCATTGCGTGGCGGGTTGTGGCGGACGTGGTGAGCGGGCCGGGCGTAAGAAGAATCGGATCGGACATGGTTTTCCTCTGCAAAGGTCGGAAGAAACGCCGGGCGGCATTTCTGAATGACTTGCATGATATTGGCAAAATGTGTCATTTTTTGGAAATTGTGGCATTCGTCACGGGTTTGTCATCGAACGCTGTGATCCTTCGCTTGCCGCGCGAAACCTAACCTCAGCGCGGCAGCGAGGCAGGCCGTCGATCGGTTTTGCCCGGAGATAACAGGAGAGCCGGATCGTGCCCCGGCCATTTGGTGTTCCGCCTACGGAGAAGTCAGATGACACTGCAGAAACCCTCGCGCGCCGCTGCCGGCGCGTTCCGCAAGCTTGCGCTGGCCGCCAGCGTCGCCGGTCTGATGGGCGCCGCGTTGCCCGCACATGCGGCGAGCGCGGTCGTGCTGTACACGGCAGACGGTCTCGAGAACCTCTATCGCGATGTGCTGCCGGCCTTCGAGAAGAAGGAAGGCGTCAAGGTCAACATCGTGACGGCGGGCAGCGGCGAAGTCGTCAACCGCGCGAACATCGAGAAGAATTCCCCGAAGGCCGACGTGATCGTCACGCTGCCGCCGTTCATTCAGCAAGCCGGCCAGCTGGGCCTGCTGCAGCCGTACCAGAGCGTGAACTACAAGAACGTGCCGGCCATCGCGAAGGCTGAAGACGGCACGTGGGCAACGTTCGTGAACAACTACTTCTCGTTCGCGATCAACCCGGACGTCGTGAAGAACCAGCCGAAGACGTTCGCCGACCTGCTGTCGCCGGCCTACGCAGGCAAGGTCGCGTACTCGAACCCGGCCACGGCCGGCGACGGGATGGCCGTGCTGATCCTGACGACGTCGCTGATGGGCGAGGACAAGGCGTTCGACTACCTCGCGAAGCTGTCGCAGAGCGTGAAGTTCCACACGAAGGGCACGGGCTACCTGAACGTGCTGCTGTCGCGTAACGAAATCAGCGTCGCGAACGGCGACCTGCAGATGGACCTCGACGATGCCGAACACGGCGCGCTGTCCGTCAAGCCGATCTTCCTGGCCGCGAAGGAAGGCGACCAGCCGACCACGTTCCAGCTCCCGTACGGCATCGGCCTGATCAAGAGCGGCCCGAACCAGGACGCCGGCAAGAAGCTGATCGACTACCTGATGTCGACGGAAGTGCAGTCGAAGGTGCCGGACATGTACGGCATCCCGGGCCGCACGGACGTGCCGCTGGCCGGCAAGAACGGCGAAGCGGTCAAGAAGGCGATCGCGGGCGTGAAGCTGATCCCGGTCGACTGGACCCAGGTGATGGCGAAGAAGCCGGTGTGGATCGAGCGCTGGAAGAAGGACGTGATCGGCAGCTCGGGCAAGCAGCTCGACGTCGTCAAGCCGAAGTGATCGGCGCACGCCGCCTGTATTTGTGAGCAAGAGGATGAACCCGGTGGAAACCACCCTGACCCATCCCGGCGCATTCGGCGCCGCCGAACCGCAGGCAACGCTGCGGTCCGGCGCGCCGGGCGGCGTGCAGATCGAACACCTGAGCGTGCGCTACGGCGCACGCACGGTGCTGGAAGATCTGTCGCTGTCGATCGGTGCCGGTGAATTTCTGACCGTGCTCGGCAAGAGCGGTTGCGGCAAGACCACGCTGCTGCGCTTCATCGCCGGGTTCGTGAAGGCCGACGGCCTGACCGGCACGCTGACCGTTGCCGGACGCGACCTGACCTATGCGCCGCCGCACAAGCGCAATCTCGGTCTGCTGTTCCAGAATTACGCGCTGTTCCCGCACCTGTCGGTGTTCGAGAACGTCGCATTCGGGCTGCGCGCCCGCGGCATGGCGTCGTCGGAAGTGACGCGCCGCGTCGCCGATGCGCTGAAGCTCGTGCAACTCGGCGATGCGGGCCATCACCTGCCCGCGCAACTGTCGGGCGGGATGCAGCAGCGTGTCGCGCTGGCGCGCGCGCTCGTGATCGAGCCGGACGTGCTGCTGCTCGACGAGCCGCTGTCGGCGCTCGACGCCAACCTGCGCGCATCGGTGCGCAGCGAATTGAAGGCGCTGCACGAGCGCCTGCCGAACCTGACCGTCGTCTGCGTGACGCACGACCGCGACGACGCGCTCGTGCTGTCCGATCGCGCGCTGCTGATGCGCGACGGCCATATCGCGCAGCTCGGCACGCCGCAGCAGTTGTACGACGCACCGCAGGACGGCTACGTCGCACGCTATCTCGGCCCGGCGAACCTGCTGCCGCCGCACGTGATCTTCCCGCTCGGCGATCCGCGCCACGAAGTGCGCGGCAAGGTGGCCTGCGTGCGCCCCGAGCGTCTGACCCTGATGCCGCCGGCTGCGGGCGGGCTGCACGGCACGGTGTCGTCCGTCGAATGGCAGGGCGCTGACCTGTCGATCGCGGTCACGATCGATGCGGCGCCCGACGAACCCGTGCGCGTCACGATGCAACGTGGCCGCGGTGCGGCTCCCGAGCGCGGTGCGCGCGTTTCCCTGCATTGCGAGGCAGACGATGTCGTCCTTATCGAGCCCTGAAGCCGGCCTGCCGCCGCACGTGCTCGCGTCGGCCGCCGCGCATGCCGCCGCCGCGCGGCGCCGCAAGCGCATGGGCGACCTGCACCTGGCCGTGCTCGCGATCCTCCTGCTGGGCCCGCTCGTCGTCTATCCGCTGGTGCGGCTCGTGCTGCTGAGCGTGTCAGGCGACCACGGGCTGAGTTTCGCCGCGTACCGCACGTTCTTCGGCAACCCCGATACGAGCAGCGTGCTGCTGACCACGCTCGGCGTGCTGTTCGCGAGCGCCGGCACCGCGTCGGTGCTCGGTGTGCTGCTGGCCGCGCTGCTGTTCTTCAAGCCGTTTCCGGGCGCGTCGCTCGTCACGCGTTTCCTGGAACTGTACGTTGCGTTCCCGTCGTTCCTCGTCGCGTTCACGCTGATCTTCCTGTACGGCTCGCAAGGCTCGATCAGCATCGCGCTGCAGCACCTGTTCCATCTCGAGAATCCGCCGCTCGATTTCCTGTTCGGCATCGGCGGCGTGATTCTCGCGCAGACCGTGTTCTATACGCCGTTCGTGGTGCGCCCGACGCTCGCGTCGTTCGCGACGCTCGACCTGCGGCTGATCGAAGCCGCGCGCAGCCTCGGCGCGTCCGGCTGGATGCTCGCCCGCCGTGTCGTGCTGCCGATCGCGTGGCCGGGTATCGCCGCCGGCACCGTGCTGTGCTTCCTGCTGACGCTGAACGAATTCGGGATTCTGCTGGTGCTCGGCAGTGCGCGGCTCGTCACGCTGCCGGTCGCGATCTACAGCAGCGCGACCGTCGACCTCGACCTGCCGACCGCGTCGGCCGGTGCGGTCATGATGCTCGCGCTGTCGCTGGCGCTGTATGCGGTTTATCGCCGGGTGAACCGGCGTGCGACGGGAGGAAACGATGTCCGCTGAATTTCGTATCGGGCAAGCCGTGCCGCGCCACCAGATCGGCTGGGGCGACACGGTGCTCAAGCATGCGTCGCGCGCGGCGCTCGCGCTGGCCGCGTTCGCGTGCTTCTGGTTGTTCGTGTTGCCTGTCGTCGTCGTCGCGCTGTCGAGCGTGTCGACGCAGTGGTCGGGCACGATTTTGCCGGCCGGCTACAGCCTGCGCTGGTTCGAGCGGCTCGGGTCGCCGGAATACGACGCGCTGCTGACGAGCCTGGAAATCGGCTTCGGCGTGTCGGCAGTCGGCACGATCCTCGGGCTGTGGCTTGCGCTGGCGCTCGAAGGGCGCGACCGGCGCGGCCTCGGCGCGGTGGTCGACGCGCTCGTGATGGTGCCGAACGGCGTACCGAGCGTCGTGCTCGGGCTCGCGGTGCTGATCGCGTATCACCAGAAGCCGGTCGACCTGTCGAGCTCGGCGGCGATCGTCGTGCTCGTGCAGCTCGCGCTGATTTTGCCGTTCTGCTATCGCTGCGCGGCCGCCGCGCTGCGCCCGGAACTGACCGTGCTGCGCGAAGCCGCGGCGAGCCTCGGTGCGCCGCCTGCGATGGTGCTGCGCCGCGTGCTGCTGCCGCAACTCGTGCCGGCGCTGCGCGCGAGCCTCGCGCTCGGCTTTGCGCTGTCGCTCGGCGAGCTCGGCGCGACGCTGACGGTTTATCCGCCCGGCTTCGCGACCGTGCCGATCGTCGTGATCGGCCAGGTGGAGCGCGGTTACTACCTTCCGGCATCGGCGCTGTCGCTGCTGATGCTCGGCGCGTCGCTCGCGGCGCTGCTGTTGATCGCTGCGCGCGTGCCGCGCGGCAAGCGGGTGGCATCATGAACGCCGCGTTCGCATTGCGCCAACCCGGTGCAGCGTCGGCAGCCGGCGCTTCGACGGATCTCGCGGGACGTTCGGTCGACGTCAACGGCCGGCACTACCGGCTGCCGGTCGAGCCGACCGTCGTCGTCTGCGTCGACGGCTGCGAGTACGACTATCTCGAACGCGCGGTGGAAGCGGGCGTCGCGCCGTTCATCGGCCGGATGATCGCGGAAGGCACGGCCTGGCGTGCCGATTGCGTCGTGCCGACCTTCACCAACCCGAACAACCTGTCGATCGTCTGCGGCGTGCCGCCGTCGGTCCACGGGATCTGCGGCAACTATTTCTGGGATCCGGCCGCCGACGGCGGGCGCGGTGCCGAAGTGATGATGAACGACCCGGCCTACCTGCGGGCCGGCACGCTGCTCGCGGCGGCGTCCGACGCCGGTGCGCGGGTCGCCGTCGTGACGGCGAAGGACAAGCTGCGCCGGCTGCTCGGCTGGCAGATGAACGGCATCTGCTTTTCGGCCGAGAAGGCTGCGCAGGCGAATCTGGCGGAAAACGGGATCGTTGACGTACTCGACTGGGTGGGCCTGCCTTCGCCGGACGTCTACAGCGCGGCGTTGTCCGAATTCGTGTTCGCGGCCGGCGTGCGGCTTGCGCAGACGCGCCAGGTCGACCTGATGTACCTGTCGACCACCGATTACGTGCAGCACAAGTGCGAGCCGGGCAGTGCCGGCGCGAACGCGTTCTACGCGATGATGGACGGCTATCTCGCGCAGCTCGACGCGCTCGGCTGGGCGATCGGGCTCACGGCCGATCACGGGATGAACGCGAAGCACGATCCCGCGACGGGCCGGCCGAACGTCATCTATCTGCAGGACGCGTTCGACGGCTGGTACGGCGCGCAGGCTGCGCGCGTGATCCTGCCGATCACGGATCCGTACGTCGTGCACCACGGCGCGCTCGGCTCGTTCGCGACCATCTATCTGGCGCCGGGTGTCGACCGGGCCGAGGCGATGTGGCGCGTCGGCGGCCTCGACGGTGTCGAGCTCGTGCTCGACAACGCGGAAGCCGCCGCCCGTTTCGAGCTGCCGGCCGACCGGATCGGCGATCTCGTCGTGATCGGCCGCCGCGACATGACGCTCGGCACGCGCGAGCGCGAACACGATCTGTCGGGTCTCACGGTGCCGCTGCGTTCGCATGGCGGCGTATCGGAGCAGGAAGTGCCGCTGCTGTTCAATCGCCGTATCGAGCCAGTCGATCCCGCGCGTCGCCCGCGCAACTTCGACGTGTTCGATTTCGTGCTGAACCGGGTCGCGACATGATGGCTCATCCCCGACACGATCACCCGGCGTTTCGCGCGGAGGCGCTGCGCTGGTGCGGCACGCGCGCGACGCGCGAACGCACGCTCGACGTGATGGACCCTTACACGGGCACGCGCGTCGGCACGGTGCCGCTGGCGAGCGTCGACGACGTGCGCGCGGCATTCGACTACGCGATGGCGTATCGGCCGCAGCTCACGCGTTACGAGCGCTCGCAGATCCTCGAACGCGCGGCCGCGCTGTTGCGCGAGCGTACCGAGGAAGCGTCCGACCTGATCACGCTCGAATCGGGCCTGTCGAAACAGGACTCCCGCTACGAGATCGGCCGCGTTGCCGATGTGCTGAAGTTCGCGGCGATCGAGGCGCTGCGCGATGACGCGCAGAGCTTCTCGTGCGACCTGACGCCCCATGGCAAGGCGCGCCGCGTGTTTTCGCAGCGGCAGCCGCTCGACGGCGTGATCGTCGCGATCACGCCGTTCAATCATCCGATGAACCAGGTGGCGCACAAGATCGCGCCGGCGATCGCGACCAACAACCGCGTGATCGTGAAGCCATCGGAGAAGGTGCCGCTGTCGGCGTTCTACCTGGCCGACCTGCTGGTTGAAGCCGGGCTGCCGGAGCCGATGCTGCAGGTACTGACCGGTGATCCGCGCGAGATCGCGGACGAGCTCGTCACGCATCCGCATGCGTCGCTGATTACCTTTACGGGCGGCGTGGCGATCGGCAAGGCGATTGCCGCGCGGGCCGGCTACCGCCGCATCGTGCTGGAACTGGGCGGCAACGATCCGCTGATCGTCCTCGACGATGCCGATCTCGAACGCGCGACGTCGCTGGCGGTGCTCGGCTCGTACCGAAATTCGGGGCAGCGCTGCACGGCCGTCAAGCGGATGCTGGTGCAACGCTCGATCGCGCCCGCGTTCACCGAGTTACTGGTCGAGAAGACGCGCGCATGGAAGTACGGCGATCCGTTCGATCCCGCGAACGAAATGGGCACGGTGATCGACGAGGAAGCGGCGCGGCTGTTCGAGGCGCGAGTGGAAGAGGCGGTCGCACAGGGCGCGCGCCTGCTGACCGGCAACGTGCGGCGCGGCGCGCTGTATGCGCCGACCGTGCTCGACAACGTCGATCCGTCGATGACGATCGTGCGCGAGGAGACCTTCGGCCCGGTATCGCCGGTGATCACGTTCGACACGATCGACGACGCGATCCGGATCAGCAACGGGACGGCGTTCGGGCTGTCGTCGGGTGTCTGTACGGACAGCACGGCGGCGGTCGTGCGGTTCGTGAACGAGCTGAACGTCGGCACGGTGAATGTATGGGAAGTGCCCGGCTACCGGATCGAGCTGTCGCCGTTCGGCGGGATCAAGGATTCGGGGCTCGGTTACAAGGAAGGCGTTCAGGAGGCGATGAAGAGCTTCACGAACCTGAAGACGTTTTCGCTGCCTTGGGAGTGAATGAATGGCATTGACGGTGGAAGAGATCCACGGGCTGTATCGCGAGCATGGCCATGTGGCCTATAGCGGCGAGCCGGTCACGCAGCTCGAGCATGCGTTGCAGAGCGGATTGCTGGCGGAAGAGGCGGGGGCTGACGAAGCGCTGGTCGCGGCGGCGTTCCTGCACGATCTCGGGCATCTGCTGAATCGCCAGGGCGAGACGCCGAGCGCGCGCGGGATCGACGATCTGCATCAGTATTACGTGCTGCCGTTCCTGCGGCCGCTGTTCTCCGACGCGGTGCTGGAGCCGATCCGGCTGCATGTCGACGCGAAGCGCTGCCTGTGCCGCACGGACGCCGGCTACTTCGAGAGCCTGTCGCCGGACTCGGTGCGCAGCCTCGCGCTGCAGGGCGGCATCTTCAGTGAAGAGGAGACGGCGGCGTTCCTGCAGCGCCCGTTCGCGGAGGACGCGCTGCGTCTGCGTCGCTGGGACGATACGGCGAAGGAAGAAGGCAAGGTGACGCCGGATCTCGATCACTATATGGAGATCGTCGCGCGCCAGGTGCGCGCGGGCTGACGGTTCGGCTCCCTCTATATAAGGCCCCGCACGCGGCAGCGTGCGGGGCCTTATATTTTTTGAGAAACCCCTTGCGCAGATCGAAGAGGCTGCCTACAATCACGCCTCTTTCGCGCTAACGGAAACGCGGCGCGGAAGAGGGAAGCAGGGTTGGAGGTGTGCTGGAGTC
>NZ_CAJNKE010000183.1 GCF_905232215.1 Burkholderia sp. LMG 13014
TGTTGGATCGATCGACCTGGCGGTTCGAAACTAGGATAGACGGGTTGCCCGCCAAAACAGAGTTGGCGTTGACCTTGAAATTCAACAGTGGGAAAGATGTTGAAAGTTGGCGTGCCTAGGAAAGCCACGTCTGACTGGACGTGGCCGGGGCGATTCATCTACCGATAAATCGCGGATACTCATTGAAAGAACAGGGCGTTGTCATGTCACTCGCGTCACTGGATCCTAGGTTTGTGCGACGAGTCTGTTTGCTCTGCTGCCACTGCGTGCGCAACATCGCGTACTACCGTGTGGGTTTCGTCAAGGAAGATGGCACCGGCGATCTGAAGCAACGCACGCAATTTGGCGCGACGGTAAACAGCAACATGCTCGATATCGCCGTTCTCGAGTGGTGCAAACTGTTTGCCGACCGAAAAGCCAACCATCACTGGAAGCGCGTCATTCGGGACGACACCCAGCAGCAACGCTTTCTCGGTGAGGTGTTACACGACACGGGTACCAGTCTGAACGACTGGAATCGCTACCTGGACGCGATGCGCGTCTACCGTGACAAGTTCATCGCCCATCTGGACGACCTCAATGTCATGCAGATTCCGTCACTGGAGGTCGCGTTGAAATGCGTCCTCCTACTTTACGCATACATCCGCACAAATAGCCCCGCGTCGACATTCAGGACACCGCATGGCGCGCACCTGCCGGAAGACCTTGCGGTCTACTACGCTGAATGTCGCAATGAAGCACGCAAGACATACGACGCAGGGAAAGGTGTATGAACAGTCAGGTACTGTCGCTGATACTTGCCGTGTGGGGTGCGGTGCTTTCGACGGCACTCGGTGCGATCAAGATCGGGGAAGTTTGGCGAGACCGCCATCGTATCGACATCGGATATTCGTTCTGCAGTGACGAGCAGCGCGGAAACACGATCACGATTCGCAACCTATCCGGACGCCCGCTCATCCTGTCCTACTGGGAGCTCCAGCTTCGTCATGGGCGCTGGCCATGCGCTCGATACAACACGTTTCAGTCACCTGAACTCGACGAGCTGGTCGACTCTAGAATCGAGCCTTACTCTAGCTACCCATTGGTTTTCTCCGAGGCGGACCATTTCGACTGGGACAAGGGTGCGCTAATCGGGCGCCCGCTATACATCCGGTTGCACTTCGCCGGCCGTCGACCGACGAGGCTGTTTGTCTATCCGGGGTCCTAAGTTGTTGTCTCGTCGAAAGCGTTAGACGAGCACTTCATCAAACTACCCCTCTTCCGCCGGATCCGTGCCACTACCAGCAAGCCGTCGACGCACTTTGCGAACGTGCCGTCACTGTCGACCCGCACCTGCAGTATCGACTCACCTGTCGGAGCGACGGCACGCTGACCCGGCATGTGGTAAAGGAGATAAGCTGGTAGCATTCGCGGGTGTTTGAAGCGACAAAACAAAAGGGGGGAGCTGATGGCCGTACGAATCACAATCGAAAACCTACGACACATTCGTCGCCTAGAATTCTCGATTCCAAATACTGGGGTATGGCTTTTGACGGGGGCCAACGGAACAGGGAAAACGTCTCTGCTGGCGTGCCTTCGGCGGATAGGCTACAGCAATGCCTTTCCGACACATTTTCCTGCATCGCAGAAGTCAGACAGGCTTGATTCCTTCGACGGCTCGTCCGTCCGTTATGACGTCAATGGTGCAGCGGTGACCTATCGGTACCGCGGCGAGCGCTGGGTTCCGCTACCGAAGGCTAATAGCAAACTACTGAGCCAGGCCGGATTTCCCTCCGTACGTTACATAGCTGCCGACGCAACGCGCATTGAGCCCAACAAGGACGACTTTCAGCCGAGGAGAGTGCGGCCTGCACACGGGGACATCATTGCTGCGGCGAACAGGATATTCGACACCGGAAAGTTTAATGCTCTCAAAACCATAAATCTCCGGACTGGAGTCGGGAGCGACGCGTTTTTGCTGGAACTCCCGACCGTGCCAGGACGAAATGTACGGCACTACATTTCAGAAAAGAATTTGAGTCTCGGGGAGCTCTGCATCCTGAAACTGCTGCGCCTACTGAAAGATTGCCCTCGCGGTTCGCTAGTGTTGATCGACGAGCTTGAACTTGCGCTCCATCCGATGGCTCAAGTGACGCTTCTTCGCTATCTTGATGACATCGCGGCTGAAAAGGCTTTGACGATTATCGTATCGACTCATTCCGCAACACTCATTAAGCAAGCTAACGCGAGCCGGCTATTGCTTCTCCAAGAGGACGCGGCTGGAAATATCGTCTGCCAAGACAAGTGCTTCCCGTCCCTCGTGTTGGGTGCGCTTGCTTACCGCGAAGAAACCGCTGCCGACGTGATCGTCTATGTCGAAGACGAAGCCGCACAGGTCCTCGTAGAACAGTTTGCGTTCAGGTTCATGCAGCAGGTCTATCAGAACCATCAGTTGGCCCCGAGCATACAGGTCATTCCCGTTGGTGGCATGACGAACGTCTTGCGATTCTTTGTTCGTCAACGGCCTTTGCTTCCTGCTATTACCCGTTGCTATGTGATGCTGGATGCGGATGCTGAACAGACCCTTAACACGGCGCGAGCAGAGGACATTATTCGGATCAGAGATAGGGAGAGGGCAGCGATTTCGTACCTACCCGTTACGCCGGAAGTGGGTTTGGCGTCGTTTCTCCACGGCAGCATACGAGCGGTTCAGGATGCACTCCGCACGCACTACAGGCTTCAGATTGCTGTGGTTCAACAAGATGTGGGCGCATTGCCCGAGCCGGATGACCGTGAAGCATGCAAGACACTGGTTAGCCGGGTATGCGGCGTTATTGCAGAGCAGCTTCCGAACGTCGCTTCGTCTGATGTGAAAGAGACGCTTCTCAAAATGCTGGCGAACCATCTCTTTGAGAACGAACAGGCCAGGATCATGCGGCTTATGGGACCGATTATTCGCGGTTAGGCCTGTTAGCCGCGGGCAAAGTATGAGCCTGCGGAGGCACGTGGTGCCTGACCGACTTCTGTAAACCTCACCCGCCACTAGCGACGGGGGCTCCGGTCGAGCGGTTCAGACCACATCAGTTGTTGAGTTTGCGCGCGTCGCCGGCCCAAAGCTCCATAAGGTACTCGGGCTCAGACGCGCACCAGGCGTACGATCCCCAGGCGAGTTCCGAGATGCTTTTGCGGAACGGCTGACCCGAGCGGTCCAAGTACGCCGTCAAAAATGCAAGATGTCGCTCGTCGAATCCGGCTTCCAATGCCATCGTGGTCAGCGCCACCTTACGCTCTCGGTTGATTGGGCCGTCCGACGCCACTACCTCCGTGAACACAACAAGCATGTCCGTGCCACTAGCGTCGGCACCGAGGTCAACGAGAATGATGTCGGGAAGCGCCTTCGTTGCGTCGATCCTCAGACCCAGCGCATTCGCCAGATTTTCATCACGTGCGACGACTTTGTTGCCCGATTCCGAAAGCCAAAGCACGGTCGGCTGCTTTAAGAAGCGCGGCGCGAAAACCTCGATGACAGCCTTCGCAATCACGCTCGAGGGTCCTGGGGCGAGCGTTCGAATCTCGCCGTTCGGAAACGTCACAGATACGGCGTCCTTGGCCACTGCAGCACCCTGCTTCATCAGGCGCAAGCGCGACATCGCCGCCTTTGAAAGATGGGCTGCTTGCCACGCCTCGATAGCGGCAACCAACTCGACGTCCGTCAAGTCCGGATTGAACAGTGCGGCAAACGCAGCGTTCCCCGCCTTCGATCCAGCCATGAATCGTAGCGAGGTCAGTCGAACCCGAGATGAAAGCACCGATCGGGTCGCCGAATGCGCCCAACAGTTCCAGCTCACACTTCCCAATTTCGGATATGCGCAGGCGACCGCTGAGCCTCTCGGTGTCACCCGGCCGCCAGAAATACCCCTCTAAAACTTCCGGGACATCGAGTTTCATCGGTTTCTCCTCTGTTTGTTGGATGTGCTGTAGATGTGACCGAACTGCTGTGACGCGCTACCCCGCAGTCAACCCACGAGCGTAGGGAGCGGGCCATTACCCTCACCTACTCGACTCTTTTTGCACCGACACCCGCCAGCCGAGCGTGATATTTCGCGGCCTCCTGGCGCATCCGCTGCTGTTCCGCGTTCACGTAGATCGTGGTGGTCTGCAGCGACGCATGCCCCAAGACTTGCTGCAGCACCTCGAGCGCCATGCCGGCCGTCGCAGACTGGGTGCCGAACGTGTGCCGGAATGCGTGCGGCGAGGTCCGCGCCAGTTGCCGCCGGGTCGTTTCGGTGAGCTGCGGTAGCTGCTCGATCAGGCGCGCGAGCGTGCGCGTGACGACCCGGCGCGCCGCGCGCGGCGTGTAACCGGCTACCCGCGTCATCTCGCCCGCGTCCGTTACCCCGAATTTTTTCCGACCGGCCGGCGTGGGCGGCACCATGGTCGGCGCAACAAGCGGCAGACCGCCCGCGCCGGCATCGAAATCCAGCCCGCGGTCCTGCCAATGGTCGCGCAACGCCTCGATCGTGTCGTCGGTGACGGGCACGAA
Source organism: Burkholderia sp. LMG 13014 (assembly GCF_905232215.1). Lineage (GTDB taxonomy): Bacteria > Pseudomonadota > Gammaproteobacteria > Burkholderiales > Burkholderiaceae > Burkholderia. The sequence continues at coordinate 4,523 of NZ_CAJNKE010000183.1, forward strand.
ACGCTCCTTGTGGCCTTTGCCGATCACGCGAAGCAGCCACGTCGCCGGCGTCGCGTCTTCGGCGGGCCACCACTGGAGGCCACCGCGCTCGACCGTCACTGCTTCTTCGATGCGCAGCCCCGCGTCGCCCATCAGCAGGATCAGGACCCGCGCGATGCGCCAGTCGGGGCCCTGCGGCCCTTGGCCCTCGCTGCGTCCGGCGAGCTCGGTCCGCACCCTCGCCCACACGTCGATCGGCAGCGCCCGCTGCACCTGCAGCGTGGTCGCGCGCTTCAGCGGTTTCGGATCCGCCACCGCGACCCACGGATTGCCAGCCAGATAACGCACCTTGACGAGCCAGTCGAACGCCGCGCGCAAGGTCCGGACCGCATAGCGCTGACTGTCGAGCGACAGCGGCTCCAGCGAGAACGGCCGCCAGCGGCCCGAGCTGCGCGGCGCTCGTATGCCGCGGAACGCATCCGACGGCGACGCCAGAAAGGCCTTGTACGCTTCGCAGTCGTCGACCAGCATCGACGACATCGGCCGGCGGCGCTCGAGCACGCACCACAACACGAAGCGCTCGAGCTCACGCCAATACGCGCGCTGCGTCGCGACCTGGCCATCGTAGCGGTGCAGGTAAGCGAACACCGCGTCCAGATCGTGTGTCGCGGCGATGTATGGAAACGCCGGCGCGCGATTCGCGCCGCACGCGCCCGCTAGATCCTGCGGCATCAGCAGCCGGTGGATCGGCACCAGCTGCCCGCGGCGCAGCGCGACGCGCGCATCTGGCGCGGCCAACAGCCGGTCGACGCTGTCGACGTCAACGGCCACCGTGTCGCCGATCGTCTCGGCGTGCCGGCGCAACCATGCGACCACCGTGTGCGCGCGCCCGACCCCGATGCGCGGCACCGAGCGCCACCAGCTGCCACCGCGGCGGTTGCAATAGGCAACCAGCGCGCCGAGCGTGTGCACGTCGACGTCGGCCAGGCGCTGCGCGACCAGCGGCCGGAACCAGCGTGCGATCGCATGCTCGGCGACCGGCACGGCCTTCGCCCAGCTGCCCGCGGCCTGCTCGATCATCTGCAGCGAGACCGGCGACAGGCGCGGTTCGCCGAATTTTCGAATCGACGCCTGCAGGTGCTCGACCAGCACGGCCGAACCCTGGCGCAGCGCGATCGACACCAGGTCGTCGCGCATGGTGCGCAGCAGACGCTCGACCTCGAGCGGCTCGAGTTCGTCGAGGTCGAAATAGAGCCGTTTGATCGTCTCGATCGGCAGGCCTTTCACGCGTGCGCGCAGCGCCGTGAATTCGGTCCGCGTGTAGGTGCGCGGTGGCGGCAGGTCGAGCTGCTGGGGACGGTTGGCCACGGGATCACGCCTCTCCGAGGTTGCCGGCGCCCGGCGGTTCCTGATCTTCGGGATACAGGATGGCGTCGGTAATGCGGCCGGCCACCCCGTCGAGGTCCGGGAACAACACGCCGCGGTTGATGCCGGCCGTCTGCAGTTGCGCGCGGATCAGCCCGAACGCGTCAGGTAGGATGCGGATGTAGGCGAGGCGGTCCCGAAAGTTGGCGTTCGCATCGAGCGGCCAGTACCACATCCCCAGATCCCCCTCGTCTTTGCCGAGATGCACGCTGAACCAGCCGTCTTGCGCCGCAATGCGCCGCGACACGTGGCGCGGCTTCAGCAGTTTGGTGTTCGCGATCTCGAGCGGGTTGTGACGGTCCTCGTCGCCGATCAAGTCCGCCTCATTCCCCGCCAGCATCCAGACCGCGGCTGGCTTCAACGCCCCGTCGTCTCCCTTGCCGGCCGGCCGCTTGATCGCAAACCATAGCGCGGCCAGTGCACTGCCAGTCCAGTCGAGCAGTCGCGTGGGCATCGCATGGTGCTGCGCAATCGCGAGCCAGTCGGCGGCGGCAAGCTCAACCGTCGATTCCAGATGCGGAACAGCGCGATGCTGGAACTCGGTCAACATGCGTTGCTCGGTTCCCGGCCTCACACGGGTCGAATACTGCTTCCGTGCGATCCCGGGCGTGAGCCGCCACGTTTCGTCTTCCTGACCGCGAAACAGATTGATTTGAGTCCCGATCGCCGGTCTCGCGGACGTCCACCTGTCGACGTGCTCCAGGAAGGCCGCCAGCGTCGTCGCATCCCCGATGCACTTTGCCAAACGCTGATTCTTGAGTGACATCGCAGTCTTCGCCATAGTTGTTTCCCCGTTTGCTTGAACACCGCTCGACTGCGACGACGAACGCCATTTACATCCGCCGCCATCGCGGCTATTCACATCCTGTCGTCGCCGTTACACCGGACTCGCTCTCAGCGCGGCGCCGATGACGCGTCGTCGGTGCGTGGCACCGGCGGGTTCACCTGGTGACGGTTCAAGAGGAAGTGCGCCGCGGCCACGGTCGCCTGCTTCACGAACACCGCATAGCCCGGATCGAGCGGCGGCAGGTGACTCGATGCGCCGTGCGCGGTTCCAAAATGCGTGCGCAGCGCGCCAATGGCGCCGCAGATTCCTTGGATGCCGCCGAGCAACCTGCGGACGTCCTCCTCGGCTTCTTTGGCGTCCGGCCAGGTCAGAGTGTCGAGACAAGCCTTGACGAGCGGCGACATCGACTTGTCCTTCGGAAGGGCAATCCCGCGCTCGCGCAGGATCTTCGCGCACGTGGCCTCGAGGAAGCGGCTGCAGCGCGTCAGCGCATCGGCCGTTTCCGCATACGTGGCGTCGACCGCGTCCTGCCACAAACGCACCAGGTTGTCGTCGCCCGCGGCGTCGAGGCTCTCGCTCATCTCGGCGTCGATCGCAGCGGACTCGGCGGAGAGCAGCGTTCGGACCGCTGCAAGCACGCCGTCGAGTCTTGCCTCCTTGTCATCGAGCCGGTCACCGCCAATGTTGTGAACGAGCGAAGTCACGACTTCGGTCGCAAGTAGCGGTGCGAGCCAATATTCCGGGCACCGATCGGGCGTCCAGGTACTCTCAAGATAACCACTGAACCCGTCGTAGATGTCACGCCGGGCGACATCGGAAAGGTCATCGCCGGCGACGACCAACAGCCGATGGTTCTCGAAGCGCCAGCGCAACTCGGTAGGTGATTCGGCAACGCCCGGCGGGGCCTCGACCCGGACGATCGAACTTTCACCGCTTACCTGCAGATGACCCAGTTCACTTTCCAACGTGTCGGCCAACTCCCGCACGCTCGCTTGCACCGCTTCTTTCTTGGACTGCACCCGCTTGAGATGCGCAGCCCGGGCTTTGATCAGATCTCTCATGTGCGATACGCCGGTGACCGGCGGTCGTTGCTGTTCCAAATTTATCGGGGAGGCGTGAGACTCAATAGCGACGCGGCCGCACTGAGCACGACGGCGACCGCGGTCAGTCCGGCCGCGATGCGGTTGCGTCGCCCTGCCCGGTCGTTCTGCTTCCAGCCGGCGACGCGCCACGTGAGCGCCTCGAGTTCGGGGATCACGGGCATGATCCCGCCAGGGTTGTCTTCGAGCGGATCGAGCGGCACGCGCGTCGACCAGACCCAGGCGCCAGCCGCGGCCAGCCCGACCAGCAGGCCGCCAACCGCGCACCACCAGGCGACGGTCCCGCACCACGCATAGGTGCAGTAGAGCATTGTGGTTCCCCTAAACCCGCCCGCGTCGGGGCGAATGGTTTTCAGTTGGTCCGCTTTTGCCGGACCGCCAAAGCCTGCAGCATGACCGGCGCTAGCCGGCAGGGTCGGCTGCACACTGTGTGTCTTCGTTCATGGGACGCGCAGCACGTGCGGTTCGCAGCTCGGCGAGCCGGCTTTCAATCCCCTCATCTTTCTGCACGAAACCGTTCATGCACACGTAGGACACGTCTTCCCAGAACCAGCCGATCGCATTCACGAAGCGCGTCAGCAATTCTCGCGGGAGGACCGCGTGTCGAAAGGATGGAATGGCCGGTGGTCCCATTGGCGGATTCTCGGCGGGCCACGGGAACGGCGCCGACGTCCACGTCGGCCACAGCTCGCGGTGGGCACGAAACAGCGCGTCGGACGAGCGCCCGTCGCCGTGCCGGCACGCGTTGCCGACCAGCTGCAAATACTCCAGGTCCGGGTAGCTCGGGAACGCCGCGAGCGCCGCGCCGCGCAAATCGAGCAGTAGGCGGCTTACCTGCTCGAGGGGCGCCTGCTGGGCCAGCCGGACTTGCTGCGCATCGCCGCCACAATAGTGGACGCAGTCGCACATCCAGACGCGAAGCTGGCGCTCCCAGATCGACTGGATCGCCAGGCAGAACGCTTGGATCGTCGCTTGCAGTAACGCCTCGGCGTCGGCCCGGGCGAAGGGCGCCCCGCCTTCGCGGGTCTTCCCCCAGCGTTCGATGTCGCGATCGATGGCACCGAGTGCCGGCAGCGCCACGTCGCCGAGAAAGGCGCGGATGCGGGGGTGGTGCAGGCTTGTCTGCACATCGGCGTAGTTTTGTTCCCAGCGGATCGCGTCGAGTGTAGTCATGGTCTTGGTGGGCCGGATTGCCGCGCGAGCCCCTGCCCCGGCGCGGTTCAGTTCGCACTATAGGGGTTTTGACCCATTAAACACAAGTCCGCTAATAAGAATTAGCGGACTTGGCGACGCGCCGGAAAAACCCGGCCGCAGCCGGGTTGCCCAAGCGTTCACGCGCACAGGATCAGGTACACCGCCAGCAATGGCATGTTCAGGGCGGCGATCGCCGCCAGCGGGTGAACCAGCCCATAGCTGGCCGGCCAGAGCGACGACAGCCCGCGGTCGACGGCCGCCAACGCGATCAACAGCGCCGCGGCCGCCAGGCCCCTGCCCCACCCGCCTTCCTTGAACTGCATCGCTACCAGGGTCATCGTCGAGCTCCTTTGGGTTCACACGGTGGACTATCGCGCCGGCCGAATCCACCGGCCCGCCGGCGTGGGCGTTACGTCGTCGGCCGCAACCAGTTTTCGACCGGCAGGCCGGCGACACGGGTAAATTCGGCCGTGTTGTCCGTGACCAGGACGGCGTCGACCGCCAGCGCATGCGCGGCGATCAGCATATCGTTGGCCCCGATCAGCTGGCCTTGCTTCTCGAGGTCGGCCCGCAACCGGCCGTAGCACCGGTCGGCGTCGGGCTGCAGCGGCAACACAGTCAAGCTCGCCAGCAGTTGCTCGACCCGCTGGGCGAGGGTGGATGAGCCACGCTTCCAGACGCCAAACCGCAGCTCCGCTGCCACGATAATCGAGGTACATACTTGTTCGGGCGACGTCTGTCCGATGCGGGTGGCGCAGGCGCCGCGCGGGTCGCGGATCACGTTCGACAAGATGTTAGTGTCGAGGAGATACAGCGTCATTCGATGTCGACCGGTTCAGCCGGCAGGCTTTCTATGTCGGGAAACGTTTCGTCCAGCGGAGTCCATTGGGCAAACAGCTCACGCAACGGCGCGGCCTCCACGGGCTCGATGATCAAGCGCCGGCCTTCCCGGTGGATGGTGACTTCCGAGACCGGCAGCTCGAACTCGCGCGGGATCCGCACGGCCTGGCTGCGCCCATTGCGAAACAGGCGCGCGTGGCGGGTGTCATGGGTTGGCATGGGACAACTCCTATTCAAACGAGACGGCATATGCCACAGCATATCCTCGTTTGGTTCAGTTCGCAATCAACGCCGAGGCGCGTCTCGTAAGCAGAGTTATCAGAAGTGATACTTTTGGCCCCGGCTCGACACGCGAAACACCGTACTGTATAAAGATATATCTCCATACAGCACGGTCTGACGATGACGTTCTTCACCCCCGTCGATCACGACGCGGCCGTGCAGGCGATGCTCGACCACCCCGAGCTCGGCAGCCGTCACCTGCGCGGTCTGATGAGCGGCATCAAGCGCCGCGCCCGGGCGCGCGCGGTGATCGCGTTCGTCCAGGCCATCACCCCGCCCCCGCCCGATGCGACCATCACCACCACGCGGCAGTTGATGCACGTGCTGTTCGGCCACGCGGTCTCGGTCAACGACCTGCACCGCCA
>NZ_CAJNKE010000184.1 GCF_905232215.1 Burkholderia sp. LMG 13014
GCGGATGGCACCGTAGATGCCGCGCAGATTGACCAGCTCGGCCGGCGAGCAGGTATCCAGCGTGTGGCCCAGGTATTCGGTCAGGTCGGCGGCCTTGACGCCGATTTCGCCGAAGGCATCGGCGATGCGCTTGCGCTCGGTGTCGGGGTCGCGCGCGGCTTCGTCAAGGCGGATGGCCTTGATGATGGCCTCGGCCTCGTCCTGCAAGTCGCCGGGGATGATGCGCAGGCCCAGGGTGCGGATGGCCTTGGAAATCTGCGCGGCGCGCTTGTTCAGCAGGTCGTCGTCGGTGGCGGGCACCGTATAGACGTTGCGGTTGTAGCTGTTCTTGCGAACGCTGATGTAGGTGCCGTCGTCGGCCGGCCGTGATCGTTCGACGGTTTTGGTGACGCGCACGTCCAGCGGGTACGTGAGATTGGATTCCAGGTCGGTAACCGAGACGCGATGAATCTCCTTCGCTTCATCTTCGAAGATCATGGTGGTTTCGACCAGCACGTTCGTCATGCAGCGCAGGGCCACCTCGACAAAGCGAATGCCCAGGCCCTCCACGCCGTCGCCGATGGGCTTGCGGTAGTAGGCGGACTTGTTGTTGGCGAAGCTGGGGCGCTTGCACTCCTTGAGCAAGTCCTGGCGCACCTGATCCCACTGGCGCGGGCGGCGCAGCGCCATCACGTAGCGGGCCTCGACAACGGCCTTGGCTTGGGCGGCCACGTAGGCCGATGCGGTTTCCTGGGCGGCCAGGGTCGAGCTGGTTCCGCCGAAGTCCTGGCGCACGGCCAGGGCCTGATTCACGGGGGAGTTCATGAGAGGGTTTCTCCAGTAGGTTTCGATCAGTCGTCCGCGCAGCAGCGGCAGTCGCACCCACGGCACCGGCGGCACGCGCTGCCCGCCTCGGCGTCGATCTGGCGCTCCGCTTCCTTGCGGGCAATGGGTTCCCAGTAGCTGCGCGCGAGCCGCGCCAGCGCCTCGCCAGCCGCCGCCGTGTCGCCCTCGGACAAAAGGCGGCAAAGCGGCTCGATCTGCGGGTCGCCCGTTTCGCAAAGGGCCTCGCAGAGGTTGGCGGGGTTGAAGGGCGTGAAGCCGGGCGCAGTCAGCAACTCGGCGGCGCGCTCGTCGATGGCCGCGTCGCGGCCTTCGTCGTCGGGTGCCCTGGGGTCGTTGGGGTGGCCGGTGTAGGCCGGCCAGGTGGCCTCGTCGCCGGGGCCGGGGAGCATGGCGAGGTTCATAGCGTCACCCCGGACAGCGCCCAGGCCCGGCGGATGCCGTAGCCGCGTGCGCGGTAGTAGCGGTAGTCGGCGAGGCGCTTCTTCAGGCGTTTGAGGGCCTTCATTCGCGCATCGCCTCCACGCTGACCTTGCAAAACCCGAAGCGGTCGAGTGCATCCATGACCGCTCCGCAGGTGCTCTTGAACAGGGCGGTGTAGCTGTGCTGCTCGCCCGTCGCCGTTCTCACGCTGACCCGGCACTTGATGAGCCGGGCCGGCCGCGCGGCAGGCATGGCCGCCGCGCAGGCAGTTGTCGATGCGCTCATGGATGCGCTCCTTTCAGGGGGAAATCGAAAGCGCCCCTGACGGGGCGCTTGGGGCGGCCCGCTCGGCGGGCCTGCCCCGGACATGACACAAGCCACAGAGGGCACTACACCTTTGCGAGGCGGCCACCGAGGCCGGAGAACGAGACCTCCGCGCCGGTGCTGACGCTGAGATGGAAGGCACCGGCGTGCCGGCCGCCGCCCCAACCGCCGCCGTGGTACGCGACGCAGTTGGCGGCTTGCCAGAAGTAGTCGCCGAAGGCCGATTCGTCGCGGTCGTCGCGCGTCGTGGCGGGCAGGAACACCGCGCCCAGGTCGAAACCGGCGTCGCGGTCGGTGGCGCGGCGGCGGAACCAGCCATCGCCCGGCGCCTCGACATCGGTTTCCACGTAGGTCTGGCTGCCGTCGGTGGCCCAGATGCGGTATTCGCTGTCGGCATTGGTCTGCAATCCATCGACCATCTGCCAGACGTTGCCCCACAGGCCGACGATGCCACGCCAGGTGGCCTGGGCCACGGTTTTGTCATCGACCGCACGCACGCCGCCGCCATTCACGTTGCCGTCGCCGATGGCCTGCTGCGCGTCCGGCGTGCCCAGTTCGATCAGCAGCAGCGCCTGGATGGCCGCGAGCTGGTAGATGCTCCAGAGCATCCAGCCCTCGCCGCGCGCGGCGGCGCGCGCCTGCATGGTCGGGAAGTTGATGGAGGCCAACGGCTTCAGGCCGGGCTGGCTGCCCAGCTTGTCGTCGCCGTCCGGCGTGCCCTGGAACTTCCCGACGTGGAACTGGGCCAGCTCGGCGCCGTGGTGACGGAACGCGGGGTGCAGCTCGAAGCCGGGCGCGGGTTCGGGGCTGACCCACAGCGCCTTCTTGCCCGCGTGCTCGCCGGCGGGCACGGCGCCGGAGCGGTAGTAGAAGGCCGGCACGCGCACCAGGTGCTGGCCGTCGATCACCTCGTCGGCGATGCCGGCGTAGGTCGGGTGGGCGTCGAAGTCGCCGGCGGCCGGCGCGATGCTGTTGCCCTCGGCGTCGATGCGCTGCCAGTTGCCCAGCGCCTTGCCGATAATGATGCCGATGATGTGGCTCATGAGGATTCCTTTCTTGCTTGCTTGGGAGGGGGCCTACGCCGGCTCGGCGGCGGCCTGTTCTTCGTCGGCGTCCGGCTCCACGCCGACGGCGCGCATGACAAGCGCGAAGTCGTCGTCGAACAGGTAGCCGCTTGTGCGGTAGCTCTCGACCATCCGCCAGATACCGAACTGGACGGTCTGATCGGTCGTGCCCAGGTTCTCGCCGTTGATGAACAGGGCGTCGGAACCTTCCTTGCCGTAGGCCGAGACGCTGGGCAGCATCCCGGCGCGGTACAGCAGGTCGAGCAGCAGGCTCGTTCTGCCGTACAGGTTCAGCGTCACGTCATGGCCCATCGCGCGAACGACAGGCCACTTGCCGATACCGGCAGTGCGGATTTGGATGTCCATGTCGGTGTCCTTCGGGGGATTGCCCTGGCGCGGGCCGCGTTGCCGCGCTGGTGTGCGCGGCTGTTCGAGGTGCGCCTTCTCTCAGGCTGTCATGGCGCTTTCGGCTCACCATTGCGGGGCTTACGTCTGCCCAACCGGCCCGACCTACCGGGCTTCTTTGCGGCATTGATGCGACTCGGTGCGCGCGCCGCGCCCCCTGCGCGTTGCCCGTGAAAACGGGCGCCGGCTCTGGCCTTGCCTCGACCGGCTGCCGGGGGTACTGAATGTCAAACGTGCCGGGATTCCAACCGGCGTAACAGTTGCTGCTCTTGGCCGTCTTCGCCTCACCCTCGTTCACCGTTTACCGCGCTTGGCTGGACTGGATACGGCGGGGACACCGCGCAGAGCTGCGGCCGTGCCCGCAGGTGCTATTTCGCCGGACGAACACCCCACGTTGGAGGGGTGAGCAACATCGGCGGATACGTTGTTAAAGAGCCGCACTGTCGGTTGCCCGTCGTTGTGCGTCGCTATGCGTCGTTGTGGCGCGGTGCGTTAGGCCGCATATTAGGCGACGCCTAAGATTGTGTCAATAGGCGACGCCTAATCTTTTGGGCAAAAAAAACCCAGCTATGTGCTGGGCTGGCGAGTGGGAGGGGTGAAGTGGTTCGTGATGGCCCTGAGCGCGGGTCTGAACCTAGGCGGTAGGTTGGAGGGCGGGGTTACGGGTTTCCGTCCATGCGGCGCTTGAGGCCGTCGCGGTAGAGGATTGCTCCAATGTCGGAGAGAACGGCTACGTCGTCTTCGGTGAGGCGGAGTTTGGCGAGTTCCATCCAGCTCGCCAGCTTAACGATGGCATCGTCCGGGTGCATATCCTGGCCGGCTGCGTCCAGCACTTCCGCGCGACTTTCAAAGAGTGCAATCAGCGGATGAAGTTCGTCGCTCATGTCATCTCATTCCAGCACCCTTGAGGCCGGTCAGTATGGCAGGCACGTTGGGTTCAACGGTGGTTTCTAGGATGCGCTGCGTTTCGGCCTCTGAGAGGCCGGATTTCTTCAGGATTCGCGCGCGCACGGCGTCGCCGGTGTATTGAGGGTGGCTGCCGCGCCGCTGGCTTCTGGCGTAGGTTGCCTCTATGAAAGCGCCTGACATTGCGGCTGACGCACATGCCGCCACGACGGTTTTCTTGTTGCTGCCATTTTCGCGCGAGGCGTCATCCCAGCACGTATTTTCCTCGGCCAGCATCTGATTGACGTTGCCGATTTGGTAGTTCTGGAAGGTCGCACCGGCTATCTGGGAAATACTTTCGGGCGGCAGCAACACGTCGGCCCGCGCCTGCGATCCGACCAGTATGACAGCGGAGAAAATTATTCTTTTCATCTTTTAATCCTCATCCAATGACAGTAGAGCATCGGCAACCTCCTTGCTGAAGTCATTGAGGTTGGCGAGCAGTAGATGATCTTTGTAAGGTGGCAGGCTGCTTCCCCTGCGCGTGGCCTCTACCCTAAACGCACTTATGCGCCCATCAGAAACTCTTGAGGCATAAACAATATCACCTTTGGTTGGCTTCCTTCCCTCGCTGTCGGCAAACTGGAATGCACCCACCTGTGATGCTCCAATATATCGAGCTGGACGATCGGACCCGAAAAGTCTTGCATCAACATCTAAAAGAAAGCCATAGAAGTTGTCATTCCTTCCAGCTATGGCGACCCTATACAGCATGTTGTTGTCAACATGTTCGCCGGATTCGCTTCTGGTGTGCAGCAATAGGGCGGTGGATGCCCCATTGTCCATAAGGAATTTAAATGCAGGATGATTGCCGCTGATCGTGGCAATGTCGGCTGGGGATTGTCCAAACTCGTTGCGTTCGTCGAGTTTTGCCCCGTTCTCGGCAAGGAGTTGCATTATTCTAGAAATGCTTTCTTCATACGCATTTCTCACGCGCCTTTTTTCTGGCGCTGCCTTTTCGCGCAAAAGGCGTTGCCACACTGGAGGGGGGTGCTCATCATTAAACCAGCTAGATTCGCACGCAGCTTCTATGGGCGATTTTATCCCCCACTTCCCTAAACGGTTCGCGTCGGCCCCGGCATTTAGCAGCATCGAGACCGCTTCGGCATCAGCACTCCTGCACGCAATAACAAGCGCCTCGGCACCCTCTATATTTGGGTCTGCCCCGTGTTGCAGCAAAAGACGTAGCGCACTTGCATCACAATATTTGGCGGCATCAATGAGTGCTGGACTCTCGAATTCATCGTATTGGTTTGGGTCTGCCCCGGCATCTAGAACGATTCGCAGAATATCAAGTCCTGCATAACCGCCAGACCTCATTTCGGAGTAGTGTCCATGCATCACATACGGCACTGCGCATTTAAGGCCGCTCCCCTTATTTATTTGCTCGACCACCCTTTCAATATTTTTATTTCGGATGGCTGCCTTTAGCCTTTCAGACATTGGCCTGTTGTGGTTCTTGCCTTTTAAGGCCGGCTCCTCTAAACCGGGTTTCCGTTTGACCATACAAGTCGCAATTTAGGCCGCCTTGGTGGGGCTTTTCTGTGGGGAAATGGCCTTCACGGACTGTCCCTCAATAAAGGCAATGGCCGCCTGTGTTTCTAGCCCAAGTTTCCCGCGCTCGGCGGCAGGAAGTAGCAGCAAATCAATAGCCGCACGGGTGGCTGCGCTGGCGGAAGTGTACGCGGCCCAAGCAGTGGCTGATGGGTCTGTCGGCGCGTTGTCTCCGTGGGCCTCTGTTGTGCCGGTTGCCTGTGCGGCGGCCGGCAGTTCCTTCAGTCCCCAATGCTCTGCGCCGACCACATCCGAGAAGTACGCCCACAGCTCGGGGAGCTTGCTCTTGTCAATCGACCCCTTCTTCATCCAGTCATGGATTGACGGTGGCTTCACGCCGAAATGCCGCGCGATCTCGGCCTTGGACTTTGCCAAGCCCAAAGCGAGTTTCTTGTCGATGGCGACTTTGATCGCGGCGCCTAGTTCTTTACCTGTAAGCATTGCCTAATGATCGGGTGCTGGAACGCCATTAGGCAATTCCTATTGACAAAGATTAGGCGACGCCTAATAATGACGGAATGGACACCGCACATACCGCACAACAGCTTGCGATCAAGAGGGCATGTTCCGCCGTTGGCGGGCAGGCCGCGCTTGCCCGGCTCTTGGGCGTCTCGACACCCACGGTGAATCAATGGGTGTCTGGGAAGCGCCAAGTGCCCGCTGAACGCTGCCCGGCAATCGAGAAAGCCACGTCCGGCGAGGTGACGTGCGAACAGTTGCGCCCCGACGTGGATTGGGCGTACCTGCGCGGCACCAGTCCGGCCACCCAGAAGGAGACGACCAATGCCTGAAGCCAAGGTAGCAGCCGGCACGCCCACCGAAGACGCGCAGCAGCGCGTCGGCGTTCCGGCCGTTTCGCCCGAGTCCGCCCATTCCCAGCCCGACGAGCGCGAGGGCGATGCGCCCGCGCTCATCCAGATCGGCCCCTTGGATGTTTGAGGAAGGAGCCAGTTATGCAGGTATTCGGTCGTCTCACCGTTGATTCCGTCGAAGGCAGTAGGGCGCATTGCACCTGCGCTTGCGGCACCAAGCGCATCGTCTCGATCTACTCCCTTCGGAGCGGCAACACCCGTAGCTGCGGCTGCCTGGCGCGTGAGCGCACGGCGAACATGGGCCGGAGCAACAAGACCCACGGCATGAAGAAGACGCGCACCTACAAGGCGTGGGAGTCGATGCGCCGGCGCTGCTTCAATCCGCGCGCCGGCAATTTCAAGCACTACGGTGGGCGCGGCATCACCGTTTGCGATGCCTGGGCCTCGTTCGAGAACTTCCTGGCCGACATGGGCGAGTGCCCGGACGGCCTGACGCTGGAGCGCAACGATACGAACGGCAACTACGAACCCAGCAACTGCTGCTGGGCCACGCCGGTCGAGCAGACGCGCAATCGCCGCATCACCGCCACCATCGAAATCGACGGACGCACGCGCGTTCTCGGCGAGGTGTGCGCGGAGCGCGGCGTCAGCGCCCACCTTGTCCATTGCAGGCTGCGGAGCGGCTGGCCGGTCAATGACCGCCTGTTCATGCCTTCTCTTCGCACCAGTCTCGGTGCGTGAAAGGTAGCGCGCTGTGGTTTTCATCAACTTTTCCATGCAGCAAGTCTCCGCCGCCCGCCGGGCTGGCGGTAGGCGAATCTGAAAGGGCGTTCGTCATGCGTAGGCCGATCAAGCAAACTCACCGCGCGCTGTTCCTGGCGCTCCAGGCGGATGCCAAGGAATACCCCGGCGGCGTTCGTGCCATCGCGGAAGCGATGGGCATGAACGGGAACACGTTGGCGAACGGCATCAACCCCGATCACGACGCGCCGCCGCCCAGCTTCGGCGTCATCCTCGAAATCGTCATCGTGGCCCAGGCCCGGCGGACTGTGTTCGCGCTGGCGCACCTCGTCGGCCAGGTTCCTATGGACTTCGAGCTGGAGCCGCGCGAGCCGGCCGAGGCTGTGCGCCTGTTCCTGTCGCTGGTGTCGTCGGCGTCGGAGCTGCTGGGCGTGGGTTCCGAGGCCGCGAAGGATGGCCGGTTCTGCGCCGACGAGCGCCGCGCCCTCGAACCGCTGCTGCTGTCGCTGATGAAGGCCACGGGCGAGTTGCTGCAATCTATTCGGGGAGGTGCCCTGTGAGCGCCGTCATCGCCCCGCCGCACGCGCAGCGCGCCGCGACCGCCCGCCGCCTGGGCGAAGAGCAGATGCAACTTGCCCTGGACGCGGCCACCTCCACCGACCCGAGTTTCAGCGCGCGGGCCTACACGTTCATCGTGGCCTACGTGCGCGAGCAGTCCGCCCGGCTGGGCAGCGTGCCCGGCGAGCAGGTGACGATGGCCGCCCGCGCCGCCGGCATTGTTCCGTCCGATGACCGGGCTTTTGGCGCCATCTACGCGAAGGCGATTCGCAAGGGCGAAATTCGCGTCGTGGGCTATTGCGCCCGTGTCCGGGGGCATGGAACCAGCGGAGGGAGGCTGTATGCCGCTGGCTGATGAGAAGTGGCAGCCAGTGGTTGGCTTCGAGGGGAAATACACGGTTTCTGACCGTGGCCGCGTTCGTTCACTGCACCTCCAAGAGCAGGAGGGCGCAGCCTGATGGAAGACCTCAAGAACCTGTCCGCCGAGGCCGTCATGGCGCCGTTCGTCGGCCGCGACACCCTCACGAACCGCGAGCTGTTCCAGCAACTCGCCCTGCAACTGGACATCCCCGAGGCTGCGCTGGAAGCGCGCGCGCCTGTGGGCAAGGCCGGCAAAGCCTACAACCTGTTCGAGCGCCGCGTGCGCTGGCACCAGCAGACCCTGAAGCATCTGGGCGTGCTTGAGCGCGTGGAGCGCGGCACCTGGCGCCTGAGCGGCGAGGCCAAGAAGGAGCTGACGCCGGCGCCGCGCCGCGCCGTCCTGCTGGCGTTCTCGACCGACCTGGGGTGCGCGCTGTGGGCCAACGCCGAGGACGTTTTCACGGGCCTGGGCGAGCAGATCACCTTGGCCTTCACCTCGCCGCCGTACCCGCTGGCGAAGCAGCGCGCCTACGGCAACGCCGACCAGGCCAGCTACATCGACTGGCTGCTGCCCATCCTCGAACCCATCGTGGCGCACCTGCGGCCCGGCGGGAGCGTGGTGCTGAACCTGGGCAATGACATCTTCGAGCCGGGTTCGCCGGCGCGCTCCCTGTACCTGGAGCGGCTGACATTGGCGCTGCACGACAAGCTGGGTCTGCACCTGATGGAGCGGTTCGTCTGGCACAACCCGACGAAGCCGCCCGGCCCGGTGCAGTGGGCCTCCATCCGCCGCGTGCATCACAACACGGCCTACGAGCATGTGCTGTGGTTCACCAACGAGCCGGCCCTGGTGGTGGCCGACAACCGCCGCTGCCTGCGCGAGCACACCGACAAGCACCGGCGGTTCATGGACGCCGGCGGCGTGCAGCAGTACGCCCGCTACGCCGGCGGGGCCTACACCGTCCGCGAGGGCAGCTTCAGCGCGCCCACCGAGGGCGCCATTGCCCGCAACGTGCTGTCCATCCCGCACCGCGACCCCGACCAGCAGCCCGCGCGCGACTTCGCTGCGCAGCACGGCCTGCCGGCCCACCCGGCGCTGATGCCCGTGCGCCTGGCCGAGCACTTCGTCCGGTTCCTGTCCGAGGTGGGCGACCTGATTGTTGACCCCTTCGGTGGCTGGGCCACGACGGGGCGCGGTGCCGAGCTGCACGGCCGGCGCTGGCTTGTGACCGAGCGATGCCGCGAGTACCTGATCGCGGCCGCGCAACGCTTCCGGGGTGCCCCCGGTTTTGAAACGTCGATGGAGGGCACCTATGCGTGATTACTCGAAAGTCGGCCCGAAGTTCTGGATTGGCGCCACGGGTAAGCGCCTGCGCGCGGCCGGCATGGAGGCGCAGATCGTCGCCATGTACCTGCTGACCAGCCCGCACGCCAACATGCTGGGCCTCTACTACTGCCCGACCATGTTCATTGCCCACGAAACCGGGCTGGGCTTGGAAGGGGCTTCAAAGGGGCTTCAAAGCGCCATCGAAGCCGGATTTTGCGAGTACGACGAGGCTTCCGAAGTGGTCTGGGTGATCGAAATGGCCTCGTACCAGATTGGGGAGGCGCTCAAGCCCAATGACCTGCGCGTCAAGGGGGTGCAGAACGAGTACGGCTCACTGCCAGAAAACCCTTATCTGGCGCGGTTTTACGAGAAATACAGCGCGGCCTTCTGCATGTCCGTCTGCCGGGGAAAGGCAAGCCCCTACGAAGCCCCTTCTAAGCCCCTACGAAGCCAAGAACAGGAACAGGAGAAAGAACAGGAACAGGAGAAAGAAATACAGGGCGCTTCCGCGCCCCGCACCTCCGGTTCCGGTTCGGCTGATGGCATCGGGACTGAAAAGCCGGATGCCCCTGCTGCTGACGATGAAACCCAGCCGGGGGCTGGGCCTGACGACCAGCCCGGCAACGGCGCCGGCAACCCTGCCGACGACAGCCTGCCGCGCGCCCTGGGCGTCCGTGAGCTGGTGGCCGAGGGCGTGGAGCGCCAGCACGCGCTGGACTGGCTGAGGGTGCGCAAGGAGAAGAAGGCCCCCCTGACGCCGACCGCCTGGGACGACGTGAAGGACGAGGCCAAGAAGGCCGGCCTCACGCCTGCCGAGGCGGTGAAGGTGTCCGCGACGAACTCGTGGCAGGGCTTCAAGGCGAAGTGGTACGCCCGCCTCCAGCAGGAAGGCCAGTCCATGCCGCCAGCCGCTCGCAGCACCGCCCACGGCGGATTCGATCAACGCGATTACGGAACTGGAGGCCGCCTGTGAAAGCCATCGCCGAAATGGGGCTGAATAACCCGCCGAAGACCAAGACCGAGCTGTGCGAGAAGCACGGCGAGTTCGAGAGCCGCTGCTTCCTGGGCAGCGTCTGGACGAAGTGCCCGACGTGCAGCGCCGAGGCCGTCGCCAAGGAGCGGGA
>NZ_CAJNKE010000185.1 GCF_905232215.1 Burkholderia sp. LMG 13014
GAGAAGATTGCGCGGACATCGTTGCCGGACGCGAGCGCCCGCGCCACGTCCGCCACCGGTGCCTCGCTCGGCGTCGCCGCCCACGACCGGTCGGACGGATTCACGGCCGCCCAGCGCACGTGCGTCACGCGCGCGCTGAGCGGATCGATTCGCACACCATTCACCGCAAACATCGACATCGGCATCTCCTTCGAATTTTTTCGGCCCGCCGTACCGATGCGGGTCACGGACAGCCCCAGATCTCGCAGACGTTGCCTGCCGGATCCGCCACGGAAATCGCGACCGTGCCGTCGCCGTAGTCCCACTCGTTCAGGATACTGACGCGGCACGACTCGAGCCGCGCGACGGCTTCCGAGACATGCGCCACTTCGATGGCCAGCGCAATGCCATGGCCGGTTGGCCGAAACTCCAGATACGGAAACGCGCCACCGCTGCCCGTGTGAACGGTCAGCGTCGCCCCGTCCACAACGAAGCGATGCCACGGATTCCCCGCCGCCGACACGCCATCGGAATGCACCGGCAGCGCAAGCGCCACACGATAGAAATCCACCACCGCCCGAAAGCGATCGTCTTCGACCGGCACCAGAATGCTCAGACTCGCGATCATGTGCGCTTCCCCGGCCAACGCGATTTTCGATGATACATTGGGACGCTTTGCAACCGTCAACAGACAATCGTGCACGGGAGAAACACATGACCGACGCCTGGGGAACCTTCCCTGCCAGAATGGGCGACCATCAGGCTTTCATCAGCTTCAACCACAGCTTTGCGGAAATCGCGGAAGGCGATCCGCGCACGTCGCTGCTCAGCGTGCGCGTCCCCTTTGCGCATCCGACGCCGGAAGGCCTGCCGACCGGCGACGAATTCGCCGCGCTCACGACGATCGAGGATCTCCTGGACGCCACGATCACCGCGAAAGGTGGCGTGCAGGTTGGCCGCATCACCGTCGACGGCCATCGGGATTTCCTCTTCTACGTGCCGTTCGACGACGAGGCAGCGGCGGAGATCGTCGACGCGCTGGCCGATCAGACGACCTACGCACTTCAGTACGCGCAACAGGGCGATCCGGACAAGGAAGCCTACTGGCAAACGCTCTACCCGACCGACGACGACTGGCAGATCATGCGCGACATGCGCGTGCTGGATGAATTGCGGAAGAAAGGCGATGCCAGCGACGTAAGCCGGCGCGTGATGCACTGGGCGTATTTCCCCGACCCGAGCGACGCGCATCAGTTCGCAGACTGGGCGGAAGCGAAAGGCTATCCGGTCGAATCGGTTGCGCCCACCGAAGACGGCAAGTCGGCCGTCCGGTTTTCGCACGAAGGCACCATGGCACTGGCTGACATCACGCGCCATACGGTCGCGATCAATCGCGAGGTACGTACGTTCGGAGGGGAATACGACGGCTGGGAAACCAGTGTCGAACAGGCGGGTTGAGCGGGATGACATGCCCGCTGCGCGCGACGTGATGCAACGCATCCGGCGCAAAAAACATCCCGGCGGCAAGGTTGCGCGCCGCCGGGACCAAGGCATCACCGGCCGAAACCGGCGATGGGCCTGAGGGTTCGCTCAGGCACGAGGAAAGCGATTCGTACGGATCAGGCGATCGGATGCCGGGGCGCGCAACCGATCCGATTACGCCGCCCGCCGAACGCCTGTCCGGTTCCGCCGACGCAGCATTCCGGCGTCGGACGGGCAAAAAGCCCCCGCTCCTGCGCGAGCGAGCGGGGAAACGGTTGACCGGGCCGGGGAAGAACGGTCAACCGGCCAAATTGTGAGCGCGGGCCGCGCAACGATCTGTGCGCCAACTCACCCTTTGGTGACAAGGCCGCGGCAACCGGTACGCTCGCGTGCCGCGCGGATCGCGTCACGGTCCGAGTGCAACGCCCGCGACCGGCGCGAGCATCACCACGATGACGGGCGACAGCACCACTGCCCCGACCATCATCACTCCGTCGGCCGCGAGCGTGACGGGTGTCGCGAGCAAGCGCACGGCCTTGCCTGCCGTCGTGATGCGATCGGTGACCTCGATCTTGTACGAATGCGCAAACGACGACCACGTCTTGCCTTGCGCAAAACCATCGGCCAGATAGCGCGACCCTTCCAGCGCACCTCCCATCTCCAGACCATCGCTTCCGCGTTTCGTGAAGCCGTCCTCCAGCGCGCGGTTCCAGTCGTCGTCGGTCATATTGGTGCGACTGAGCTGGAGCGAGAACTTGCCCGAGATCTTGCTGCCCTGCGCGACGAACCCATAGAGCGCCGCATTGATCGATTTGCGGTAAGGCGATGCCAGCACGGCGCCGAGATGCTCGGGCATATCGAAGATGTAGTGATATTTCTTGCCGAGCACGACGAATTTCTTGCCGTCCTCGCTGACGAGGAATCGGTCGACTGTCTCTTCATACCTGCCGTCTTCGAACAGCATGGCAGTGCAGCCTGTCAGGCCGGCAGCGACAATGATCGCGCCCGCCGTCAGTAGCGTTCTTCTTTTCATGTCCGGAATTTTATTTTGTTTTAATTCAAGCGAATGAATTCAGGCCCGGGCCCAGTTTCCGGTAAGTCGCGGGGGTTGTCAAAGCAGGATCATTCTATTTTTCCGAGCAGCACGATTCAGACTTCATTTTTCTCTACCGATTTTTCGAAACCAGGTTTCGCGAACACAAAAACTTGCGTCATGACAACCGGGGTTCGTCGTCGTGACAGTCAGCTGAAAACCCATTCCGCAACCATCTCGATCCAGTCGAGATCGCAGGCGACGTCAATGACGGTTTCACCGACGATTTCGGCAGTCGACTCGGTCGATGAGACCGATGTACCCGCCGCCACCGCCCCCGCGGCAACCGCGTTCGCCTTCGCTATTTCGACCGACGCGCCGGATCTCGGATCGGCCAGGCGCTCCAGCCAGTCGACGATATTGGCACGCGCCTCCTCTTCATCGGCGAAATCATGCCGCTCGAGAAAGCGGTCGAACACGCTCCACGCAAGTGTCTTGCTTCGCGAGGCGGATTCGAGATGCCAATCGACAACGCCTGTCCGACCGGACTCCCGGATTTCGAGCGTTGCGGTGAAACAGTAATCGAGATACTCGATCTCAAGTTTCGACGGCATGGTTTTCTCCGGTCAATCTGCCCTCTCTTTGCTTATGATGATTCGTGCATGCCGGGTTTCGCGACATCGTGCGAATCCCGAATGAAATTCGCGCGGTGCGTCATTCCTGCTGGCAGTGTCGCGACATTCCCGTGACCTGTCGATATCGATCGTCGGCACATGACCCCATTCGATTTACCCCCCTTCCTCTCTGCGCGTTCATTCGCGGTTCAGGTTCTGCTGCGGGTCACTCCGCTTTCCTGTTCCGGGTATTGCCCTGCTTCGCTGCAGCAATCGCGCTGCTAAACTCCAACAAAGACGACCGTTTGCAGCACCAGAGGAAGTAATGGCAATGGCACTCGCCCACGCACAACAGAATGGCGTAGAAGTCTGGATTATCCAGCTTCCCGGGCACGCCCCCTATGCCTATACGCACCTCAAGCGGGTATTCTCGTCCGACGATACGCGACACCGGGTCGTGACGATCGACCTGAAGAAACTGCTGACATGCGCCGACCGAGACACGACGGACTACGTGTTGCCGTCAGTGCTGTACTGGGCCCCCGGAAAGGCCGCGGGCATTCGCGAATTCCTCGATCCGGACCAGGACAGGATTCCCGACATGCCGTACATCACGTTTCGCGAGACGAGAACGCGCACGCTGCTCGGCATCCCCGGCCTGTCGAAAGTCGGCGTGGCGTCGTTCCGCAACGGCCAGCATCGCGCGCGCTATCTCGCCTATGCGGGCGCAACGACCCTGCCCGTCGAGGTGCATGAGACGGAAGCCGATTTGCTCGTGCGTTACTGCAGCGAGTAGCGTAGGAGTACGTTCGGCCTTCGCCCGGCGATGGCCGAACGTCATGCGACCGTTCGCTCGAATGTCGCCAGACCGCTACGCCTGTATCGCGTAGATCCGGTCGGTGACCTCCGTCTGGCCAATGCGGCTCGTTTCGATACCCGCGAGTTGCCAGCCGTTGTGCTCATAGAAACCGATCGCCCGTTCGTTGCCCTCCAGCACCGTCAGGTGGACCTTGTCGACGCCGAGCGTGCGGGCCCACGCGCGAACCGCTTCGATCATGCGCTTGCCCGTGCCGCTTCCGTGATGCGAAGGATGGACGTGCAGGCAGTCGAGCAGCACGCCAAGCGCCGGATCGACGGGGCGCTCGGCACTGACGAAACCGACGGGCTCGCCGTCGGCCTCGGCGATCAGCACGAGGCCCCACTCTTTTTCATTGCGATCGAGATATTGCCGCCACCGGATCGCGTGTTCCGTCGGCACCTCGTCGGACAGGTAGGCCGCCGGCAGGATGTGGCTGTACGCGGTTTGCCAGCTCAATGTGTGCAGGCGAGCGATGTGGCTGGCATCTTGCGCTGTCGCGGCACGCAGCGTGGCCCGGGTTTCAGGCATCGGTGGTCACTCCTTCCGCTGGTTGTCTTGATCGGGACGTCTCGTCGCAAAATATACCGCGCGTTGCACGCATGCAAAACGCAATGTCGCCGCGCTCGACCCATACTGTGCCGGCCCGACCGGGGACGACGGGAACATGAACCTTGGGGAATTCAAACGATGCGACGTGTCTTGGGAACGATCGGATTTGCGATAGCGGGCGTCATCAGCGTGATCGCGTGGGCCACGATCGACAGCCGCCTGTGTATTGCGTTCGATCGGTTGTGCATACCGCCGCCCGGTACCTGCGGTGGCGGCGTAGATGCGTGCGCAGTAACCATGCACTCCACCGTCGACCTGTTCGCGTATCTGTTCGGTCCGCCCATCCTGTTCGCGGTGCTCGGAGCCAATCTGTTTTCACGGCGTCGCCCGCCGCACGTGATCGTCGCGTACCTTGCATGCGCCGTCGCCGCACACTGGCTCGTGACGTTCGTGGGCGTTCGCGTCCTTCACGTCTGACGCGATCGCGTCAGCGCCTGCCTGCCGGGCGTCGTTGCAACTCGTTGCCAGCGCAATGGGATGCAGGCAAAAAAAATCCCGACACCTTCATGGGTTGTCGGGATCGAACGGCCCTGCAAAGCATGAGGGCACGAGGAAGTCGATACATTACACCAATGTAAGACTGTTGCGCATTGTCGGTTCGCGCCAAGTCCCTGTCTCATTCGGCCATTCAGGTGATAAAGGGCAGCCATGAACGAAAAAAGCCTGCTCACGCGGAACGCGAGCAGGCAAGAAAACGGATCAGCATTCGAGGCACGAGGGCTGTCCAGGGAAGATAACGGCACGGAGAGCGAGAACCTTAGTCGGGAAAGGAAACTGCGCGACATCACGTCGACCGGATACGGCCATACGATCTCGCGACGAAGATGGTTTGATGGAAGCCCGCGACACAGTGACGATATCCTGTCGCTCCCAACCCTGCTTTCCGTCAATCGTTCGCAGTTCGACCCGGCTTGCGCGTAGCGGAGCACCCGTCCGTTTCATTGGCCATGTATGGCAAACTTCGGCTCCGAATCGACGCAGCGCGCACTCTTTATCACTGGGGAATCATGTACGTCCTGATCTATATCGCAGCGGTCGCTGTCGCTAACCTGATGGTCGCTCATTTCGGACCGGCTGCTACCCCGATCATCGCGTTCCTTCTGATCGGACTCGATCTCGCGATTCGAGATCGGCTCCACCTGGACTGGCGCGGCCGCGCGCTTTGGTCACGAATGTTTGCGTTGATCGCAGCCGCCGGCGTCGTCAGTTACGCGCTCAATCCCGCCGCCAAGGAAATCGCCCTCGCGTCTCTGGTGGCGTTCGGTTCGGCAGCCGTGGCGAGCGCGATCGTGTTTCAACTCGCACGTCGCTTCCCGATACTGGCGCGTGCCAATGGCGCGAATGTCGCGGGGGCGGCGGTCGACTCCATCATCTTTCCGCTGATTGCGTTCGGGACGGTGTTCCCGACGATCGCCGCATTGCAGTTCGTTGCGAAGGTGGCTGGCGGCGCTTTGTGGTCGTGGCTGGTTTTTCGAAATGCTCGGACGGTGCAGGCGGGGATCGCGAGCAATGTGGCGGATCGGTGAGGACGGGTTGGCTTTTGACCATCGGCCAAAGCCATCGGACGACTGCGATGCTGCCTCGATCGACTGAACCCGCTGGGGCAAGAAGAATGCCGTAGCACCGTATGCGATCGCCACGCGCCTGCCGTCCAGATATGGGCGACGACGGGTCAGTGGACGAGGGTCGACGCGCACGCAACAGCCCACGCCCGCTTCAGCGCGTGAGGCACCTGCTCGGGAAAGGGAAACAGCGCGCGACGATGTTGTGGAGAGAACGATGCATCAAACCTATCGCGCGAGAAGCCCGGCCAAGCGTCTTGCAAACAGTGCCGCAAGCGCTTCCAGTAGATAAACGATCGCCACAACGTTGCAAGCAATGATGGCAAAGTCGCCAAAATCCACTGGGTGCATGTGATAACCGATTCGGTGGTTATCGATGATTTTTTGCACCGAGGCAATGGCCGACGGCAAGCTGACGGCGCTCCCGCAGATCAAGAGAACGATGACTCCCGCAACATGTTTCATCCGTGCCTTTTGAGGCAAAACACAAGTTGCGAGAAGCAAGCCCGTGCTGCCCGCGTTAGACAAAAGAAAAGACCACGCTGTAGGCCAATCCACGTCCAAATTCAGCAAAGAGACGATAAACAGAAGCCACGACAAGATCAGCAGGGGTATCGCCGGAGCGACTCCGGCGAGCATGTAAAACGACGTCCTCGCCACCCTGAAAGTCGCCATAGCCATAACCTTGTGCGTTGAATCTGTTTGCCGTTCCATTGCCTTGGATCACGTGCCTATTCTTTCAACGCATGGATTGTCCGAAAAGGCTCGAATTCCAAACGTGTGGAACCCGCCAATTCACCGACGGACACTGTGGCGCCATCTGCGCGCATTATTCCGGCACCGTCAGTTGATGGTCTCGCCGTCACTGCCGCTCACTACGGCTATGCGCCGTCGTTGAGTGCGCGAAACGGAACCGAAAAGTTGATCAGCTGCTCTTCTCGGCGCATTGGAACGGCTGCACTCGTTCGCGCAGATTTCTGACGCTGCAATTTTCGACGATCGGTGGGTCAGCATGCACCGAGAAGATGAGCGCGTTCCGATGCCGCTTCCGGATACCTGTTTGAAGCTGCTCGAAATACGCGATCGCCGCCCGGACAACACGCGGTATGGCTACGCGACAGCAATATGCCGCCGGCATGACACCGACCTTGTGCACGATACAACTCGAGCACAACATCGTGACGATCCTGACAATGTACGCGAAATGGATGGCGAGCAGAACGCTCTAGGGATGGCGAGGCTCGAATCGACGTTATCGTCCCCGAGTTGTCCCTCGCAAAGCAAAACAGGCGCCGAAGCGCCTGTTTTGTTAATGCATTCTTTGGGGTGGCTGATGGGACTCGAACCCACGACGACAGGAATCACAATCCTGGACTCTACCAACTGAGCTACAGCCACCACTGTTACTGCTTTTTGTTCTTCGCTGCTTTTGTGTTTCAGCAGCGAAGAACAAGATTATACGAACACTTTTGAATCTTGCAAAGCTTTTTTTTCAAAAATTTCTTCGGCCTCGTTCAGATGCGCGCGCGCCTCGTCGAACACGGCCAGATCGGCACGCGCAAGCTTCTTGTTGTCGGACAGCACACGACGCCAGCCACGTGCACCCGGCATACCGCGATACAGTCCGAGTGCGTGCCGCACGATCGCGCCGAGGTAAGTCCCGCGCTTCAGTTCGGCCGCGCAGTATTCGATCAGCTTCGCCTCGGCCTCTTCGCGCGTCGGCACCGCAGCGGTCGATCCGTAGAAGCGCGAATCGACCTCCGCGAGCACGTACGGGTTGTGATACGCCTCGCGGCCGAGCATCACGCCGTCGACATGCTCCAGATGCTGCGCAACCTCGTCGAGCGTCGTGATGCCGCCGTTGATGACGATCTCGAGCGACGGAAAATCGCGCTTCAACTGATACGCATAGTCGTACTTGAGCGGCGGGATCTCGCGATTCTCCTTCGGCGACAGCCCCTTCAGGATCGCATTGCGCGCATGCACGACGAACGTTTCGCAGCCAGCCTCGGCCACCGTCCCGACGAAGTCGCGCACGAACGCGTAGTCCTCGACCGCGTCGACACCGATCCGGTGCTTGACCGTGACCGGCACCGACACCGCATCGCGCATCGCCTTCACGCAGTCGGCGACGAGCGGCGGCTCGTTCATCAGGCACGCGCCGAAAGCGCCGCGCTGCACGCGCTCGGACGGGCATCCGCAATTCAGGTTGATCTCGTCGTAGCCCCACTGCTCACCGAGCTTCGCGGCGCGCGCGAGATCGTCGCGCTCGCTGCCGCCCAGCTGCAGTGCGACCGGCGATTCGTTCGGCGTGAACGCGAGATGCCGCTGGGCATCACCGAACAGCAGTGCGCCCGTCGTGATCATCTCCGTATACAGCCACGTGTCGCGCGTCAGCGTCCGGTGGAACGACCGGCAATGGCGGTCGGTCCAGTCGAGCATGGGCGCGACGGATACGCGGCGGGGAGGAAGCGAGGACGGTACGGACATGGATTTCGGGCAACTGGCCAGACGGCTCGGAAACAACCCGGCATTTTACCGCAAGACGGGCCGTGCCTGCCCGACACGCAGGCTACCCCTCGCCCAGCTCCGTATCGACCGCCCGCCGCGCCTCGTCGAGCACGCGCTCGATCACGCGTCGTTCGGTCAACAGCATCCCGTCGACCTTGACGAGCCGCCAGTCGATCCGCACGGCATCGCCCTGCAGCACGCGGTAATGCGCATGCTCGCCGTCCCAGACCTGCTCGGTCTTCACCTCGATCTCGAAGCCGCGGTACGGCTCGCTGAAATCGCCGAGGTCGCTGCCTCTCGGTTCCATCGCACGCTCCGTGGCGACGCAGCGCCGGGCCGCCCACGCGGCCGGCGCCGTGCGCTCAATCGTATTCGTCGGATAAAAAGGATTTGCCATCGGCCGTCAGGTCGACCCGGTCGGCCGCCGCCTGGTAGATCAGCCCCTCGTTCAGCAACGCGTAGACGACGTCGTCGAACACGGCGGGAACCGGCCGGCTTTCACCGAACTGGTCGATCCACTTCAGCGCCTCGATGGCTTCGGGCGAAAGGATGGGGGTCATGCGTTGGCCTCCGGCGTCGGTGTCGCTCCATCCTAGCACTTCGTCCGGACGTCGAATACCAAGGCAAACGCGCTACGGAAATGCCGGGCGCCGCCAACGGGCAATTTGCCCGCGGCGGCGCACCGGTGCAGGACCGCGTACTCAGAGGCGCGCGATCGATACCTCGGTCGATTTCACGAGCGCGACGACTTCCGCGCCGACCTTCAGTTCGAGTTCGTCGACCGAACGGGTCGTGATCACCGACGTGACGATGCCGAACGGCGTCTCGACGTCGACCTCGGAGACCACGGATCCGCGGATGATCTCCTTCACCTTGCCCTTGAACTGGTTACGTACGTTGATTGCAGTGATGCTCATCAGGTTGATCGCTCCGAAGAAAAAGATCTCACAACGGGCGGCCGCTGCCGCCCGGATTTAAACGGCCCAGCGGATCTGCCCGACCGGTCGAACGTTATCCGTCTCATGCGTCGCATCCTGGCCGGCCGCACCGGGCCCGCCGGCAAGCACGCGTTTCAGCACGCGATCCTCCAGCGCCGCAAACGCGGCCGATGCGCGGGCGCGCGGCCGGTCGAGCGGCACCGGCTGATCCAGCGCCACCCGTCCCTGCTCGATGAGCAGGATGCGGTCGCCGAGCGCAACGGCCTCCTGCACGTCGTGCGTGACGAGCAGCGCCGTGAACCGATGTTCGCGCCACAACCGCTCGATCAGCGCATGCATCTCGATGCGGGTCAGCGCGTCGAGCGCGCCGAGCGGCTCGTCGAGCAACAGCAATTGCGGCCGGTGCACGAGCGCGCGGGCCAGTGCGACACGCTGCCGCTGGCCGCCCGACAGTTGCGCGGGCCAGTCGTTCGCGCGCTCCAGCAGGCCGACTTCATCGAGCACCGCGCGTGCCTGGTCGCGCGCGCCGCGCCCGAGGCCCAGCATCACGTTCTGCAGCACGGTCTTCCATGGCAGCAGGCGCGCATCCTGGTACATGATCCGCGTATCGAGTTCGCCGCCGCCCTCGCCGCGCGTCACGAGCGCACCGCTGCTCGGCTGCTCGAGTCCCGCGACGAGGCGCAGCAGGGTCGATTTCCCGCAGCCGCTGCGACCGACGATCGCGACGAAGCTGCCACGCGCGATGCCGAGCTCGACGTTGTCGAGCACCGTACGCGCGCCAAAGCGCTTGCTGACGCCC
The DNA here is from genome assembly GCF_905232215.1 of Burkholderia sp. LMG 13014. GTDB lineage: Bacteria > Pseudomonadota > Gammaproteobacteria > Burkholderiales > Burkholderiaceae > Burkholderia. Next base: position 10,387 of record NZ_CAJNKE010000185.1, read on the forward strand.
GACAACG
>NZ_CAJNKE010000186.1 GCF_905232215.1 Burkholderia sp. LMG 13014
GCATTCTTCCCAGTCGGCGGCGCCTGTCTGCCTGCGATGTAGCTTGACCCCGAAATGGCCGAGGTTCAGCGCCGCATACAGCGCGCCGTCGCGCGGGTCGGCAAGCACCATGCTGACGGGCTCGCCCGCGAAGTGCGGCTCACCGGGCGTCCAGCCGCCGTGGCGGTCGGGCTGCAGGACGAACAAGCCCTTGCGGGTGGCGACGAGCAGTCGATCGTTCATGTGCGATGTCTCCTGATGGCTCGACCTGATGTTCTGGCACTGGATCGGCGCTTACGTGCAAGTTCCTTTATCCGCCCGTCAACGCCTGCACGACATAGACCCGGCTGGCGTCGCCGAGCACATCGGACAGATGTTGCCGGTCGCGTATCGGCTGGCCGTCGATGAATACCGACAGGTGTTTGCGCAGCGCACCCTGGTCGTCGAGGATGTAGCCGCGCAGTCGCGGCTGCTCGCCAAAAACGGTGTCGAATGCGTCGCCGAGCGTGCGGGCGTCGATTTCGCGCTCGGGCGTTTCGATATGCCGCTGGATCGAAGCGGCGAAGAAGAGGTGCGCCATGGCGGTGGCTGGCAGGAGCCGCGCGGAGGGGACGGTCTGTAGTTTAGGCGATCCGTCGGGGGCGGAACGGTGGCGTTGCGTAGTCGCGGTGCGCCGGCGAGTCGGATCCGTCCCGGTCGACACGATCCGGCGATTCGGCAACAATCCTGCCCGGATCGTCATCGCATGCCGGATTGGGCCGCGATGCCGATCGACGGTCGCACACGCTCCATTTACCAATAAAGGAAACCCTTGCCATGCCGCGATCCGCACTGTCGATCGTCAAACCCGCCGTCGACGATATCGTTGCGGGCCGCAAGCAGGTGGAAATCCGGTCGTGGGCGCCGCCGGCCCTACCGCTGCGCGATCTCGTGCTGGTGCAGAACACGATCTTCCTGCGACAGGACGGGCACGAGGATCCCGACGGTATCGCGCTCGCGTTGGTCGACGTCGTGGGGGTACACGACTGGACGCCTGATGAAGCCCGCGCGCAAGGCAAGCCATGGTGTGCCGGGTACGTATGCTGGGAACTGACGAATGTGCGGGCGATCGATCCGCCTTTTCCGTGTGTCGCCCGGCGCGGCATCTATGCGTTGGCGGAGGGCTCCGGCAAGGTGTCCTGATGATTGCGTCTGCATCCGGGCTGCGCTGAGTTCCTTCTCTTCACGAGACAGGGCGGTCGCGAAACGAATGGTCACCCGGCGCGCGCCGGTGACGTGCGCTAGACCGGAATCGACCGCCCGCGAATCCTGATCCCGAGCCGCACGACACCGATCACCGCATTCGACAACCACGTGAGCAAGCGCGGCATTCCGCGCCGGCGGATATCGAGCAGCAGCACGATCCGCACTTCGTCGCTGTCGTTCCACACCTCGTGCATGAACGTGTCGTCCCACAGCAGGAAACGCCCCTCTTCGAGCCGGTATTCGTGGCCGTCGATCTTCAGCACGGCGGCCGGCGTGCCGTCCGCGCGCTTCGGCATCGACAGCACCAGATAGCCGCGCAGGATGCCGCGAAACGGCCCGCGATGCGGGGGAATGTGCTTGCCGGGTGCGAGGAACGACAGCGATGCGGACAACACGTCCGGCGACGCCGCGACGATCGACGCGATGGTCGGGCAGCGCGACAGGTTGCGCGGGAACGGCTGGCCGTACGCCTGCATGATGAACATCCGCCAGTCGCGGGCATCGTTGGCCGAGATGTCGTACTGCTCGCGCATGATCTCGTGAAAGCGCGGGATGCGCGGCATGTCGCGCGCCACGGCGAATGCCTCTTGCTGGATGTCGGTCCACGCCCGGACGAAACGCTCGGCGTCGGGAAACGCGGCCGTGTCGAGCACTGCGCCGCCGTCGAGATGGCGGTCGTACAGCGTGCGCAGCAGGCCGGCTGCATAGTCGTAAGCGACGGACATGGTCGATCGAAGGGCGATCCGTAAGGGATGACGTCAGTCTGCCCGAAGCGCGGCGGGCGCTGCGTTACGTCAGGTTACGCCGGCTGACGAAAGAATGACAGTTTCATGAACGTCCGTCCCGAGCGCTCCCGGCGCCGGAGAAACCGTGCGGTTCGGGTCGCGACGCGCGGGAATAAATGCACGCGCTCCGTCGTCATACGGGTGTAGCACGTCGTCTCGTTGACTTCTCAAGGAGTGGAACATGAATACGCATTGGCTGGTGGCCGCCGCCGTGGCGGCGATTTCTCTCGCGGGTATCGCGCCGCAAGCGTCGGCACAGGCACTGACGCGCGCGCAGGTCAGGCAGCAACTGATCGACGCCGAAAACAACGGGCTGCGCTTCGTGACCGATACGTCGTATCCGGACGTGAGCCCGCTGTTCCAGCGGCAGGCCGAACAGATGCCGCAGCATCAGGCCAGCACGGCGGTCGGCAGCGATCCGGCCGCCGCCTCCGAAGCGGGCAAGCCGGCGACGATGTCGCCGCGCCAACGATCTGCCGCGTGCGTCGGCCCCGCGAGCTTCTGCTCGATCTATTTCGGGAGCTGACGCAGCCGCCTGCGTGCGCAGGTCAGGCATTCGATACGGTTGATCGATACGGAACATTGAAGGAGTTCATGATGAAAACATATATCGCAGTCCTGACGATGATCGGGGCGATCGTCGGTCAGTCGGCCTTCGCGCAATCGGCCGCGCCGTTGACGCGTGCGCAGGTGCGCGACGAATTGATACGCCTGGAGGCAGCCGGATATGACCCGGCGAAGGGAGACGAAGGGGAGTATCCGGCGGACATCCAGGCGGCAGAAGCGAAGCTTGCCGAGCAGGACCGGGCGAGGATGGCGGCTGCCGCCGCGCATGCACCGGCGCCCGCCACGCCGGCGCAGACCGGCAACTAGGTGCCGCCATGGTCTTGTGTGAATTCAGGCCGTCGTGTTCGCGGCACGGCAGTACGGCAGCCCTTCGTGCCGCTCGACGCGGCAGAAGGGCGCCGGCAGCGGTGCCGGTCATCGCGCGCCGCTTCGCGCGGCGTCGCGATCATCTGGCCAGCCGCGCCAGATGGGCGGGCAGGTCATTCGTGCGATGAACCGGAACGGCAGACAGTATCGGTCTCGGCGGCCACCCGGCTCATGCGCGCGATGGCCTGCCGTGCCGCCAGCGTGGCGATCACCAGGGCATCATGCGCTGCACGACCTGATCGCGCAGCACGAAGCGGTGCGCCAGCGCGGCGGCTACGTGCAGGCAAATACCGCCGAACAGTGCCCAGGCGAGGATGCCGTGCACGTCGCCCATCGCGTGGCCGAATCCGGAGCCGGCCGCCGACAGCGCGGGCAACGGCACGATCCCGAGCAGCGTCACGCCCCATGCGCGCGACGACGCGTTGATCCAGCCGAGCAGCGGCACTGCGATCAGCAGCGCGTAGAGCGCGAAATGCGTGACGCCCGACAGCGCACGCATCGCGGGCGGCAGGTCGCTCGCGGGCGGGCGATGCGTCACGCGCCACAGCACGCGGCAGACCATCGCGGCAATCAGCGCGGTGCCCACGAGCAGGTGCGCGGCGATCAGGCCGATGGGCTGCGTGTCGCGATGCACGTCGGGCATCGTCCAGCCGATCGCAAATTGCGCAACGATCAGCGCGACGATCAGCCAGTGGAGAAGGCGTGCAACGGCGTCATATCGGGCGGGCGTGGACATGAAGACTCCTGGCGTACGACGGGGATGGTATCGGTCGGGTGGATTCTACGGTCGTATCCTTAACGAAACGTTAAGCACGCGACGGCCGCTCGTCGGGTTCGCCGGCCGGCACCGGTCCGCCCGCGTCCGCCGACGGCAGCGTAATCGCGACGCCGAGGCCGTGCCCGCCGATGCCGACCCCGAATTGCACGGTGCCGCCGAAGTACTGGGCGATGCGCGTGACGATCGACAGCCCAAGCCCGCTGCCGGGCGACTGCGCGCCGCTGCCGCGATAGAAACGGTCGCCGAGCCGCTCATGCTCGCCGGGCGCGACGCCCGGCCCGTCATCGCGCACGACGATGCGTTGCCGCGCACCGTCGTCGTGCACGCCGATCTCGATGCGACCGCCCTGGCGGCCATACTTGATGGCGTTGTCGACGAGGTTGTCGAGCAGGATGCCGATCAGGATCGGATCGGCTTCGATCGCCCGTCCGGCTGCGGTGCCGGCCACGAGGTCGATGGTCTTGTCCGATGCCTTCGCGAGATGGCGATCGATGGCGGCGTCGACGAGTTCGCGAACGACGACGGTGCGCGTCGGGATGCGTTCGTACTCGTCGAGCCGCGCGAGCAGCAGCAACTGTTCGGCGAGCCGCGCGCTGCGGTCGACGCCTTGAACGACCCGCTGCATCGCCAGTTGCTTGCGTGCCGGATCGTCGGTCGCGATCGCCACCTGGGCCTGGATCTTGATCGCGGCGAGCGGCGTCTTGAGTTCGTGCGCGGCGTCGGACGTGAACGCGCGTTCGCGCACGATCGATTGCCGCAGCCTGGCCAGCAGGCGGTCGATTGCGTCGACCAGCGTGCGCACCTCGTCCGGCACGGTGGCGATGCCGAGCGGCTCGAGCGATCGCGCATCGCGCGCGCCGATCAGCGTCGACAGTGTCTTCAACGGCGCGAGTCCGCGCCCGATCAGGTACCAGAGGAGCAGCGCCAGCACCGGGAGTGCGACGATCAGCGGCAGGACGATGCCGCGCGCGATGCCCGTTGCCAGATCGCTGCGCGTGTTGGCGATCTCCATCACGCGTATCCAGCGTCCGGACGCGTCGTCGCGCAAAGTGTGCGTGCGCCATAACGCGCCGCGAACGACGATCGTCTCGGGGGTGCCGCGCGGGTTGCGCGTGTCGGGCAACCCGACCGCCTCGGCGGGAAGGCTGGACGCGACGACATGGCCCTGCGCGTCGCGTACCTCGAACAAGACGTCGCGCGGCAGTCGATCGCCGTCGGTTTCAGGGTCGGCGCTCGCATTGCCGCGCCCCAGTTCGATGCGTGCGTCCGGCGGAAGACGGGCGAAGCGATCGAGGTCGGCGGGCGACAGATTGACCAGCAGCGACGCATATTCGACGAGGCGGGCGTCTTCCCATTCGCCGATCTCGCGGGTCGCATGACGGAAGCCGCCGAATACGGCGACGAGCCACACGACGGTCACGCAGCCGAGCGCCATCGACGACACGCGTCGCCGAATCGAGCGGGAGATCATGCGAGGTCGACAACGTAGCCGATGCCGCGGACGGTGCGGATCAGTTCTGCGCCGAGTTTCTTGCGCAAGTTCGAGACGTGAACCTCGATTGCATTGCTTTCGATGCCCTCCTGCCAGCCGTACAGGGTGTCTTCGAGGCGCGCGCGCGACTGCGGCGCGCCCGGGTGGCTGACGAGCTGAACCAGGATGGCCCACTCGCGTGACGTCAGCGCGATGCGCGATGCATCGCGCGTCACCGTGTGGGCGGTCAGGTCGATCGTGATGTCGCGCCACACGATTTCGTCGCCGGCGCGGCCCTGCGAACGGCGCACGAGCGCACGACAACGGGCGAGCACCTCGGTCAGCTCGAACGGCTTCGCGAGATAGTCGTCCGCGCCGTCGTCGAGGCCGCGGACCCGGTCGGCCACGGTGCCGCGCGCGGTCAGCACCAGCACGGGGACCGTGTCGCCCGCATCGCGCAATGCGCGCAGCAGCTCGGTGCCCGATTTCCCCGGCAGGCCGAGATCGAGCACGACGAGCGCGAAGCGCGTCGTCGCGAGCGCGGTGGCGGCCGCGTGACCGTCGCGCAACCAGTCGACGTGATAGCCGGCCTGACTCAGGCTGATCTCGAGACCGCTGCCGATCAGGTCGTCGTCTTCAACAAGGAGGAGTCGCATGGTCGATTCGGGTGCAGATGCCTGCGATTGTACGAGTGCCGCCGTGCATGCCGTGCAACGGATTGTAATTGTGCTGCATCAAGCTTCTCCCGATTCTGAAGAACGCTTAAGGTTCGCCACCGTCAATCCCGCTACCATCGGCCACACCATTTCTCGGGTTGTTCTTCGCTGCCCCGGATCCCGAACCGGGTCACGCATGTCCGGCACATGCCGTGTGTGCTCGCCCGTCAATCCTCGACCCCTCCGATCGATCTGCGATCGACGCGTGTCGTCCGCACGGGAGATTCTTTCACCATGGCATTCTCGACGATCGAGCGATGGCGCGCCCACCTGCTGGTCGCCGCACTGGCCGGCATGTTCATTCAGTGTTTCGTGCTGGTGTCGCTGCTCGCATGGCGCGTACCCGAAGCATTTTTCACGACGATGACGTTTCGCGTCTGGGCCGTCATCGCGGTCGCCACGGCGATCCTTTCGGCCCGCAAGCTTGCCGGCGTGGCGTTCCGGGCCGCGGTCGCATGCGGCTGCGTGCGCGTGACAGGAATCGATCGCCGTACGGTAGTCGTGTCATCTGATTGCGCGTATCGTCGCTGGGTCGTCCTTCACATCCGGCTCCACGGGAATCGATACGGCGGCGCGCACGGGTGAACCCGCGTGCGCGCGGCGGCTCTCGGGTGTCGTGGTCGTCCGGGTCACCACTGGGGAGAAGCATGGTTTTGCTGCATGTGCTGCGCGCGCTGGCCGGGGCAATGTCGATCGTCTGCGGGCTGGGCGTGTTGTTGGGCATTGCATACACGGTGACGGCCAGCGTGCTGGTCGGCCGGTTCTTTTCCCGGGCAGCGGCCCAGCCGCGCGATTATCCGGGCGTCACCGTCGCGAAGCCGCTGCACGGCGACGAGTGGCAACTCGTACAGCATCTTGAAAGCTTCTTCGTACAGAATTATCCGGGGCCGGTCCAGCACCTGTTCGGCGTGCACGATGCGAGCGACAAAGCCCTCGCGGCCGTCGAGACGCTGCGCGCGCGCTACCCCGATGCGAACATCAAGGTCGTCGCCGACGCGCGGCTGTACGGGCCGAACCGCAAGATCGCGAATCTCGTGAACATGCTCGAACACGCGGAGTATTCGGTGCTCTGTCTCGCCGACAGCGACGTGCTGGTCGAGCGCGATTATTTGCGTGCCGTCGTCGGCGCGCTGCAGCAGCCGGATGTCGGCATCGTGACGAGCGTGTATCGCGGCATCGCATCGCCGGGCTTCTGGCCCGGTGTCGCCGTCGCGATGACGAACTACCATTTCCTGCCGGGCGTGATCACCGGGCTCTTCATCGGCCGCGCACGGCCATGCTTTGGCCAGACGATTGCGATCACGCGCGCGACGCTCGAGCGCATCGGCGGGCTTGCGCGTTTCGCGCATCATCTGGCCGAGGATCACGCGCTGGGCGAAGCGGTGCGGCAGGTGGGCGCACAGGTCGTCATTCCGCCGTTCGTCGTCGGGCATGCGTGTGTCGAGGAGACGTTCGCCAAGCTGTACGCACACGAATTGCGCTGGAGTTGCACGATCCGCGCGGCGGACCGGCTCGGTCATGCCGGCTCGGTGCTGATGCACCCGGTGCCGCTCGCGCTGCTTGCGCTGCTGTTCTCCGGCGGCACGGCAGCCGCGTGCGGGCTGGCGGTCGCGGCCCTCGCCGCGCGGGCGCTGCTGATGCTGAAGACGAGCCGGGCGACCGGCGCGGGCCTGCGCGGTGCGCTCTGGCTGCCGTTCGTCGATCTCCTGCAGTTCTTCGTGTTCGTGTCGAGCTTCTTCTCGTCGCATGTCGTGTGGCGCGGCACGCGCTTTCGCGTCGACCGGGAAGGCCTGCTGTCGCCGGCGAGCGAGTCATGACGACGCCGACGAACCCCGGTGCCGATGCCGCGCAGCGGAACGCCGCACGGGGCGACGCGCGGCTGCGCCATGTGGGGCAGGTGGCGGCGCTGGGCGGGCTGGCGCTCGCCGTATGGCTGATCTGGCGCGAGCATCCGCTGGAAATCCTGCATCGCCTGCAGATCGCCGGCGCGGGGCTGTTGCTCGCGGCACTGGCGCACATCCTGCCGATGCTCGCGAACGCGTGGGACTGGCGGATGCTGATTCGCGGCCCGCGCCGGCCATCGTTCGCGACGATGCTGAAGCTCGTCTGGATCCGCGAATCGATCAACGGGTTGTTGCCGGTCGCGCGGATCGGCGGCGAGATCGTGTCGTTCGGCCTGCTGAGGCAGGCGGGCGTGCGGCCGGCAACCGTCGTGGCCAGCCTCGTCGCCGACATGCAGCTGACGCTGATCAGCCAGCTGGTGTTCGCGCTGGTCGCGATCGGCTACGTGCTCGAGCACGTGTCGTCGGATGCCGCACGGGTGGCCGGCAACCTCGCGATCGGCATGGCCGCGCTGGTGCCGGTGCTGCTGCTGTTCGCGCTGGTGCAGCATGCGCGGCCGTTCGAACGCGCGATGCGCGTGCTCAACCGCGTCACGAGCGGCAAGGTGGTGGCGCTGGTCGGCGAATCGGCGCGCACCGATCAGTCGATCCGGATGATCTGGAGAAAGACCGGCATCGTCGTGCGCTATCTCGTGATCTGGCAGACGCTGCAGTTCGTGGGCTATGCGCTGGAAATCTGGCTCGCGTTGTATTTTCTCGGCGCGGAGCCGACCTTCGCGCAGGCGCTCGCGATCGAGGCGCTGATCCAGCTCGTGAGCAGCATCGCGTTCCTGATGCCGGGTGGCCTCGGTGTGCAGGAGGGCGGGTTCGTGCTGATCGGCGGGCTGCTCGGGTTCGACCCGCCGACCTGTCTCGCGCTGGCCGGCGCACGGCGCGTGCGCGACCTGCTGTTCTATCTGCCGGGCCTGCTGGCGTGGCAGTGGGCGGCCGGTTCGGCGAACCGGCCGGGTGGAACGAAACGCGCGACGTTGCCCATCGGGGAATCGGCCCGGCCGCGTTGATGTGACGGGGCAGCCCGTGCCCGCCACGCGCGGCGGGCGGCGCGGGGAATCAGCGTCGTTCGTCGGCGAGATGGCTGCGGATCACGTCCGCGAACGACGTGTCGCCCTTCAGCCCGAGCGCCTCCGCGCGCGACGTGTCCCAGCGGCCCGGCCAGCTGCCGACGATCTTCTCGACACGCTCGTCCGGCACATGACGGATCAGCTTCACGACTTCGTCACCCGCGACTTCGCGCAGCGCCGCGATCATTTCGTCGACCGATACCGAAATGCCGGGGAGATTGATCACACGTTTGTTGCCGAGCTGCGCGCTGTCGATCTCGCAGCCGGCGACGAGCGCTTCGATCGCGCCGCGCGGCGACAACAGCCACAGCCGCGTCGAACCGGGCACCGGGCACACGCTTTCCTCGCCGTTCAGCGGCTCGCGGATGATGCCGCTCGCGAACGACGACGCGGCCGCGTTCGGGCGGCCCGGCCGCACGCTGATCGTCGGCAGCCGCAGCACGCGGCCGTCGACGAAGCCGCGCCGCGCGTAGTCGCACAGCAGCAGCTCGGCGATTGCCTTCTCGGCGCCGTACGACGATTGCGGGTTCAGCGCAGTGTCGTCCTGCACGACGTCCGGCAGCGCGCCGCCGTAGACTGCGACGGAGCTCGTGAACACGACGCGCGGCCGATGGCCACGCGCGCGGCACACTTCGAGCAGCGTGCGCGACGCGTCGAGGTTGATCCGCATGCCGAGATCGAAATCGGCCTCGGCCTGCCCGCTGACGATCGCCGCGAGATGGAAGATCGCGCCGGTGTGGGTGTCGATCGCGCTGTCGAGCACCGCGCGGTCGGCGATGTCGCCGACGATCGACGTCACGCGCGCGTCGCCGAAATCGCTGCCTGCGACGACGTCGAGCAGCACCAGCTCGTCGATCTTCTGGCTCCGGCCGTCGGGGCCGGTCAGTTCGCCGCGCTCGAGCAGCTTGCGCGCAAGACGCTGGCCGAGAAAGCCGGCGCCGCCGGTGATCAGTACTTTCATTTGAGTTGCCCTCTTCGAATGCTTTGAATTACAGGTAAGGCTTGAGCCAGCCGAGCCCTTCCGACGTGCCGGCCTTCGGGCGGTATTCGCAGCCGATCCAGCCGTCGTAGCCGAGCGCGTCGATCAGCGCGAACAGATACGGGTAGTTGAGTTCGCCGATATCCGGCTCGTGACGCTCGGGCACGCCCGCGATCTGGATATGGCCGATGCCCGCGAAATCGCGCTTGAGCTTCATCGCGAGATCACCTTCGACGATCTGGCAGTGGTAGCAGTCGAACTGCACCTTCACGTTCGGCGCCCCGATGTCCGCGCACAGCGCCTGCGCGTCGTCCTGCCGGCTCACGAAGTAGCCGGGCATGTCGCGCTGGTTGATCGGCTCGATCAGCACCGTGATGCCGTGCGCGGCGGCCGCCTGCGCGGCGTGGCGCAGGTTCGCCACGTAGGTGTCGCGATGGCGCGCGTGGTCCGCGCCCGGCGCGACCAGGCCGGCCATCACGTGCAGCTTCTTGTTGCCGAGCACGCGCGCGTAGTCGAGCGCCTGGTCGATCCCGCGCCG
>NZ_CAJNKE010000187.1 GCF_905232215.1 Burkholderia sp. LMG 13014
CAGCCCGGTTACCTGTACACGCTCCAAATCGACGAATACCGCGTCGCGCAGCCGCTGTTCCGGCTCGGGCTGTTCCGCGAGCCGAACTTCGGTTCGGGGCTGCTCGGCAACCTGCTGTGCCGGATCGGCACGAGCTCGGTGCCGTTCATGCTGCCGCTGCTGATGCAGGTGCAGCTCGGCTATACGCCGCTGCAGTCGGGGATGATGATGCTGCCGGCCGCGATCGCGGGCGTCATCGCGAAACGCTGGATCGCGCCGCTCGTGAAACGCTTCGGCTACGCGGCATTTCTGGTCGTGAATACGGGAATCGTCGGGTGTGCGATCGCGGGGTTCGCGCTGGTGTCGGCGCGGCCCGCGCCGGTGCTGGAAGGCGTGCTGCTGATCGTGTTCGGCGCCGCGAACTCGATGCAGTTCGCGGCGATGAACGGCGTGACGCTCAAGGGGCTGTCGCATGCCGACGCCGGCAGCGGCAACAGCCTGTTCACGATGATGCAGATGCTGGCGATGGGGCTCGGCGTGTCGATCGGCGGCGGCCTCGTCAACCTGTTTGCCGCCTATCGGGGCTCGATGGCGCACGGATTCATGCTGTCGTTCGCGTGCATGGGCGTGGTGACGCTGCTGTCGTCCGTCGTGTTCCGGCGGATCGATACGGCCGCGCCGCCGGCCAGTGCGGCAGCGCGCCCGTCCGCGTGAGCGCCCCTGTCAGTTCACCTGGCGCCGCTCGACGACGCGCTTGAGCACCCAGCGAATCGACGAGCCGTCGGCCGGCGGCTGCGCGACGCGGTATTCGTCGATTTGGAGCGTGTACAGGTAACCGGGCTGGTACGCGAAGCCTTCAATGCCCGCGTACCACAGGCTCCACGGCTCGCTCGGGCTGCTGCGCACCTGCAGGCACTCCATCGGCGCGACGCCCGTGCAGCGCGCGGATTGCGGCGCGACATAGACAGTCTTGGTCACCGGCTTGCTGTCAGCCGGGCGCACCGCGTTCGGCGCCGTGGCGACTGCGTCGGTCTGGCATCCGGCGAGGAGCGTGCTGCCGGCAATGACGGCCGCGCCGAGCAGCGTTCTGGATGGGCGAATCATCTGATGGTCCTCAGGAAGCGTTGGAGGGCCGTTTAGACGGCCGGTGCGACGAGAAAGTTCACAAACAGCTTACAGATCATCGATCTCCCCCTCGCTCGCCGGATGTCGCTTGGGAGTCGTCGCGTTACCGCGTTCCGGTTCGGCCGCGTGCGTCGCCGCCAGCGGGTCGCCCATGCAGCGGTTCTTTCGCTGATCGGCATCACGCGACAGGCGATGCGCGTCGGGACGTTGCCGCACGGCATACCGTCGGCTGAGCGAAGCGATCGTTGCCGGCAGGTTCACTGCGTGGCGATCGTGTACCATCGGCGCTTCCCGATATGCCTGATCGCGCTGCGTTCGTCCGCCCGGCTCCCTGCGTACGATCCACGCGGCGCACCCCGCTTCGCATGACCTCACCCGTTCCGTCCGACACCGCGCTGCGCCCGCTGCCGATCGATGCACTCACCGTGCCGGCCGCGCTCGACGGACGCACGGGCACCAACCGCTCGAACAGCGCGCATCCGCAGATTGCCGCGACCAACGACCTCGACGCGGTGCGCGCCTGGCTCGCCCGTTTCGTCGATACGCCGACCACGTTCCAGAACTATCGCAAGGAAGCCGAACGCCTGCTGCTGTGGGCCGTGATCGCATGCGGCAAGCCGCTGTCGTCGCTCACGCACGAAGATCTGGTCGTCTACCGGCAGTTCCTGCTCGCTCCCGCACCGGCCGACCTGTGGTGCGCGAACGGCGGGCGCAAGCATCCGCGCGACGATCCGCGCTGGCGGCCGTTCTACGGGCCGCTGTCGGCGGCCAGCCAGCGGCAGGCGCTGGTGATCCTGAACGTGATGTTCTCGTGGCTCGTGCAGGCGGGCTACCTGGCCGGCAATCCGCTCGCGTTGTCGCGTCAGCGGCAGCGCCGGCCCGCGCCGCGCGTCACGCGCCATCTCGGGCAGCCGTTGTGGCAGTCGGTCAAGGACGCGATCGCCGCGATGCCGCGCGACGACGCACGGACGAGTTTCCATGCGGATCGTGCGCGCTGGCTGTTCACGCTGCTGTATCTCGGCGGGCTGCGCATCACTGAAGCGGCCGACACGACGATGGGCCAGTTCTTCTGCCGGCGCGACGCGGACGGGCGCGATCGCTGGTGGCTCGACGTGACGGGCAAAGGCGGCCGGCAGCGGCTCGTGCCGGCCACCGACGAAATGATGGCCGAGCTGTCGCGCTACCGGCATGCGCATGGCCTGCCCGCGTTGCCGTCCGACGGCGAGACCACGCCGCTCGTGCTACCGGTCGGCCAGACGCGCAAGCCGCTCACGCGCGCGGCGCTGCACCGGATCGTGAAGCAGGTGTTCCGGCACGCGGCCGACCGGTTGCGCGCGAACGGCGAAGCCGGCGAGCAGCAGGCGCGCGTGCTCGAACAGGCGTCCGCGCACTGGCTGCGCCACAGCGCGGGCTCGCACATGGCCGACGGCCGCGTCGACCTGCGGCTCGTGCGCGACAACCTCGGCCACGTGTCGCTCACGACGACGAGCCAGTACCTGCACGCGGATGACGACTGGCGGCATCGCGAGACGGAGGAAAAGCACCGGATCGGGTGGTGAAGGATCGACGGGACGGCTTTGTCCTGTCGGGATGCGGCACCGTCGGCCCGCCCTCAACCGCTCGATCAGCGCGCCACGCCCGCATACCACGCAGCGGCGGCCGCGATTTCGTCCGGCGTCAGGTTGCGCGCGATATTGCGCATCTGCTCGGACGTATCGTTGTGCCGTGCGCCGCTCGCGAAATCGGCCAGTTGCGCCTTCGTATACGCGGCCGGCAAGCCGTCGAGCCACGGGCTGCCCGTCTGGTGATCGATGCCGCCGTGACACGCCGCACAAGCCGGGATGTTGCGCATCGGCGCGCCGTGCACGACGATGTCCGGCGCGTCGCCGGTTCGCCGCGCAGCCGGCCGGGGCAACGACGCGTAGTACGCGGCGAGATCCCGCATGTCCTGATCGCCGAGCCCCCGCACCATCGGCGACATCACCGCGTTCTGCCGCGCGTCGCCCGCGAAGTCGCGCAACTGCTTGTACACGGCAATCGCGTATTGCCCGGCGAGATTCGGCGAATTCGCGTTGCTCATCCCCTTTTCGCCATGGCACATCGTGCAGCGAAGCGACAGCGTCGCGCCGCGGCCGATCGACAGGCGCGTCGCATCCGACAGCAATTGCGGCGTGACTTCCACGTGACTGACCGGATAGGCCGGCATGACCGGTGCATCGCCGCCGGTGAGCCACTGACGCGGCACGCCGGCTGCGCTGCAGATCGCGTTCCACACGCCCTGGAACTGCGCATCGCGCTGCACCGACGGCAGCCACACGAAGCCGACGAATGCCGACACCAGCGCAATGCCGAGCGTCCCGCCGACGCTCGCGCGGAACCACGGATTGCGCAGCGAGAACAGGCGTTCGTCGCTCATGGGTGCGCTCCGATCATGATCGCCGGCACGGCCGTATCGTCGCGCGCCATCAACTGCACGATCGGATAGCCGTAGTTGACGACCGTGAGGCCGATCATCAGCGTCAGCCACAGCGCGAACCCGTTGAGCGCGACGGGCACCGAAGGCGTTTCGTGCACCGGCGTGCTGAAGCGGTACGGGTCGGGTTCGACGCGCGGCGCGGCATGCCCGCGAATCAGCACGACAAAGAACAGGATCGCCGATGCGACGAGGATGAGCCCGCCGATCGCCGACATCGCGACCCACACGGCCTGCGCCGCCAGCGCCGGATCGCCGTAGTCGTAGTAGGCCATCCGGCGCGGCATGCCGAGGATGCCGACCCAGTGCCACGGAAATGTCGTGACGATCATCCCGATGAACCACAGCCAGAGCTGCCAGCGCATCAGGCGCACATGCGTGAGCGCGCGCCCCGTGAGGTGCGGCCACAGGTCGTACGCGATCGCGAAGTACATCGTGACGATCGCGCCCGCGAAGATCAGGTGGAAATGCCCGGTGATCCACTGCGTGTTGTGGATCGTCGTGTCGAGCTGGTAGCTCATGTTGATGAGGCCGCCCGCGCCGCCGAAGCCGAGCATCACGAACGAGAAGGCCAGCGCGAGCATCTGCGGGTTGTCCCACGGCAATGCGGCGAGCCAGCCGAAGGTGCCCTTGCCGCCGCGCAACCGCGCGGCAATCTCGACCGACGCACAGATCGTGAATATCGTCAGCAGCGTCGGCACCGCGACCAGCGACGTGAACACCGATTGCAGGAACTTGAACCCGGCGCCGACCTGCGGATCGGTGAACAGGTGATGAATGCCGATCGGCATCGACACGACGAGGAACAGGATGAACGAGATGCGCGCCATCGCATCGCTGTACAGGCGGCCGCCGATCGCGCGCGGAATGATCGTGTAGTACGCGATGTAGGCCGGCATCAGCCAGAAGTAGACGATCGCGTGCAGTGTCCACGAGAAGAACACGCGCGCCAGCCCAGCATCGATGGTCGACCGGAAACCGAGCGCGACCGGCAGGATCTGGAACAGCACCTCGAGCGCCGCGCCCACCGCGGTCCAGCCCCACAGGTATGCGCCGGCCACCGTCGCGAACATCGCGAGCGGCACCGCCTGGCCGCGATGTTCGCGTTTCCACGCGGCAAGATTGATCGACATCAGCGCGACCCAGATCCACGAGCCGACGACGACGAGCACCACGCCGATGTAATAGAACGCGTTGCCGATCATCGGCGGATAGAACGTGTACAGCACCGACGCGCGCCCCATCGCGACCGGCACGCTGGCAGATACCGCGCCGAGCGCCACCAGCGCCAGCCCGCCCCACGCCCAGCGCAGGCCGATCAGCGGCCGCTTCAGCGCGAGCTCGGTCACCGCATAACCGAAGCCCATCGCGATCAGCGTCGGAAACACATAGCCCATCACGGTGCCGTGCTCCGTCACCGACCGGTAGTACAACTCGGGATTGCGCAGCCATGAGTGCAGCGGGCTGCGCACGATCATCTGCCACGCGCCGAGCGGCAGCGCGACACCAAATGAGATGAACGCGAGCCAGAAATGCGCGAGGACGAGGCGTCGGCTATTTAACACAGCTCAGTCTCCGGGTGCCGGCGGCCATCTGCTGGAAAGCCGCCTTGTCGATCACCTTCACGTGCGCCCACATGCCCTGATGGCCCGTGCCGCAGTATTCATGGCACGGCATCAGGTGATCGGCGGGTTCGGGAAAGCGCGTCCGAAACGTTGCGATATAGCCCGGTTCCACCATCGAATTCAGGTTGGTCCCGGTCACGAGAAAACCGTGCACGACGTCGGCGCTCGTCGCGCGGAACGTGATCGGCGTGTCGGCCGGCACGAGCACGCATTGCGGCGTAAACGAATACTGCTGCGCGACGATCCGCACCGTCACCGAGCCGTCTGCTTCCAGCGCGCTGCCGAGATTGCTCTCGACGAACTCGCCCGCGACGTGCAGCGACTCGGGCCGGATCGTCTCGACGCGCGACGGCGGCATCATGCCCCAGTGCAGGCCCGTATAGATGACCATGCAGACCATCACCGTCACAATGCCCACGGCCACCGTGGCCCAGCGCCGTTCGATGCGGGCGGCGATATCGGCGGAGGGCGTCGAGTCGTCGATGGAAAGATTCTTCATGGTGATCGGGCTACTGGATGACGCCGCGCGGCAGGAAGACCAGGAAGTAAAACGCGAACCACAGCGCGACGACGATCGCCGTCGCGGTGCCGGCCAGCGCGATCGCGCCGCGCGGGCCGCGCCGGACGATCTCGTCGACGCGTTCGTGTTCCGGGTCGGAAGCACCGTCGTGCGGCGCGGGCGATGGCATCGTCGTGTCCTCAGAAGATCGGCGCCGAGCGCAGCGCGTTGACGTCCTTCGCGCTCACCGGCTTGCCGTGATTGCCCCATGTGGTGCGGACGAACGTGACGACGGCCGCCACCTCCTCGTCCGACAGCAACTGCGCGAACGGCGGCATCCCGTACGGCATCGGATTGCGGCGCGTGCCGGGCGCATAGCCGCCGTTCAGCACCATGCGGATCGGGTTGACCGACGACGTCATCTGGATCGACTGGTTGCCGGCGAGCGGCGGGAAATGCGGCGGCTTGCCGCGCCCGTCCGCCGCATGGCAGATCGCGCATTGCGCGTCGTAGATCTTGCGGCCGAGCGGGGCGAGGCGATGGGTCTCCTCGGCGACGGTGGCCGGCGGCGGCGCCGTATCGACTTCGCCGCCCGAGCGCCCCGGCAACGACTTCAGATACACGGCGACCGCGCGTACGTCCTGGTCGTTCAGGTACTGGAAGCTGTCGTAGACGACCTCGGCCATCGGCCCGTAAACCGCGCCGCGATGCGAGATACCGGCCTGCAGCAGATCGGCGATCTCGGTCAGGCTCCAGTCGCCGAGGCCCGCTTCGCGATTCGATGTGAGCGACGGTGCGTACCACTGCTGCAGCGGAATCAGCCCGCCCTGATACGCCTTCGAGCGCGAATTGCCGCCCAGCGCGTTGATCTGCGTATGGCACATCGTGCAGTGGCCGAGCCCCTCGACGAGATACGCGCCGCGATTCCATTCCACGGATTGCGCCGGATCGGGCTGGTACTCGCCTTCGCGGAAAAACAGCGTGCGCCAGCCGAGCAGCAATTGCCGCTGGTTGAACGGGAAGCGCAGTTCGTGCGCGCGGTTCGGCTGGTGCACCGGCGGCGTCGACAGCAGGTATGCATAGATCGCATCCGAATCGGCGCGCGTGACCTTCGTGTACGACCCGAACGGCATCGCCGGATAGATGAACTCGCCGTCGCGCGACCGGCCGTCGTGCATCGTCCGGTAGAACTCGTCGGCCGTCCACGCGCCGATGCCGGTTTCCTTGTCCGACGAAATGTTCGGCGAATAGATCGTGCCGAACGGCGTCTCCATCGGCCGGCCGCCGCCGAACAACTTGCCGGCGGGGATCGTATGGCACGCGATGCAGTCGCCCGCGCGGGCCAGATACTCGCCGCGTGCGATCAGTGGCGCCTGGTCGGCCGGCTTCGGCGCATCGGCTGCCTGCGCGGGCACGATGCACGCGAGCAGGACGGCGAGCATCTCGAGGATTCGTGAGCGGATCACGGTGCGGCTCCGGCTAGTGGCCCATGCTGCCGCAGGCGAGCGGCAGTTTCGCTGCGTCTTGCGCCGCGGGCAGTGGATGCTGCGGCGCCGGTTGCGCGGCGAGCCACGCCGCGACCGCCGTGATGTCGTCTCCGGACAGCTTCGATGCGATGTCGTGCATGCAATCGGGCGCCACCGCGCGGCGCGTGCCGTAACGCCATGCGCCCAGTTGCGCGCTGATGTAGTTCGCGTGCAAACCCACCAGCCCCGGAATCGCCGGCGCCATACCGGTCAGCTCGCGACCGTGGCAACTTGCGCAGGCCGGCACGCCACGCGCGGGATCGCCCGTCATGACGAGCGATCGCCCGCGCTCGAGATCCTTCGGATCGGCGGCAGGCGCGGCGGGCGGCGGATACGGCGGATGCTGCGCGGCGAAGTGCTCGGCGATCTGGTGCAGGTACGGGTCAGGCAGATACGCGAGCAGGTAGTTCATCGGCGGATACTTGCGGCCGCCGTCGCGAAACGCGCGCAGCTGCAGGTACAGGTAGCCGGCAGGCTTGCCGGCGAGACGCGGGAAGTAATCGTTGTCAGTGCCCTCGCCGTGCGCGCCGTGGCAGGCAGCACAGCCCATCACGCGCGCCTGCATCGTGTCGGGCGCGGCTTCCGTGGCCGGCTCGGCAGCGTAGGCCGACGCGCGCCATCCAATGCATAACACGGTCAGCACGACGATGAACAATGCGATGCGATACGTCACCGGCGTCCTCGTTTGACTTGTGTGTGGGGAACAACCACGTCGGATGGCGCGAATCGATCGCGTGGCACACGCTTACGATCGCACTACGCATCGCCTCGATCGTGTCGCCGGGCGAAGTGCGTTTAACCTTAGGAGCTAATTGGAACCTTTTCAAGGAATCTATTCGCGTACCGCGTGCGCAAATCGCTCGAAGGTTGCTCAGGATCAAGGAACGCGCAGGTAGCCACTTCATTCGACGCATTCCTGCTGCTTCCAGCCGCATGCCGCCATGCGTCAAATTAGATGCGCACGCAACCAATCAGTGCCAGCCCCCTGCCGCATCAAGCCTCTCTTTGTTTCCTCATACGACTTGCGCGCGCCACCTCGTGTATTTCCACAATTTCCTTTGGCGATTTCTCCAGTTCGACACGCGCATCGTGTTGCTAGAGTTCAGCACGACCGCTCGCGTAGCCGGTCGGCGATTTCCCGCAGGATTCCCCAAGTACCGGAACGCGGCAACGGAGGCATCGTGAAGACAGACAACATCTTCTCCGACCTGAAGGTCGTCGACCTCGCCAGCTACATCGCCGGGCCGGCCGCCACCACGATCCTGTCGGACTACGGCGCGGACGTGATCAAGGTCGAGCCGCCCGGCCAGGGCGATCCGTATCGGCAGTTCTATGCGACGCCGCCCAATCCCGTGTGCGAGCGCAACTATGCGTGGCAGCTCACCAATCGCAACAAGCGCGGCCTCGCGATCGATCTCAAGCATCCGGCCGCGAAGGACGTGCTCGTGCGGCTCGTCGAATGGGCGGACGTGCTGGTCACGAACTTTCCGCCGAAGGTGAAGCACGCGCTCGGGCTGACCTATGAACAGGTCGGTCCGCTGAACCCGCGTCTCATCTATGCGGACATCACCGGCTATGGTGCGCACGGGCCTGAAGCCGACCGCCCCGGCTTCGACATTACCGCCTACTGGGCGCGCACCGGCCTGATGGAAGTCACGCACGACGCGGGCAGCCCGCCGACGTTGCCGATCCCCGGCATCGGTGATCACGCCACCGCGAGCACGCTGTACTCGGCGATCGTCACGGGCCTCTACCGGCGCGAGAAGACCGGGCGCGGCGGCCATGTCGGCACGTCGCTGATCGCGGAAGGCGCATGGGCGGCCGCCGCATGGATCGAGGGCGGCCTGAACGGCGCGCGCTTCTTCGGCCAGCACAACCGCAAGACGCCGCCGAACGCACTGCTCAATCCGTATCGCACCGCCGACGATCGCTGGTTGCTGCTCGTGGCCGCGCAGGAGAAAGACTGGCCCGGCTTCGTCGGTGCGGTCGGCCTGCCGGATCTGCTGCGCGATCCGCGCTTCGCCGATGCCCACCTGCGCGCGAAGCACGCCGCCGCCCTCGTCGACATCCTCGACCCCGTCTTCGCGAGCCGCCCGCTCGTCGAATGGAAGCAGGCGCTCGACGCGCAGCGCGTGATCTACGGTGTCGTGCAGATCGCCGAGGAGATCGTCAACGATCCGCAGATGCACGAGAACGGCGTGTTCTTGCCGATCGACGATCCGGCGGTCGGCGCACGGCACACCGTCGCGAGCCCGCTGCAGGTCGCCGATACGCCGAAGGAGCTGCCGCGCCGTGCACCGCGCCTCGGCGAGCACACGCGCTCGGTGCTCGCCACGCTGGGGTTCTCGACCGTCGAAACGGACGGCCTGCTGCAGAACGGCGCGGTCAGGCAGGAAGGCGCCGACTGAGCCGCATCCGTTTGCATCGCGGCACGTGATGCCGCCCATCGAGGGGAAGACGATGACCGAAGCCGAAGTGCTCGCATCCGCATTCGCGATGCCGCTGACCAGCCCCGCGTACCCGAAGCCGCCGTTCAGGTTCGTGGACCGCGAATTCATCATCATCACGTACCGCACCGACCCGGCCGCGCTCGAGCGCGTGGTGCCCGCGCCGCTGAAGATCGTGGAGCCGGTCGTGAAATACGAGTTCATCCGGATGCCCGACTCGACCGGCCTCGGTTCGTATACCGAATCGGGCCAGGTGATTCCGGTCACGCTCGACGGCGCGCCGGGCGGCTACACGCACGCGATGTACCTCGACAACCTCGCCGGCATCGCGGCCGGGCGCGAACTGCTCGGCTTCCCGAAAGTGCTCGCGTCACCGAAGCTCGAGGTACGCAACGACAGCCTCGTCGGCACGCTCGACTACAACGGCGTGCGCGTCGCGACCGCGACGATGACCTACAAGTACCACGCGCTCGATATCGACAAGGTCCGTCAATCGCTCGAGACGCCGGGGTTCCTGCTGAAGATCATCCCGCACGTGGACGGCGTCACGCCCCGCCTGTGCGAGCTGGTGCGCTTTCACTCGTTCGACGTGAACATCAAGGATCAATACACAGCTACCCAGTGCCCGGGCACCCACGCCCAATGATTTCCGGCCCAGCGGTAATGCCCCTTCGCCCAGTGATAGCCTGGCGCGGG
>NZ_CAJNKE010000188.1 GCF_905232215.1 Burkholderia sp. LMG 13014
CGCCCGGACGCGCACCGGGCAGCACGGCACCGGACGGCGCGCGCTTTCGCGTAGCCGATGATGAAATCGACGCGATGCGCACGCCGAACGCGCAGCCTGCGCCCGTCGTGATGCGTTTCGATCGTTCGCTGCGCGGCCTCGAGATCGGCGCGCCGGTGGAGTTTCGCGGCATCGAACTCGGCCACGTGACGGCCATCGGTACCGAATACGATGCAGCACGCGGCGACGTCACGATGCGCGTGACGATGGCGCTCTACCCCGATCGCCTCGGGCAGCGCTACCGCGACACGCTCGGCAACGGCGAGTCCGAAGCCGGCAAGGCACTGCTGCGCACGCTCGTCGCGCGCGGCTTGCGCGGCCAGTTGCGCGTCGGCAACCCGATCGCGAACCGCTCGTATGTCGCGCTCGACATGTTCCCGAATGCCCCACCCACCTCGGTCGACACGCATCGCGAGCCGATCGTGTTGCCGACCGTGCCCGGCACGCTCGACGTACTGCGCGTACAGATGACCGATATCGTCGGCACGCTCTCCCGGTTGCCGCTCGATCGCATGGGTACGGATCTGAACGCCGCGCTCGTGAATACCGATGCGCTGTTCAGGCAACTCGATACCGAACTCGCCCCGCATGCACGCGCGGCGCTGGGCACCGCGCGGCAGTCGTTCACGGCCGCGCAGGCGATGCTCGCGCAACAAGGTGCCAATACATCGAACGTCCGCCGCACGCTGACGCAATTCGCGCGAACTTCGAGCGCGCTGCGCGCGTTGGCCGACGATCTGGAGCAGCATCCGGACGGGTGGATGCCGAATGCATCGCGCGCCACGGAGCCGGCCGATGCAGCGCATCCTGCGAATACGGCGAATACGACACGATGAACGCGTCTCGCCGCGCAGATGCATTTTTACGACGACCGCACGCACCGCATGCCAAATTTCCCGCGCAGCAGTATGCTGATGTCGTACGGCTGCGCACGACGCTTCGGGTAATCCCTTCGTTTGCACGTTGTCGCGCCGCCGTCGCGACCGCAATCATGCGTTGCAAGGAGGGATTCGTGATGGCAACCACGCATCAGCACTTCCACCTCGAACTACGGCACGCCACCGCGCCGACCTATTTCATCAGCTACCTGTTTCCCGCCTTGCTGTTCGTTTACGAACTGCTGCGCGTCGGCCAATGGATCCGCGATCACGGGATGCACTTCGCCGGGTTCAAGCAGATGGGTTACGAGTATCTGTTGATGCTGCTGTTCGTCGGGCTGCAGATATTCGTCGAAGCGATCTTCCTGCTCGGCGCCGCGATGCGCCGCGACAATCGCGACTTCGAGCACCGGCTGCCGAACGTGATCCTCGGTATCGGCTGCTCGATCGCACTGCTCGCGATCGACCTCGCGATCCAGCTCGCGTTCTGAGGGCCCGCTGCCCGCTCGGGGGCTCAGGCGCCCGAGCGGTGCTGGAAATCGCAGACCGCGGCGAGCACGTCGACCGTCCGCCCGCATCGTCGCTCGATGACTTGTGTCAGCGAGTCTTGGACTCGTTCATGACAGGCTTGCTTCTAGAACGCATTTGCCCTTCCAGCCAGTATGGCGGGATACGGGACATCAAGCTGCTCTGCCACGTGAGCGGCGTCCATGTCTTGCCACCATCCTCCGAATACACGATCTCGGGATTGTCCTTGTCCGCCATATGCGCATAATTGGCTGCGAGCCAGACATGGTTCGGATCGGCGACGTACGCACTGACAGCCTGGGATATCGTATCGGGCAATTGGGTCGTGACCCACGTCATGCCATCGTCGGAGCGGATCAACGTTCCCTCGGTCGTGCCCGTTATCCACCAATGTCCGTTCGGTGTCCAACCCAGTTCAAACAGATAATCCGGGTTGCCGAGATCGGTCGATTTTACGGCGCATGTTTCGGGCGAAATACTGACGGCAAGATAACGGGTATCGCCGGCCTGATTGCCGCCCAACGTCACCAGGCCGACCAGCGGCCCGTCCGCATCGACGAAGCGGATGACACCGCGCAGGAACTCGCTGGCACTTCCGTCTGCCGGATCAAGGCCCAGTTTCCTGACATTGACTTCGCACACGTGTCCACCACGCCGGACCTTCACCGAATGACGAACATCGTCAGCAGACACGGTGTAATGAGCGCCGAGGACGATGGCTCGTCGATCTGCGTCGGTTTTTACCACACGACCATTGGCGCTATCGATGACCCTGTTGCCGATGTAGAAGCGCCCCTGCGTGTCGGCGCTCACCAATGGCCAATAGAAACCCGCCGTATCTGTCACGGCGATTTGCCGGTCATCAGTCAAGACGAACCGCAGGTACTCCGAGTACTTCTGGAAAATCGTCAGCCGACCGATCTCCAGCTTGTGTACCGGATTGTCTGCGCCTGAATTCGCCGCATCAGCGACGCTTGCCGCGCCCCCGAATGCAAACAAGGCTGCAGCGAGCGTAGTCTTGATCCATTTAGCGCACTGCATCGGATTCTTCCTTACCCAATTCCGAAAGCCAAAACTTTGAGTTGCCGATAATCGTGCCACTATGACGCGCCGAGCGGGATCTGAAGTTATCGTATATATATTTCGAGTTCGGCCCACCTGCAATGAAAGCCTGCACTGCGTCGATTGATTCCTGCAAATCAGAACACTCGCTCTTTCCCAACGCCTTATACTTCGGATTTCCAGAATTAATGAATTTCGGCCTCGGCTTCGGCTGCAACGAGTCAAATTGACCAGCAGCATTGCAAACCATGGAAAAAGTCTTGGCAATGTAATCGTTTCTTGGATAGCCCTTTCGATTCAATCTGAAATAGAAAACGTTCAGCAGAGCCTCTTTCTCGATCCGGCGATCGCTTTCATCGGGCAGTATCCCTGCTCCGCTCGACTCCGCATACAACACCCGGGCCAGGTAATTCAGGTCTGCCCCAGAGAACGTCAGATTTGCCGTACGCGGAGGACTGTTGGCGATCTTGAACGTTTCTTGCTCAGCGATCCATTGGGGTTGACAAATATTGACCTCAACGCCTGCCGAATCATTTTTAGGGGTGACCTTTCCTTGTGCCTGGGCCATTGCCTGTTTCTCCTGATGCACTTGCAGAACTGTAAGCCGTTCGTCGTACGATTTGCTGATCGATAGTTAACGGGCCGGGCTCGAAATAACCAGAATCGATAGCTTCGCATCCGAATCGTCGATCCGGCCTGTTGCAGGAAGCGACGCACCGTCGCGCGGGGTCAAGCCGCACGTGAGCGACAACAACGGTCGTCCGCCCATCCAGTCGGGGCTTGGCTGCGACAGGCTCACTTTGACCGGCGCCCTGTTTATGAAGGAAACGGGCACGACGTATCGCTGAACCAGAATCTGTCCGGATCCCGCATCCATCGCGTGCAGCCTTTGTGTCACTTGCGCGACGTCGCCGCAGTGCTGCTCGACGAGACGGGCAAAACGCGCACTCGTCACCTCATCCAGACTGAACTGCGGCAGCGCCTGATAGCGGATGGTCAATACGCCCGTCGAATCAGCCGGCACCGGAATGGCCCAGGAGTACGACACGAAACCTTCCCAATCGCGGCCATCGCTCAGTTTCATTCCCAACTGAGGTTTAATTCGAGCAACTTTCGCGAGATCGCTCTCTTCACTCGGAAGCGGATCCAGGCCTGCCGCCCTTACCTCGCCAGTCACGTCCTTGCCGAGAAAGAACGCGCGCCGCCCGGTGACGAGCGGAATCGCTTTTCCGTCGAAGGTCACCTGCAAATCAGAAAAGCTTTTGTCATAATTCTCCTCGCCAGCGCCAAGACGGTGAAACAGTGGCGTGTATGCGTAATACCCCCTCTTCACCAAAGCATGCGTTTCATTGCTCAATCGCGCCGAGACGGTGATTGTTTTCCCATCCAGCGACACCTCGACGTCAGATGGCCGGGCGTTGCGCTGTATCGCGCCGATCGTCAGCGGCACCGCATCTTCGAACTCGAAGGCCTGTGTGCATGTGGCCGCCATCGTCATAACCGCCCCGATCAAAAATTGCTTCGCACTCTTCATCATTTGCAATCGTCGGGAGATGGAAGGATGTAGTATCGATACACCGTGTACGGATCGCTCCGAAATACTTCGATGTTGTACGGCCCGTATGGGTGGTGAGTCCGGCCATTGAACGCAGTGTACATGTTGTTGTACTTTTTCTGCCCGCGCTTGTACAGGTTTCCGTCATATTTCGGGCTGTCGGGCGTAAACGGCGCATAGATTGCCATATGGCCATCCCAGAGCAACACGTCTCCCGCCTGCAACTTCTGTTTCGCCGGATCAATTTTACGGAAGCGATTCGTGGTTCGCGCAAAAGCCGCAAATGACGCAGTCGTCTGATATGGATAGGGAAATCCGGCCTCCACATAAATCTTGTTCGTCGACCCCGAACAGTCTCCGAGAACAGACTTTTCCGACGCAGCGCCAACCATGCGATATGGCGTACCTTCCCATGTGGCCGCAATGTTCACGACCTTCCAACCTTCGTCTTCGGTGATGAATCTGCCGACCGTGCAACCCGTGCCCGCTGTGATGGCCGTATCACTCGTCGCGGATGAGCTCAATGTAACTGGATCCATTAGTTCACTCCGGTATCTGCGGGATAGTCATCATGATTGCCGGGCCTATAGAGCAAATCCACTTTTACGATCTTTTCGCTGGTAAACAATGAGGTTTTGCCTTCGTCATCGGTCATGCCCTCGATGAGGCGACCGTCCTCCGCACGTATCTGATAGGGCATGTTCGCAATCGGCTCGCCAAAAGCATCTCGCACGACGAAATGCTCGTCGTAGACGTCATCCACGATTTCAAAGTGGACGGGCTGTCCGACGTAGCCTTCCACGACTTGCGTTTTTCCGCTCGCATCGGTCGTGCCTTCGATTACGTCATCGCCGATCGACATTCGGTATTTCTGATTCGGGACGGGCTTACCGTCATGCGATCGAAGGACAAAGTGCTGGTCGCCGGATTCCTGCTTCGTTATTGGCATGACGGGCAGGGGCACCGTTGCGCTTGCTGCGCCAGCCTTTTCCCACGATGCGCACTTCTCCAGGATCTGCCCGGGCGTGCCGTTTTCGATCCCGCTACCGCTGATCTTGATGTATGAGCCGCCCGCTCCGACCCAGATCTCCTTTTCAGCTGACAGCACTACTCTTCCACTGCTGCTTGTGATCGTGACGTCCTTGAGGGCGGCGAGTGCCATGGCATTTCCCTGCGCCTGGAGTTCCACCTTCCCGTGGGCCGCAAACAGCTTCATGCCAGCGTTCTGAACAAAGATACTGAGCTTTTCACCGATGGTCGCAAGCAGGGATTTGCCGGCCACAACGTGCGTACTCTCGCCGCTGACGAGGTTAACGTGCTGATCTGCTGCAACTTGCGTTGACTGTTGAGTGGACAACGCAATGCCCGCCGGGCTCGCCATCAGCAATATCGGCTTCGAGAATCCATTTGCATTGCCCATTCCGCCGCCCGCAGTTCGACCGCCCGTCGAAGTGCCGGCGTTATTCTGCTCCATCGCAGCACTGAAGGCCTTGAGCGCGCCATACCCCTCTTTCGTGCCTTCCGCGCGAGCCTGGACACTGGCATCCGATAAAGTCTCCATCAGACTCTCGGCGTTCACGAGTTGTCCTCGCGATTCGCCTGCATCCAATGCCTGGCTGCTCATTTCCTTCGAGTGCGTGCTCACGTAAAGCCCACGATTCGCTCGCACAGCACCGTAATGGTCCGTCTTCAAGTCAAAGCCGCTGCCGAGATACGAGCCGCGCATATTGCCGCTCTGCTCAACTAGGTACCCGAGATGCAACAGGCTGTTGCCGGTGCTGCTCATCAGCCGAACGCGGTTTTGTCCAGTAGCGTCGTCCAACGCCAGTTCGTTAAAGCCTGCCCCGGCGTATTCCTTAGTCCGGTAACCCGACAGAATGCCGTTGCTGTGCCACTGAGGCCGGACGGCGCCATTGAATACACGATGCAAAACAATTGGGCGATCACAGTCCCCGCCGACATGCCCTACGATGACCTCTTCGCCGACACGCGGAACGTGAATACCGCCGTACCCTCCGCCCGTATCCGATTGCGCAACGCGCACCCAGCAAGAGGCCTTCTCGTCGCCAGGGTTGAGACGATCCCAAATGAACTGGATCTTGATCCGGTTGTGCGCATCCGTATAGACCTCTTCACCCTTTGGGCCAACCACCATCGCCGTCTCAAGATGCATCACCGGCTTCGTGTGCTCAAACGGACTGCGGTACGGGACCGTGACACGCTGCGCTTCGACCTGAACCAGGAAGAAACCCTCGCTGCCGTCGGAATGGCGAATCGTGAGCGACGCGTCGCCCGAGTAGCCGGCAATAGCTTCATCGACCCGCCCCTTCAGGCTATGCGGAAAGTTCTTTTCTTGTCCGGAAAGCGGCAGATTATTCTCGATATACCGGGAAACCTTGATCGCAACGAATTCCCGTTGGCTCTCCGAATCGCGGTCGTGCTCGGGGTGATTCTCCAGACGGAAACGAAGCCCGGCATCAATGCCACGGACACCGCCCACGCCATCGAAGCGCTTTGCGCGCGATTCCCATTCTTCAAGATGGATTTGGGTCAAATGATCGCCACGATCCTGATCCGAATAGGTGTACGCGCCCGTGTACGAATAGATCTCGAGCTGGCTGGGCAAGTCCCCTTGATCCGGCCGCGACGGCAACGTCGTGCCTTTCGGGCTGAACGACGACGCGGGGGCCTTGTAGTCGAATGTTCGGGTCGTGTAGGTCACGCTTTGCAGCGTGCGCGATCCGGACCACTGAGTGAACGCGTTGGCCTCGCTATTCGCGCCTGAGCGGTAGAACCGCACGGTCTCCGGCGACATCTTGTCCAGATTGTGGATATCGTCGACGATCACGAACGTATGCGACTTGCCGTCGTTCGCCTGTCGCCAAAAGCCGTACAACCCCTCGGACTCCAGCAGCCGATGCACGAAATTCCAGTCCGTTTCGCTTTGCCGGCAATATGAGCGCGATGGCAGCGGCTTGGACAACACGAACTGGAATTGCCCTTGCGCCTGAGGATGCGCGTTGAACACATCCGTGACGATCTCATCGACCGGTTTGTCCTGCCAATGCCGCATATCGCTGCGGAACTTCAGGAAATGCATCCACGACGCGAAACTCAACTGATAGGCAGTCAAGCCGCCATCGGCGCCCAATCGGCGGGCCGTATGGATATAGCCGTTGATCGGCAGATACGATTTGTCCTCTCGCTGAATCCACAACGTCATCTGTTGTGCGATAAGCGCCTTCAGTTCGATGTCGCCAGCCGTTGATACCATGTCAAGCTCGACGGCGAAATCCCGGCCTAATTCGGCATGGGTAACCGCCCTGCGGGGTAATAACGTATTGCTGGGTAGACTCGGAATATCAGATTTCAACAGCCGGTCTTGCTGAATCAGGCCACCGCGAATGGCCTGTGCCAGTTCGGTCATGTTCATGCGTCACTCGTTCGACATTCTTATTGGATACGCCCGCGCCCATGCCCGCACTTTGCTGCGAACAATTGGTTCCCCGACCTCACGTGCCGCCACAGAACCACCCCGGAAAGACTGGGAATTTACTACATGTTGATTCTTAAAGGAACGTTCGAGCGGCATCTCCGGCCCATTTTCATTGGAGATCTAGCCCTAACTGCTCACAGCAAGGTAAAAACACCATCCGCTCAATATCGATTCAGAAAAAATACCGACACAGCGCGGTCACATTCTCAATTCGGCGTCCGTGAGGTCGCCATTTTTTGTTTCAACCCGATGGTTGTCGTCTTATGCAGTCCCCCTCGTCGGTCTCGCGCGGGCCAATATACACTGCGCAGGCGCGAACGATTCCCCTGTTTTCAGGCCAGGACGGCGGATCGACAACTCATCGCACGACCATCCTGCGCTCACACCCCATGCCGCGTCAGGAAATCCTTCACCGCGTCGAGCACGTCGGCCGTTCGCTCGCGGTGCGGCACATGCCCGCATTCCTTCAGCATCACGACGGACGACGTTCCGGCCACTCGCGACGCGATGCGGTTCGGGTGCACGGACGAGCCGTATTCGTCCTGCGAACCGTGAATCGCCAGCGTCGGGCAACGCACGTGCGGCAGCACGTCGTCGAGGCTCCAGTCGCGAAAGGCCGGCGACAGCCACGTATCGACCCACGCGCGCAGCACCCATTCGGCCTTGTCGCCGTGATAGCGCGCGAGCCGGTCGAGCTGGCCCGGTTCGTCGAATTGCTGCCCCGCGTCGCGAATGCCGGCCAGCGTGCGATCCTCGACGTACGCCTGCGCGGCGATCGTCACGAGCGCGCGACAACGCTCCGGATGCGCGGCCGCACACCCGACCGCCATGCCGCCGCCGACGCTGTGCCCGAGCGCGACGAACGCGTCGACGCCCAGTTGTTCGAGCAGTGCCGCGAACGCACGATCGGCCTCGTCGCGCACGAACGTCGTGCCAAGTTTGCCCGGATGACGATCCGAGCGGCCGAAGCCGAGGCGGTCGTAGGCGATCACGTCGCGCTGCGTGGCGCTCGCGAGCTGCGCGGGGAAGTCGCGCCACAGTTCGACGCAGCCGAGCGAATCGTGCAGCAGCACGATCGGTGCGGCCGGCGTAGGTGCGGCCGGCTCAGGTGCGGCCGGCGTAGGCGCGGCCGGCTCAGGCGCGCCCACATTCAACGCACCCGCTGCCTGTTGCGCCGGACCACCGCGCCAGCGTTTCGCAAAGAGGCGCCCTTGCGGCGTCTCGACGGTTGTCTCCTCGGTCACGATATCGGTCATGTGTCTGTCGTCTGCATGAAAGCGGCCGCCCCTCGGCGGCCACACTGGATCCTGCGATGTTGGCCCGCGCTCGCACACAGCGTCAAGCAAGCCCCCACCGCTCGCGCGTTCATTCGGGCTGCGGCGGCAGATACTCCATCTGCGCCTCGTCGTACAGCCGGTAGATCAGCGCCTGCATCGCGCGGAGATCCTCCGATTCGTCGAGCATCCGCATGCTCATGATGATCGGCGACACGAGGTTCGGATCGTCGAGCGGCTTGTAGCTGATGTCGTCGCGCTTCAGCCCGTACACGCTGTGCGGCACGACCGACACGCCCTCGCCCATCGCGACCAGACCGAGCGCGATCTGCAGTTCGCGCGTCTCGTAGATCTTGCGCGGCTGCAACGCGCGATCGTGGAAGGCCGCGAGCACCTGGTCCGCATAGCTCGGGCGCGGCGCCTTCGGAAAGATGATCAGCGTGTCGTTCACGAGATCGTGCAGCGACAGCACCGGCTTCGCGCTGTCGAGCGGATGGCCGACTGGCAGCGCGACGATCATCCGCTCCTCGCGCAGCACGACGCGCCGCACGCTCGGATCCTCGTGGCGAATGCGTCCGAACCCGACGTCGATGCGCCCTTCCTTCAGCGCCTTGATCTGGTCCATCGTCGACATCTCGTGCAGGCTCAGCTCGACGGCCGGATACTCGCTGCGAAAGCGCCGGATGATCTTCGGCAGCATCCCGTACAGCGTCGAGCCGACGAAACCGACCGACATGCTGCGCTCGATCTTGCCGACCCGCTTCGTCATCGATTCGAGTTCGGTCGTCTGCGCGAGCAGCTGCACCGCGTGCGAATAGAAGAAGCGCCCCGCGTCGGTCAGCTTCAGCGGCCGCGCGTTGCGCTCGAACAGCGGCACGCCGAGCGCTTCCTCGAGCTGCTGGATCTGCCGGCTCAGCGGCGGCTGCGCGATATGCAGCCGTTCGGCCGCCCGCGTGAAATTCCGCTCTTCGGCGACCGCGACGAAGTAGCGGAGGTGTCTCAACTCCATGTTCGATGCCTCCCGGACAGCGATCCGGCGTTCAACCCGGGCCGGATGATGTCATCACGATACCGCAGGCGGCGGAAACCGCCACGCGCACGGCCCCGCGCCGCCCAAAGCAAAACGGGAAGCCCGCGAGCTTCCCGTTAGTTTCATCGACGCCGCATCACAGCGGCGTCTCGACCGCCCGTCACACTTCGGTCGCGTAGAGCGCGTCGCGCTGCGCGTCGCTCAGCGAGTCGAGCGGCACGTCCGGCAGCTGGTAGCAGATCATCGTGCCGTACAGCTCCGCGAGGCAATTGCTGCCGGCGTCGAGCGCGTAGCCGTCCTCGCCGTCCGGCGCCGGCGGGTACACTTCGCGCCACGCGTTGATCGCGGCTTCGAGTCGCACGATGGAAACGGGTCCGGCCTTCCGCTCGGCGGGTGATGCGCTCATGGATTCCTCTGGGTTGCGCGCTCCGCGGGCCGTATCGGCCCAGAT
>NZ_CAJNKE010000189.1 GCF_905232215.1 Burkholderia sp. LMG 13014
AGGACGCGATCGCGCGAGCGGCGCACTACGCGCAGGAAGGCGCAATCGTCACGCTAGGCGTGCTGCCGCGGCGCGCGGAAACCGGCTACGGCTACATCCAGGTCGGCGAGCCGCGCGCGGGCCGCCACGGCGGCCAGGGTGGCTACGCGATCGGGCGCTTCGTCGAGAAGCCCGACGCGGCGCTCGCCGAGCGCTACCTGCAATCGGGCGACTACTGGTGGAACAGCGGGATTTACGTCACGCGCGCATCGGTCTGGCTGACGGCGATCGCCACGCTCGCGCCGGACATCCATGCGGCCTGCGAAACCGCCTGGCGTGCGGGCATCGCCGAGGATCCGTTCTTCCGGATCGATGCGGCGGCCTTTGACGCGTGTCCGTCGGATTCGATCGACTATGCGGTCATGGAACGGCTCGCGGAACACCGCGAACTCGGCATCGAAGGCATCGTGGTGCCGCTCGCGGCCGGCTGGTCGGACGTCGGCACCTGGGATGCAATCTGGGAAATCATGCCGAAGGACGATCACGGCAACGTCGCGCGTGGCCCGATCGTATTCGAGGACACGCAGGACAGCCTCCTGCGCTCGGAGGGCCGCCTGATCGCGTGCGTCGGCATGAAGGACGTCGTCGTGATCGAGACGCCCGACGCCGTGCTGGTCGCGAACAAGCACGACGTGCAGCGCGTGAAGAACATCGTCGCGCGCCTGAAGACCGAACGGCGCCCGCAGGCGAGCGAGCACCGCAAGGTGCAGCGGCCGTGGGGACACTACGATTCGATCGATCTCGGCGAGCGCTTCCAGGTGAAGCGGATCGTCGTCGAGCCCGGCAAGCGGCTGTCGCTGCAGATGCACTACCACCGTACCGAGCACTGGATCGTCGTGCGCGGCACCGCGAAGGTGACGCGTGGCGATGAGACGTTCCTGCTCTGCGAGAACGAGTCGACGTACATCGCGGCCGGCGAACTGCATCGCCTCGAGAATCCCGGCCGGATTCCGCTCGAAATCATCGAGGTGCAATCGGGCGACTATCTCGGCGAGGACGATATCGTCCGGTTCGACAATCAGTATGGCCGGCCGACCTGCGCACCGCAGGAGCCGGATGCGTCAAAGCCGGCCGCGCGTGCCCTGCCGACGGCGAACGATGTGCGATGATCGTGCCGCCGTTGCCCGCGCGCGTCAGCGCACGACGATGGCCGCCGACACGACGTTCTGGATGAACGGCTTGCCGACCGCCTTGATGAAATAGGTACCCGCCCGCCCGTCCTGGAGCGGAATGCTAGTCGTGTCGGCCGGATAGCGGCCGGCCAGCCTGAACGACGCAGCGCCGAGCTGCTCGTACAACTCGAGATGGTCGACGGTTTCCTGATGGGTGATCCGGACGGCCACACTCGCGCCCACCGGCTGCGCGTCGATCGCGGTACAACTGGCAATGCCGGGCTCGAGCGCGCTCCCCTCCTCATAGTCGTTCCATGTAATCAGCTGGACGAACGGCAACTGCTGCCGCGCGCTGTAGCGCTCGTTGATGGTCTTGAACGTATCGAGCCAGGTCCGGCCGCACGATGGCGCAAGAAAGCGTGGCGCCGCGGCGCCCCACGGTGCCTTCGTATCGTCGAACGCGCTCCATACGCCGCCGACCGTGATCGTCCCCGGCGGCTGGTTCCGCGCGACGCTGTAGAAGCGCTCGCGATACCGCAGGTCGTACCGCGTGCCAGCTGCCTGCGGCAGGGTCCGCGAGACCGGCTGCGTCCACACATACGCACCCTTGCTGTACGGAAAGTCGAAGCCTTGCACCAGCGTATGGAGCCAGTAGATGTCGGGATACGCCGCGTGAATGCGTGCCCAGTCGGCCGGCTCGAGTGTGTCCATCCCGAACTCGGACACGACCGGATGGCCGTCGTAACGCAGATACTGGTCCGACGTGAAGTATTCGCGGCTGATGTAAGCCAGGTTGTTCAGGATCGTCGCGGTCACATCGCAGCCGCGACACGCATTGAACTTGAAGGAGCCGCTGTCGATCATGATCGAGAACGTCATCCCGGGAAACTTCGCCAGTTCAGGCAGGGACGCCCGCCAAGCCGTGTCGACGAAATTTCCCTGGCCGTACCAGTCGATGATCACGCCGTCGACGCCGCGCGAGCGCATGTCCGCGAAGGTACGAAAGGCCTGTCGCGGGTCGTCGGATCGGTAGCCGACGTTCAAGCCGCGCGGGACGGGCCCCCACCACGGCAGGTAGTGGGCCAGCACCTGCGTCGTACTGCCCGGGTACAGCAACGTATGCACGTCGACTTTCGATATCGATGACGTTCCGGCGAGGAGCCCGTTCGACGAACCCTTGAATTCGCGGCTGGCGGACGTATTGGCCGGCGCGAGCGCCGCCACCCGCACGCCGTCATCGCAGTAGCCGTGACCGGCCGACAACGCCAGTACGCCAAGCGCGACCGCCACGATGCGTCGATGTGCCCGCATGACATTCCTCTTCAGTGAGTCTCGGGCCGCGCGGCGAACGCGCGGCCGGTAGTGTCCGGCGACGAACCCACGCCGCGCCCTAGTCCCTCTGCTGCCCGCCGAGCCCCATCCACGACGCAAGCTGCGCCGCGTAGTGCGCCGGCGTATAGGCCGAACAGTCGTAGCGCCGACCGGCGGTACGCAGGTGACGGTCCAGTTCGTCGAGCGCGCCCGTCAGGCCGGCCGGCGAATTCCGGTACAGGATCTTGTTGCCGATCTCGCTGCCGAACGTCGACAGGCTGCCGATTTCGTGCGCGAGTACCGGCAGCCCCAGCGTTGCCGCCTCGACCATGACGAGCGGCGCGTTTTCGGCCCAGACGGACGGTAATACCAGCGCGTCGTGCGCGCGCAGGGCATGGAACAGCGCGTCGTGGCCAAGCCGCCCGGCAAAGCGCAGCCGTTCGGCCTGGACCAGATCCTGGTGGCGTGCTTCGAGCTCCGCGCGCAGCAACCCGTCGCCGTACAGCGTCAGGCTGCCGATACGACGGAAATCCGTCCGGCGCGCCAGTTCGATGAATTCGTGAATGCCCTTCTCCGGGGCGAGCCGCCCCACATAGGCGAGATCGAACTGCTCGCGCGCACACACGCGCGGCGGGAAAGGCTCTGCCAGCTGGCTCACCGGATTCGGCAGCACCGCGCTTTTCGTGATGCCTCGCCGCGCCAGTACCGTGCGCATATACGGACTCGGACACAGGAACAGGTCAAATACGTCGCGCGGATCGCAATACGCGTACACCGCATGCCAGTGCAGCTTCTTCATCGCATCGTAGATGCGGCCCTTCGTGCTCGCCAGCGCGAACAGCCGCGCCGGATTCGACAGCGCATCGACCGGGACGGGTACCGGGCGGCCGTCGCGATAGGTCAGCATGTTCGGGTTGTAGAAGACCAGATGGTAGTCATGGCACGTGAGATACGTGCGGAATCCCTGTTCGCGGCGGCGCCGCGCGAGTACCGGCAGGATCGATTGCGTCAGCAGGTTGTGATAGTTGTGCACGAGCACGCGATGCGGGCGCACCTCGTCCAGCAGCGCCGCCAGCGCGCTCGACGCGGCGCGGTTCCAGCTACGCACGAGCGTGCCTTCGCCCGGCGGGAAATTCGTGTCGTCGAACGAGTACACGTCGACGCCTGGAATGTTTCGCAGCACCTCGATGGAAGTCTGGTAGACCTCCTCCGCACCGCCCTTGCTGCTCGCGTAGTCGTTGATGACGACAACGCGCGTGGTTTCAGCGCGCGAGCCGGTCGACGGGAAAGCGTTCAATTCGGTATCCGGAGCGTATGTTGAACAATCCGATCTCGCGGCACACCGCCGCAGCCATCAGGCACCTTTGCACTCGCCAGCATCCTCTCCACTCCGTACAGTCCATTCATGTCGGCAACACGCGGTTACCCCTTCGCCATCACGCGTGCGTTCCCGTCAGTGTCGGACCGGGTCTTGCACAGCGTCGACCGGACGCTTGCCGATCAGAAAACTGCTGACCCCGAAAAAGACCACCCCGCCGATTCGTCCGACATTGACAGTGCGCTGCCGCGTGTCGAGCCACTGCCGGGCGCCCGCCAGCGACACGAATCGCCTGGCGTGGTGCGTCCGGATGACGGGCAGGACCGCGACGACGCGCATTGCGTCGATACGGTCCACACGCCCGGGGCTTTCGGGATTCATCGTCAGGGTCGCACAGCGGCCGAGCAGTGTCGTCGAAGACAGACGAGTGACTCTATCAACGCACTGGCTCGCCGACTGTGCGACATCTGACACAGCCTCCGGCGGCCCCGAATCACGCGGGCGATTCGGCCTTGACGATCCGCCCTACCGGTGCGCGACGCGCATCGAGCCCCTTGACGAACTCGCTGCACAGTCCGACCACCGCGTCGGCCGCATGCGAGCTGAAGACGCTGTGATCGAGATCGTCGAGCACGACGGCGCGCGCGCCCGAAAACCGGGACAGCCGCTTGCCGCGCGGGCCGAAGTACGTCGTCATCAGGTCCAGGCTGGTGTCGTATGCGCCGCACACGAACAGCGTGCTCACCTCCTTGCGCTGCAGCGTGCGCAGGATGTCGTGAGGGTCGACCGGCATCGTCTCCGCGCACGACCATCCGGCGATCCGGCGCCGCCACGCGCCGATCCTGACGGCCGCGCGCGTCGTCACGCGCTTCAGCACGAGCCGGACGAACGGCATGATCCGGCGCTTGCCGGCCAGCACCTGTTTCCATTTCTCGAGCTCGAAGAACGACGAGCGGTAGCCGGCCATCGAATTGGGGCGATGCTGGCGCAGCGCGTCGGTCGACAGGCCGTCGGGCATGTGGAAGCTCTGCAGGTTCACCGAGATGACGCCGGACAGCGCCCGCCCCACGAGCGCCGCGCGCAACGCACTGTATGCGCCCGAGCAGATGCCGAAGGACACGACATGTCGATATCCTTGCTCCTTCAGCCAGTGGGCAGCCGTCGAGACATCCTCGACGACCGCGCTCGAATAGACCGGCTGACGCACGTCGTCCGACGTGCCGTCGCATACTGATGAACTGTCGCCGATCCCGCGGCCGTCGAAGCGCAGCGACGCGATGCCGCGCCGCGCCAGCTCCCGCGCGATCCGCACCGACAGCCGGCTATCTCCGACATGCGCGCTGGCCGACGTGTTCGTGATCAGCAGAACCGGCCCGCGGTCGTGCATCGCATGCGGCATGCACATGATGCCGAACAGGCCGGCCGCACCGAACCTGACCGGCTGTTCGCAGGCTTCCGGCGTGCGGAGCATCAGGTCGGCATCCTGGCCCGCGTTCGATACGGCACGTGGCGGCAGGGCCTGCCGGACCATCGTGGCCCTGGCCGCGACCCAGTCGACCACCTCGTCGAACACCCGCGTGGGCAGGCTCGAGAACGTCGTCTCCTGCATGAACGCGGCATAGCCTTCGAAGGACCGGCGCTCGACCGGGCCGCCCAACCCTTCGAGCCGCTGGTGCAGCGATTCGCTGCCACCGCCATTCACGTCGACGATCAGCGTGCCCGACGCCGGCGCGCCGGTGCTGTCCTTCAATGCGTCGACCGCGTCGAACGCATTGAGTCGTGCGCGGAACTCGGGACTGTAGACCTGCCCGAGCACGTTGAACGGCGCGTCCTTCGGCTGCGCCTCCCGCAACGGTGCCGGCAGTCGGTCGAGCCAGATATTGCGCATGATCGACAGCTCGCGCACGTAGCTGCGCCCGCTTGCGACCGGCGCCAGCAACACGAGCTGGTCGACGTCGCATCGACCGGCCGCCAGCAACGCGAATGCCGCGCCCAGCCGCAGGCCGCACAGCGTCACCTGCGTCACGCCCGTTTCGTCGCGCAGCCGCGCGATGGCCGCGCACACGTCGTCGACGGCCGTCTCGAACTGGTCGCTCGCGCCATCTGCCCCCGCGGAATCGCCCGTGCCGCGGTAATCGAAGCGCAGCACCGGCATCCCTCGGCCAGACAGGCGGTCTGCGAGATTCCGCATGCCGCCGTGACTCCAGACGGATTCGTGTCCATAAGCGTTGCACAGGACGACGCCCCGCGTCCCGTTGCCCGGATGCAGCCATCCGAACCGCCCGCCAAATATGATCGGTCTCATTTTCTATTAGGTATCGGTGAAGAATGGTTATGGCGTCCTTCGGCCGAACTGCTGAATCGATCGGCCGAAGGACGGCAAATCGCTCGCGGAAGACGTTCCCCTTTCCGGCGGCCACGCTGCACATGCGAGGTCCGGAAGCCGGTCGTCCGCGAGTCGTTCAGGTCACGACATCGATGCCCTCCTTTGCACTGTGTTGGCCCGTCACGACGGGCTGTCAGGCGGTGGCGCGATCAGCACGCGCCACCGCCCGTCGAATACCGGCATGCTGAAGTGCTGCTCGCAATAGGCGGAAAAGCGCGTCGCCGCTTCCACGACATGCTCCAGCTCCGCGGCCGGCTCGATGACGAACCGCTCGAGCCGCGCTTCGCTCATCGCAAGCGCGTCGTCGTGGAACCCGAGCCCCTCGAAGGCCGCTTCGTTCCCGACCGGCACGCAGCCGTACGACACGGCTTCCAGCACCTTCGACTTGATGCCGCCGCGCAGGAACGCGGGGCACAACGCAATGGAGCACGCGGTATAGACGTCCGCCTGGGTCGGCGCGAATCCGGCGAACTCGACGTTCGGCACGGGATCGTAGCGACCGGCCATGCGCCCGTAGATCACCAGCGGCGTCGCCGGCCCGACGCGCGCCCACAACGCCACCAGGTACTCGATCGCAAGCCGGTTCTGCAACTGCCGGTCCGACCCGATGAATACGAACCGGAACGGCGCCGCCGGACGCCGCATCGGCAGCAGCGCATCCATCGGCGGCGCGATCACGTGCGCCTTCACCGCTTCGTCGTTCGTGAGCGACTGCCGCAACGCGTGCGCGTCCTCCACGGAGACGAGCGTGACGGCATGCGACGACCCGATCGCCGCGCGCTCCTGCCGCTTCAGCGCATACGCCTCATAGCCCAGGATGGCGTTGCGGACCAGCTTCGCGTTGGCGAGCCTGACGAACGGCCCCGGTAGCGACTTCTCCAGATATCCGGCCGACAGCGGAAAATCCTGCTCGCGCAGGATGTCGGCGCGACGCGACATCAGGTCGTCGAAATCCACGACGATCCGGCAACCGGGCACATGGCGCCGAACCAGGATCGCGTAGTCCACGAGCCGGATGCCGTCGAAATAGATCACGTCCGGTTTGAATGCGTCGACGGCGCGAAGCAGCGCCGCCCGCTTGCGCGGATGCGAAAACATCGCCACCTGAAGCGCACACGGCGCGCCGCGCAACACGCTCCATCCCACCCGCACCGCCGCGCCGATCTTCGCGCGGATACCGCCGTCTTCGAACACCGAGCGGATCTTGAATTCGGCCACTTCCGTGTGCTCGCCGATCGCCTTCCGGATGAAGCTCAGCGTGCGCTCCCGCCCGTTCGATACATCCTGCGGAATGTCCCGCGTCATCACCATCAGCACCCGGCTTTTCACGAGCGACCTCCCCATCGATCCCAAACCCTCTTGCTTGCATGCGGCGCGTGCGGATCGCGGCACCCGCGTCCGGCCGGTTGCCGGCGCAACAAGGCCCATGTCCGCACGGAACCGGCCGTTCATGAACGCACCCTGTTATGGAAGAGATAGCCGAGCACGACGCACCAGAACACGACGAGCGAGACGGCAATCCCCGTCGAAGGTGCATACATCACCAGCGCGCGGGGCATGACGAACGGCGCGGCGACGATCGCCGCGACGATCAGCACCTGCTTGATCATGATGAGCCGGTAGCGGCGCACGGCCAGGAGCCATGTGCTCAGCCCCGCATCGACGAACGTGGCGATCGAGCAGCCGGTCGCGTAGATCATGATCGGCACACCGTCGACGAACGCGGGCCCGTAGATCGTCAGGAATACCGTGCGGCCGATGAACCAGCTGCCGACCCACGCGACACAGCCGACGAGGCCGAGATACAGGCCGAGCTTCAACGCCTTGGCGCGCACCAGCGACTCGGTCCGCGCCGCAAAGACCATGCTCGGCGCCAGCGCCAGCGCCAGCGTCGTGCCGACCGAGTTCCACTGTTCAACCAGCGACGCCGCCGACGCGTAAATGCCGAGATCGGCCTTGGAGACCAGCACGCCGAGCAGCAGCCGGTCCATGCGCAGGACCAGCACGCTGGCCGCAATGGCCGGCCAGATCCGCAGCCCGCGCACGACCAGCGCTTTCGTGACGGCCGCGCTGCCGCGGAACGATTTCGGCGACTTCAACGCCAGCGCGCGATAGCGGCTGAACGGTGCGGCAGCCGCCACGCATGCCTCGAGCGGCCATGCGAACGCAGCGACCACCACGCCCATCGACGCGTGTGCCGCGATGTACAGCCACAGCACGCGGACGCAGCTTGCATAGGCCCTCGCCCGCGTGATGACCCACGGCCGGGACTCGGCATAAGCCATCAACGAGCCAAGCGCGATCGGCTCCACGATCAGCGCAAAGGCCGCGATCAACGTGAGTTCGGACACGCTCGACGGCCGCATGACGATCACCACGATACCCATGAACAGCACCATGACGGCCAGTGTCAGCGTAAGCCGCAGGCGGAACGCGCGGTAGACGACCATGTGCCGCAAGCGCGGATGCTTGCCGAGGATCGGCTGGATCACCTGTGCGCCGAAAATCAGCGCAAGGCTGCCGATCACGTACGCGAGCGACAACGCGAACTGCAGCTCGCCGAACAGTCGCGCGCCGTAGATGTTCGCGAACAGGTGATTGCTCGCGATCGCCGCGAGCGCCCCGATGATCTTTTCGCACACCACGCCCGCGAACGACGAAAACAGAAGCCTGACGAACGCGTTCAAGATGCCCCCGTGCCCATCCGCTTCGCGTCGGCGTTCACGTGCCGTGCATCGATGCAATACCACCAGACCAGCGCGATCGCCAGGTAGAACAACGTGCGCACACCGAACAGCGTCCAGTAATCGCCTTGCTGGATCGCATAGGTCGCGTACGCAAAGATCTTCGCGAACAGCCACAGCATCACGACCCCGCCGCGCATCGCGATCCGGATCAGGATCGCGCTCGCCGCGCCGTAGATCGCCCCCGTCAACGCGACGAACAGCGCGCCGCCCGCGTAGCCGAACCAGTAGACCGGCACCGCCACGTTACCCATCGTGAACGTGACGTCGTCGAACACGTACGCCTTCAGGATCTCGGGCGTGCCGTACGACAGCATCAGGTCACGCAGGCCGCTCACCGGCGCACCGCTGAAGAACGTCGGCTCGGTGAACGAGCCCAGCGAACCCAGGAAACGCCCGAACGCCGCCATGCCGCCCAGCGTCGGTGCGCTGAACAGATGCGCGTCGCCGTCCACGACGTACCACGCCTGCCCCTGTTCGAGAAAGCGCGACACCACCGTCTCCGCGATGTCCAGCCCTTGCCCCCGGTACGCATAGAACACGGACACGCTGCCGATCACGAGCGCGATGACCGAGCCGATCCCGAGGTAGCGCATCACCGGCTTGCCGTTGATCGCGTGAATGGCGATGAACGGGATCAGAAACGTCAGGCACACGTGCAGGACGGCCATGAACTGCTCGCCGTGCAGTGCTTCGAGCACCAGATCGGCGACGATCAGGACGACAGACACCCATCGCACGACGCGGTTCGAGCTCGTGCAGAAGGTGCCGAGGAGCACGGCGACGAACGTCTGGTTGTTCAGGAACAGGTTGAACAGCGAGCTGTTCGACGCATCGTTGCGCAGCGCGTAGCGGTTGATGCCGCTCAGCACCGCGAAGCCGCCCGTCAGGCCCGCCAGCACGCCCGTCACGAGGATCGCGCCGACCAGCCCCAGCCCGAGCGCAACGCTGATCGGCTGGCGCGTCATCCGCGCGCGGATCGGCACGTGCACGTCGCGCTCGTTCAGGCACCGCTCGAATGCGTACAGCGCGCACGCGACGAAAATCGCGTAGAACGACAGCAGCCGGCTGAACGCGCCGTTCGCGACACCGAAGATGTCCGTTTCCCGCAGGAATCCGCCGGATTCGATTCCCACGCCGGCAACGAACGCGGTCAATCCGATCACCAGCGGGTAGAGCATCGACACGGCGAACACCGGGCGGGCGACGACCAGCGCAACCAGCCCCGCGACCGCCACCAGCAACGTACAGGTCGCGCTCGGCGCCCAAGCGCCC
>NZ_CAJNKE010000190.1 GCF_905232215.1 Burkholderia sp. LMG 13014
GGATCGGGCGCGAGGTGCGGCTCAGCGACGGCCAGCTGACGCTGGTCGAATAAGCGCGGCACCGCGTGCCTGAGCCGCGACGCGCGACTCAGCGCACCGGCGTGCGGACTATCCCGTCGACCTTCAACGTGCGCCGGTCGTGCGCGGCTTCGTATTCGACCGTCTGCGCGGGCGTGACCGCACCGTACGAACGGCCGTTCACATAGACGGTGCCGTCCCGCAGCTCGACCCGGTCGCCGTTGACCGTCGCGGTGGCCCGTTCGCCCTGCAGCACCGCGCCCGAGCAACCGGCGGTCGAAAAGCTGCGGACCGACGTGCCCGGCATCGCGGCGATCCCGCCCTGATCCGCCGCATGCGCCGCGCTGCAGGGCGGCGCATCCATGCTGCCGGCAGCGTAGGCCGCGCCGGCGCTGATGCCGCATCCGGCAAGCAGCGCAATCGTCATCGGCTTCAGATTGTTCATGGTGCACTCCGTTGTCCGCGGCCGCGGATCGATGACCGGCCGACGCCCGTGCTCATATGGCTGGCAGGCCGGATGCACCGAGTATGCGTCCAGTTCGCGGCACGCCGCCATCCGCGCCAGTACCACTGACTGCCCGCCCCTCTGCTCCCGCTTGATCCGCGCCGACGCCGGCCTCCGGAAGCGCCCGCTCGGCACGGCCCGTCCGCATGAAATTCCCCCTTGATCAAGTTGCGACTCGCAACTATTATTGATTGCGATCCGCAACCTTTTCAGGCCAACCATGGACCTCATCGACGCTCCCGCCAAGCCTCGCGAAGCGACCATCCTCGAGCTGCGCGACTTCTCCCGCAAACTGGTTCGCGAGCTCGGCTTCATGCGCGCGACGCTGGCCGACAGCGACTGGGCGCCTTCGGCCGTTCACGCGATCCTCGAGATCGGGACGGCACCCGGCATCAACGCCCGCGATCTGGGCAACATCCTGCGGCTGGACAAATCGAACACGAGCCGGCAACTCGCGCGGCTCG
The DNA here is from genome assembly GCF_905232215.1 of Burkholderia sp. LMG 13014. Lineage (GTDB taxonomy): Bacteria > Pseudomonadota > Gammaproteobacteria > Burkholderiales > Burkholderiaceae > Burkholderia. The sequence continues at coordinate 988 of NZ_CAJNKE010000190.1, forward strand.
AGGCGGCCGGCGTCGTGGAACGGCGCGTGTCGAGCGACGACGCGCGCGCGACCGAGCTGTACCTGACCGCCGATGGGAAAAAGCTCCAGAAAAGAATCGACACCTTCGCAACCGATCAGGTGTCGAATGCACTGCGCCGCATGGTGCCGGCCGACCAGCAGGCGCTGCTGCGCTCGCTCGCGCTGTATGCCGATGCGCTCGCGCAGGACAACGCCGCCAAGGCGCCCGCCGCCGCACCCGATGCGCCGTCGATCTGCGAAGGCTACCAGCCGGGCTGCATCGGCGATATCGCGAGCCTTCACGCGCGCTTTTATTCGGAACACTGGGGCTTCGGCGCCGTTTTCGAAAAGCGGGTGGCGACCGAGCTGGCCGAGTTCGCCGGTGCGCTGCCGGCCGACGGCAAGGCGCTTTGGCTGTGCCAGGAAGACGGCCGGACCCTCGCGTCGCTCGCGATCGACGGCGACCCGGCAACGGGCGTCGCGCACCTGCGATGGTTCATCGTGAACGACGCGTTGCGCGGGTCCGGCATCGGGCGCCGGCTCATGACGGAAGCCATGCGCTTCGTCGACGCGCAGCGCTTTCGCGAAACCTACCTGTGGACGTTCAAGGGCCTGGATTCGGCGCGCCATCTGTACGAGTCGTTCGGCTTCACGCTGACCAGCGAATCCGCAGGCACGCATTGGGGCACCGAGGTGGTCGAGCAGCGCTTCAGCCGGCCCGGGCCGGCCCGCGACTGAGGTTCGACGGGGCGTCCCCGTCTTCACGGCGCATGCCCCTATCGTCTGTCGACACGACCTTCCCGCCCGGCGTTGCGCGATGCGGGCGAAGCACCACGCCGGGCGCCGTATGACCACCGGCGCCATGCGCGCCCCCGCGATACCGGCCTATCGACTGGCCGGCCTTCTCCGCTTGGCTTCAGCGGCCGGGAAGACCCGCGCGCCGAGAAAATCCACCAAGGCCCGGACCTTCGGCGACGGGTGCTTGCTCGCGGGCCAGAGCACGTAGAAGGCGCCGGTGCGCTGCGCATATTTGGCCAGAACCTCGCACAGTCGACCGTCCGACAGCGGCTCCTCGATGGCGAATTTCGGCAGATACGCGATGCCCAGGCCTTGCAGCGCAAAGCGCACGCGCGTCTCGATGTTGTTGCAGATCATCGACGTGGGCAAGTGCAGTTCGGGCTCGCCCGCGGCGCGACGTAACTCCCACGGCTCCAGCTTGCCGGTACGAGGAAAGCGGTAGTGCAGACAGGCGTGCCCCGGCAGATCGGCAGGCACCCTGGGCGTGCCACGCTGCGCCAGGTAGTCGGGCGAGGCCACCAGAACCGAGCGGAAGGAACCGAGTTTTCGGGCGACGAGGCGTGAGTCGGTCGGCTCGCCCGCCCGGATCACGACATCGAAACCTTCGTCGACCACGTCGACCAGCCGATCGGTGAAGTCCAGATCCAGTTCGATCTCGGGGTATTCGCGCATGAACTGACCCAGTACCGGCAGCATCGGTGAACTCACCATCGGCAGGCTGACGCGCAAGCGGCCGCGTGACGCGGCCGTCGCATGGGAGAGCTCCATTTCCGCGGCTTCGACCTCGGCGAGGATGCGGCGGCTGCGTTCCAGAAAGAGCGCGCCTTCGGCCGTCAGCGTGACGCTGCGCGTGCTGCGGTGAAACAGCGACACGCCCAGCTTTTCCTCCAGCCGCGCCACGCTCTTGCCTACAGCAGAGGCGGAAACGCCCAGCAGCCGACCCGCCGCCACGAAGCTACGCGTTTCCGCGACCTGCACGAACACCACGAAGCCGCTCAGGCTGTCCATTCCCCACCTCGATTACGGACAGAAAGTTCCGCATAGAGCGGAACTATAGCCCACTTTTTCTTTAATCACGGCACCCCTAAGATCCCGGCTTTGACCCGCCACGAAAGGACGATCCGTGATCTCTCACGCTGTTTCCCCCCGCATCCGGGCGCATCGCCTGCATGCCGTCTCATGCAACACCAGCCAGTCATCCATCCTGCGCCGGAACGGGCCCATCGCCGACTGGAGGCAGTGATGACAACGACTGCTTCGAGCGTCGCCGCCATCGCATTTCGCCGGCAATCCACGCTGGCCGATCCCGACTGCCTTGTCGATGTCGAGATCGCCTGTCCGGCACCCGGGCCCCATGATCTGCGCGTTGCCGTCCGCGCCGTTTCGGTCAATCCCGTGGACACCAAGATTCGAGCGGGACAGGTGGCCGCGCCCGCTAGCGTCCGGTGCCTGGGCTGGGATGCCGCAGGAATCGTGGAAGCCGTGGGCGAGGCCGTCACGCTGTTCCGGCCGGGCGATGCGGTGTATTACGCCGGGTCTTTCGACCGGACCGGCAGCAACGCGCATTCGCACCTGGTCGATGAACGCATCGTCGGACGTGCGCCCGCGAGCCTGAGCTTTGCCGAAGCGGCGGCGCTGCCCCTGACCGCGCTGACGGCCTGGCAACTGCTGTTCGATCGTCTGGGCGTGCCGCCCGGCAAGCCGGCCGGCGCGGGCAGCCTGCTGGTGCTCGGTGGTGCCGGTGGCGTCGGCTCGATGCTGATCCAGCTCGCTCGCCGCCTGACCGGACTGACGGTGGTCGCCACGGCCTCGCGCGCGCAGAGCCGCGACTGGTGCCTGGCCCTGGGCGCCCATCACGTCATCGACCATCGCCAGCCGCTGCCGGCACAAGTCAGCGCGTTGCCGGTGCCACCCATTACGCACATCGCGGCATTGTCGAATACGGCCGAACACTGGGCGGAGTTGGCAGAACTGATTGCCCCGCAGGGCCGGCTGGCCATCATCGACGACCACGACACACTCGATGCCGTGCCGTTCAAGGCCAAGAGCGTGTCGCTGCATTGGGAGATGGTGTTCACGCGCCCGCTGTTCGGCACGCCGGACCTGATCGCCCAGCACCGCATCCTCGACGAAGTGGCTGCCCTGGTGGATGCGGGTGTGCTGCGTTCGACCGTCAGCCGCGTGCTGGTTCCGCTCGACGCGGCGCAGTTGCGGGAGGCGCATCGTCTGGTGGAAGGCGGCGGCATGACCGGCAAGGTCGTGGTGGCACGCGCCGCGGAAGACACGATGAAGTAGATCAAGGACACCGTGCGATGGCTGCCGTTATCAACGGCGTCCCGTCGCCCGGTTTCCGGCTCGCCAACCGGGCCGCGACAGCCTGGGAAACGACGTGTCGGGGCGCGACCGGGGCAGCAGGCCGTCGAATATTCTCATCACTTTGAGCCTGTCCTGACCGGCAAGGCAGTCTGGTTCGCGCGCTTCTCCCGCCCTCGCCCTCGCGCCACGCGCGTTCATCGGCCTTCGAATCACTAGGGAAAATCCGGAGACATCCTTACAGCGATTTACCTGATGATTCACGGGAGCGTCATTTTCAGGCGATTCGGCGGTCTACCAAGCTTTCAGTTCGCGTCACGAAGCCGATGCCGCCGTGCGGCCAACGCGATGACCGAAGCCCGAAACGGCAGTCGCTGGCAAACCGTCAGGTGTTCAATACTTTCAACAACCCGGTCGAGAGTAATCGTGAGATTCCGTGGCCCGCTGGTGCGGTGGAGACGAGGCGATGCGCGACACCTGCGCGCCACGCTCGCGTCCTCCGACGACCGTGACGGCGGGCACAGTCCTCGCCTGTCCCTGTCGATCTACACCATCCTGTCCCGCCGTTCCGTTCGCCGCCACAACGCCGTCGCCGCGCGTGCCTACGTCGCGATCCATACCGACGACGTGGCATCGTTGCTGCCTTAGCGCCCCCTTTCCCCTGCATCCGTTCGACCGGCTCGCCGTGTCGCCGACCGGTGACGGGCCCGGCCCGCACTTCGCTTCCACGCGGTCCGGCCCGATATCGAACGGACTCCTGATCGTCGTGCACCACGCTCGCTCACTGCGAGCGGTGGTCACGCACGCCCGCTTCATCCGATGAACCCTCGCGCAACGACCCGCGCCTCGCGGCTCGACGCGCGCACCGAAATGGAAGACTTCGTCATGCGAATCCGCACGCTTCGCCGCGCCCTTTCAACCGCCGCCATCCTGTCGGCCGCCGCGGCCGCCGGCACGACCGCCCACGCGGCCGGCGAACTGAACATCTACAACTGGTCCGACTACATCGCACCGGACACGATCCCGAACTTCCAGAAGCAGACGGGCCTCCACGTCCGCTACGACAACTACGACAACGACGACACGCTGCAGGCGAAACTGCTGTCGGGGAATTCCGGCTACGACATCGTCGTGCCGACGTCGAACTACATGGCCAAGCAGATCCAGGCGAGCGTCTATCAGCCGCTCGACAAGTCGAAGCTGCCGAACCTGTCGAACCTCGATCCGCTGCTGATGAAGATGGTCGCCGATGCCGATCCGGGCAACCAGTACGGCGTGCCCTGGGCATACGGCACCGACGGCATCGGCTACAACGTGCAGGCGGTGAAGAAGGTACTCGGCGACAAGGCGCCGGTCGACAGCTGGGCGCTGGTGTTCGATCCGGCCAACATGGCGAAGCTGAAGAGCTGCGGCGTGTCGTTCCTCGACCAGGCAGTCGACGTGTTCGCGGCCACGCTGCAGTACATGGGCAAGGATCCGAACAGCACGAACCCGGCCGACTATCGCGCCGCGTTCGAGGTGCTGAAGAAGGTGCGCCCGTACATCACGCAGTTCAACTCGTCGGGCTATATCAACGATCTCGCGAACAACGACCTGTGCGTGTCGCTCGGCTACTCGGGCGACGTCGGCATCGCACACCGCCGCACCGCCGAAGCGAAGCGCCCGTATGAGATCCGCTTCGCGAATCCGAAGGAAGGCGGGTTGCTGTGGTTCGACATGATGGTGATCCCGAAGGACGCGCCGAACCGCGACGCCGCGCTGAAGTGGATCAACTACGTTCAGGATCCGAAGGTCAATGCGGGCATCACCAACGCGGTGTTCTACCCGACCGCGAACAAGGCCGCGCGCCAGTACGTGAAGCCCGCGATCGCGCGCGACACGTCGGTGTATCCGGCCGACGAGGTGCTGAGCAAAATGACCCTGCTCAAGCCGATGCCGCCCGAGATTCGCCGGCTGCAGAACCGGCTGTGGGCGCAGTTGAAGACGGGCCGCTGAGCCGCGCGCCGAGGTAACGAATCGTGCCGCCGGCGGCTTGCCCGCGCCGGCGGCACGGTTGCCTCAAAAGCGGCGACGGCGCGCGCCAGCGCTCTGACTGCGTGAACTACCGCAGCACCTGCGCCTGCGCTTGCTCCGCCGAAAACGCGTCTTCCACGAAGCGGATCACGTCGTCGAGCGACGACGTGCACGCGGCCCCCGCCGCGAGTTCGCGAAACGCACCGTCCGGCCCGAAGCAGACGAGCGGCTTGCGCCAGCGCTGCGCGAGCGCAATCTCCTCGGCCGTGCCGTGCCCACCCGGCAGCGCGACGATCAGGTCGCTGCTCAGCACGTTCACGTAGTTGCGGTTGATCGTGTGCGGATCCGCGTCCGGCTCGCGGCGCGGCAGCGGCGTGAGGATCGGGATGTCGACGAACGGATGCGGATAGCCGTCGAGCGGCACGAATCCCGCGAGCGGATCGGCCTGCGTCGGCAGGATGCCGATCGATCGGCCCGCCCGCCCGGGCACGCCGGCAAACGCGCGCGCGACCGCCAGCATCACGCCCTGCCCGCCGCCCGTCAGCAGGTTGAAGCCGGCCTGCGCGAGCCATGCGCCGAGCGGCGCCGAAAACGCGAGCCACGGCTCCTTGCCCGAGCCCATCACGCCGATCGTCCTGTTCTTCTGTTGCATCGTGGTTTCCGGTGAAGTCGTTGGGTGGCGCGCGAGCGCCGCGCTCATTCGAGCTCGACACCCTTGAGTTCGGGAATCAGGCACAGCGTCGCGACCATGTCGAGCACGTAGAGGCCGGCGAGCAGCGCGATGGCCGTCTGGAACGAGTAGTGCGCGGCCAGCGCGCCGACCGCGACCGGGCCGAAGCCGCCGACCGCGCGACCAATGTTCCACAGCACGTTTTGCGCGGTGGCGCGTGCGGCCGTCGGATAGCCTTCCGACATCAGCGTCCCGTAGCCGCCGACCATCCCGTTGACGAACATGCCCATCAGCGCGCCGGCCCACAGCATCGCGGTCGGGTCCGACAGCCGCGCATACGCGATGACCGTCACGACCGCGCCGAGCTGGTACAGCAGGAACGTCGGCTTGCGCCCGATGCGGTCGGCCAGCTGCCCGAACACCCAGACGCCGATCATCATCCCGACGACCGTTGCCGCCGTCCACAACCCCGACTTCGTCAGCGAGAAGCCCATCTGTTTCGACAGGAAGGTCGGCAGCCAGATCATGATCCCGTAGTAGCCGAAGTTCTGGACCGAACACAGGATCACGATGCCGACGCTCGTGCGCGCGGTGCGACCGTCCGCGACGAGCAGGCGGAATGCGTTGGCCTTCGGCTGCGTCGCGCGCTGCACGAACGCCTCCGGCTCGTGCAGCTTGTTGCGCATCGCCCAGGCGAGCAGCGCGGGCAGCACGCCGACCAGGAACATCCCGCGCCAGCCGATGTGCAACAGCAGGAACGGCGTCAGCAGGGCGGCCAGCAGCACGCCGGCCTGCCAGCCGAGCGCGACGTAGCACGACACGCGGGCGCGTTTGCTGGCCGGCCACGCTTCCGCCGCGAGCGCCATGCCGATCCCGAACTCGCCGCCCAGCCCGATGCCCGCGATGGTGCGGTAGACGAGCAGATCCCAGAAGCCGCGCGCGAACGCGCACAGCCCGGTGAAGATCGCGAACAGCAGGATCGTCCAGGTCAGCACGCGCACGCGGCCGTAACGGTCGCTCAGTGCACCGAACACGATGCCGCCGGCGACGGCGCCGATCAGCGTCCAGGTGACCAGCGCGCCGCCCTGCCCGGGCGTCAGTTGCAGCGCCGCCGTGATCGCGGGCAGCATGAAGCCGAGAATCAGCAGGTCGAAGCCGTCCATCGCATAGCCGATCGCCGATCCGGCCAGCGCTTTCCACGCGTACGCGCCGACCTGCTCCACGCGCGGGGCCGACGGGCCGCCGAGCGTCGAAGATTTCATGTTTGCTGCCATGGTGTCCTGCCACGATTGTCCGGCGACATTCTAAGGCCTGTGCCCGCGAGCAAAGTCCCGGCGCGCGCGCCAGCGGCGGCGGTCCGCGCATGCGTCAGCGCCCGCTTGCGCAACGGCAGGCGGGAATCGGCGGGTAGTGAATGGGGGAACGGTGAGCCGGTGTCGGCGGCGAACCCGGCGATGTCGCGGTCAGGCCGGACACCGGATGAAAAACAGCATGCTGGCGGGGTGTTGCCGGCCGGCCCGCTTGCGCGAACCGGACGGCGCCGGGTGGCCTGGCGGCCCGGCCGGCTTCAGCTCTGGTCGTCTCCGGGCCACCAGGTCTTGGCCTCACGGTCGACGACGAGCGTATCGAGATCCTTGCCTTCGAGCCATTTCGGCCGCGGGCCGCGGCCCGACCATGAGCGGCCGGACGTCGGATCGTAGTACTTGGCAGGCGCCTTGCGTTTTCGCTGGACGATGTAGCCGAGCGCGCTCAGCACTTCCTGCTGCGAGATTCCCAAAAGCTCGACCTGTTCCTTGAATGCCGCGAGCGCGGCCTGCTTCTCCTTCTGCTTCGCATCCGACAGCTTGATGTTCAGGTCCCGAAGTTGTGCTTCGAGTTCCTGCAGGGCCTGGGTCATGTATTCATCCTCTTTGGGCATGTTTTGGCAAAAAGCTCCGATGGCGGAACCTACCATGAAGTTCCACCAATAGGGGCTGTCAAATGAGTGAATCGTTTGCCTGAGCCGGCATGGCTTGCGCGATACGCACTAAACGACGTCGCGCGTCAATCAATGACCGACAAGGCTGGGCCGGCAACACGCAGCGCGCCATCGACGAAGGCACGGCGTACGGCTGCGGCAAGTCAAGCGCCGCACCATGGCACTGGCGCGGCATGGCGCGAATGATAGCAGTGCGGGGAGCCGTATTGCAGAAGTCGTCGACCGGCGTCGATGCGAATCCGGCCGCTTACCGGCCGACGTCGCGCGCTTCCCACGCGATCCGGTCGAACAGCGCGCGCAGCTTCGCGCCGCGCGCCGCGTTCAACGCGGCCGCATGTGCGACACGCCCGGCGAGATGTGCGCGGAAGTCCGGATGCGCGTCGCGATTCTGCGATGCCGGCCCGCTCCGGATGCAGTTGGTCAGGATGGCCTTCAGGAGATCGAACTCATCGCGCGCCAGGTTCGGATGACGATTGACGACCACGCCGGCCAGTTGCTGCCGGCTGCCGCGTCGCATCACGCGCGTCTTGCGCAGTTGCAGCGCGAAGCCTTCGTCGAGGGCGATCGCGGCGACCCGGAGCTGCAGCCGCTCGACGTCGCGCGCCAGCGTGCCGCCGCCGGAAAAGGCGAGATCGTCCGCGTAGCGCGTGTAGGTGGCGCCGAGCGAACGCGCGAGCGCGGCGAGCCGCATGTCGAACCGGAACGCGCTCAGGTTCGCCAGCGCCGGCGACGTCGGCGCCCCCTGCGGCAGATGCCGTTCGCGATAGCGCTGGCGGCCGATCCAGTCGAACCGGTCGCGCAGGTCCGGCGCAAGCAGCCGCGCGGACGGTACGCGGTTGGTGCACAGCCCCGTGAGCGTGCGCGCGACTTCGGCCGGATACCCGAGCGTGACGAATAGCGCGTGAACGCGTGCGGCGTGTATCGATACGAAGAAATCCGCCAGATCGAAACGGACGACGACATCGCGATCCGCATGCGGCGCGGCGAACGAGACGATCCCGTGCCCCTTGCGAAAACCGTGTGCCGCACCGTGCGGCGCGATGCGATCGAGCAGCCCGTGCAGAATGCGGCGCTGCGCTTCGCGCAGCCGGCCCTTCGGAATCTCGACCAGGCGGCACCCGCCGCTGCGCTTGTCGTGCGCCACGTACGTGTAGTGATGCAACGGCGTGGCGCCGCTGCGCGCGTCGACGCGCCGGTGGTCGGACAGCCAGTCGAGTTCCGGCGCGCTCACGCCGAGCCAGCCGGCAAGATCGCCGGGCGTCGCCCATTGCGGCACGTCGCAGCCCGCGAGCAGTCTCTAATACACATCTGACG
>NZ_CAJNKE010000191.1 GCF_905232215.1 Burkholderia sp. LMG 13014
ATCTGATCCGAGGATCAGCTCGCATCCATCAAGCGCCCACACTTATCGGCTGTTAATTTTTAAAGAGCGTTTCTGCGAGGAACTTCGTGTTTCTCAGCAGCGCTGCGTTTTCAGCAGCAGAGAAGCGAGATTATGAACCGTGTTTCGCATTTCGTCAACAACTTTTTAAACTACTTCGTTGCGACTGCGGGGCTCAACTTCCAGGCCAGTTGCGCGCTCTAGACTGCAGCACACCGCCAACCCTGCTTCCCTCTTCCGCGCCGCGTTTCCGTTAGCGCGAAAGAGGCGTGATTCTAAGCACCCGCCCCCAACTACGCAAGCCCCTTTGTGAAAATATTTTGAAAAAGCCCCCGTGCGCTGCCGCGCACGGGGGCTTGGGGCTCGACGGGCCGCCCATCGCGACGCGAGCCGCCCTCTATTGATGTGACGTATGCCCGTCGCCCCCCCCCCTATATATGAGGTTGCGGAACGGGCAAGGAATCCGGTGCCGTCGAGTATCATGCCGCGACCGAACCACGCACTCATATCCACGATGGACAGCACCACTCAACCCGGCGACGCCGACCTTCGCGACGAATATGCAGCGCTGCGCGAGCGCGCCATCATCCTGGAAGAACAGGCTCCACCGCTTCTGCAACGCATCTCGGATGTATTGCCGCGAATCAGCGGCGAATCCGAACTGGCAGACGAGCACCGCGAGCGACTCGTCGGCGCACGCAACGCGGCAATGGTCTCGATCGAAAACTATCAGCAGGCGATTCCTTTCCTGCAGACGGCCGACTCGATCATCGAGCAACTGGACAAGACGCCCGAGCGCGACGAAGACATCGAGTGGCGCGAATCGCTGCTGCAACGGCTCGACGAGCTGATCGACGTCGCAGTCGTGATGATCGACGATGCCGAAGGCTACTTCGAGCAGGCGCAAGCCTGCGATCTGGCCAGCGTGCCGAAAGCCATCCTCGAGGATTGAGCAGCGCCGCTCGGGATCGCATCGCGCACCGGTGTCACGTCGTGTGCGACAGCCATCCCGATGCTTGCCGGCCGGCAGTCGCCGCCTGACACCTTCGTCGACACACCGGCCGCCGCCCTCCCGAAAAAGCTCACCTTTTCGCTACGCCCCTGGCCCGGGCCGCGCGACACAGCTACGGTGCGTCGAGCACGATCGTCTCGTTCACGATCGGCACGCGGATATATCCGCCCTCCGCATCACCATACGCGTGCGCACTCCCGTCGATGACGTATTGCGCCGTCAATGCGCACAGGGTCGCGTCGCGCGCATCGACGGACTTCAGCGTCGACACGTCGATCCCCAGCCGCTCCAGCAATTGCCGGCGCTGGTTGCGTTTCTGCTTCGCGGACGCCACGGCCTTGCCCAGCATCGCGCAGGTGATCGCATAAGGATAGGTTTCGAAGCTCGTGCGGCCGCCCGCATAGCGTGCGCCGGTCAGCAGCGGATAGGCATCCGCGAGCGCGCGGTAGACGCGCTCTCCCATGAACATCCAGTCGAAGAAGCCAGACGTACTCGCGACCGCCTGCTCCCGCGACGGCGTCGGAAAGCACGAGATCCGTTCGCGCGCGAGCGCTTGCTCTGCCGCCCGACGCCCGCGCCCCGTCCACCACAGGCTCGGTGCGTCGACACCGACGGCCACGACGTCATGGGCGAGACACAGCGCAGGCACCGCCTCGGGCGCGATCTGCGCCTCGCGGCAAACGACCGTCGTTCCGCGCAGGATCACGAGATCGCATTGCTTCTTTTCGCCGCCCACATCGACGCCCGCCACGACCGGCGATTGCCGCGCGGCGGATCCGATGGAGCGGGCCGATCGCATGCAGGCGCCTCAGTCCGCCGGCCTTGCGTCGTAGGCGGTGTCGAAGATCGCCTCGAGGCCGGGATGCACGCCGCGCATCGGGTCGACGACCGACTTTGCCCAGTCGAAATACGCCTGCTTGCGCTCGAGCGGCCAGTCCGCGGGCGGATGCCGCGCGATGTCGCGCAGGTTGCAGATCTTGTCGGCCAGCTTCACGAGCTTCGCACGCCGGCTGATGGTCGCTGCATGCTCGACCTGCAGGCGCTTGCGCTCCTCCTTCGGCAACGACTTGTCGTCGGTGACTTCCATCACGATGTCCGCCACGTCCTTGCCGAACAGCCTCAGCAGTTCCTGCTCGGTCGTCTCGGTATCCTCGACCGTGTCGTGCAGCACCGCCGCGACGATCACACGCTCGTCCTCGACGCCGGCCTCGTTGGCCAGCACGTCGGCGAGCGCGATCGGATGATTGATGTACGGCGACGCATCTTCGTCCTTGCGCCGCTGATTGCGATGCTTGTCCGCCGCGAACGCGATGGCGGCTACCAGCTTTTTCATATTCCCCCCTCGTGTGGCCTGACCCGCGACCGGCAGAACCGGCCGCGTGTATTTCGGAACCGCACATACTACCTGTTCGCGATGAACCTGCCCGTGCGCCGGCATTCACGCAGGCCGCGCATCTCGCGCCCACCGGCGCGCGCTGCAGCTCGACCACGTTGACCCGCGCGCCGAATACATCTCTCACGAGCGGCAGCAGGTGGTCGTGGTGCGTCAGGAACAGCACCTGGGTTCGCGTCGACAGATCGCGCAACGCGTCGAGCCCGGCCTTCGCGCGCGCGTCGTCGAAGTTGATGAACAGGTCGTCGGCGACGAACGGCAGCGCAGTCCGGCTGCCGAGCTGCAGCTCCAGCGCCGCGATTCGCAGCGCGAGGAACAACTGGTCACGCGTTCCTTCGCTCAACCCCGCGACCTCGACCGATGCGCCCTTCGTCCGTCGTGCATACAGTGCGGGCGGCGTCCGTTCGGTATCGACGGTCAGCCGCGCGAATTCGCCCAGCGTGAGCCCCGCGAAAATTTCGCCCGCGCGCCTGAGCATCGGCCCCTGCTTCTGGTCGCGATAGCGATCCGTCGCCCACTTCAGCAACCGGCTCGCGGTGGCCGCCTCCAGATACTGCTCGGCTGCATCGCCCATCGCCGCCAGCGCTTCCTGCCGTTTCGACTCGGCAACGGCGGCATTCGCCTGCCCATCGATCGCACCGAACGCCTGATCGGCCACGACCTGCTGCTGTGAAAGCTCGTTGAGCCGCTTGCCGACATCGCCGAGCGACTGCTTCACCGCTTCAAGGTGCACCGGTACGTCGACGATGTCCTGCTCCGCGACTTCGGCTTCGACGGCAGACCGGGACAGGCCGTCGCCATCGCGCACCAGTGCCTCGTGCGCGGCATCGACTGCCTGCCGAAGCTGGCGCTGGCGATCCGAGCGTTCGGCCAGCGGCAGCGCCACGTCGATCGACGCGACGCCGGCCAGTTGCAGCAGCGGCTGAATGCGTGCATCGGCGCCAGCCACTGCGGCGGCCGCATCCGCGATCTTGCCGTCGGCCTGCCGCACGGCCTCGTCGGCACGACCAATCGCACGTGCAATTTCCCGGGCGGCCGCGAGGCGCATCGTCAGCCGGCGCGCGACGTCAGGCCAGTCGCCGCTCGTCAGCCATTCCGGTGCGAGCGCTTCGGCAAGCCGCCGTGCGCCCGCTTCGAGTGCGGTCAGCTCCGCGCGGATCGCGGCAATCCGGTTGCGCGGCGCGTCGGCGTCGGCCAGTTCGGCCGTCACCGCGTTGGCGAGCCCGAGCGCCCCTTCCACCGCGGCCAGCGTCGCCGCGCTCGCGGACAGCTTGGCGTCGGCCAGCGCGTCGCGCCATTGCGTGTGCCACGCATCGTAGGCCGTCTGCGCGTGGCCGGCGCGCGACTGCGCCGTCGCACACCCGCGCTCGGCTTCCCGCGCGCGGTCCTCGAGGCTGTCCTGCTGCGCGAGCGCTTTCTCGGCCGACTGTACGAAGGTCTCGGCGCTCGCGACGAGCGCCGCCAGGCCGTCCGACTCGCCGCCTCGCGACACGGTGCGCAGCGCCGTGCGCAATGCGCCTTCGGCACCGGCCCGTGCGGCGCGAATCGTGTCGAATTCGCGGCGCTGCCGGTCGAGATCGGCCTGCGCGGCGAACACCGTGTCGCGTTTCGCAAGCCAGTCGCCCATCGCTGCCAGCGGCATGCCGGGCACCGCGGCCGTCGTCGCAAGCACGGCCCATGCGTCGCGATGCACGGCGAGCTCACGCTCGCGCTCGTCCAGCGCGGCCTGCCTGCGCGTCACGCCGGCACGCGCAAACTCGACCTGCTGACGCAGCGACTGCAACGTCGCCGCCGCCTGCGTTGCGCCGAGCTGCGCATCGACGAGCTCGTCCGCAAGGCGAATCGCGTCGTCGACCGCAGGTGCGCCCGTTGCAAGATCGACCACGCCATTGCGGATATCACCCCATGCGCCGTCGCGCCGTGCACGCGCCGCCAGCACGTCGGCTGTCGTGACGACCTTGTGGTTCTCCGCGAAGTGCTTCTCCTGCAGTTCAAGCCGCTCGAGCTCTTCGAGCGCGCCGTCCCGCGCGTCGCGTGCTGCAGCGGCCGCGCTCGCGCGTTCACTATCTTCCTTCAGCAGCGCGCCGAGCCGCGCCGCCGACGGTACGTCGAGCGCCCTCAGCGTATCGACCGGCATGCGCCATTGGCCGAGCGCATCGAGTGCCCCAGCCAGCGCGCTTTCGGCAGCGGCAATTTCATGTTCGAGCGCCTGCTCGCGCTGGCCGCTGTTGCGAAAGCCCTGCGCATCGGCCAGCGCCGCACGCAGCGCTTCCGGCACATCGACGGTCGACAGGCGCGCCTGTTGTTCCCGCACCTGCGCAAGCTCGCGCGTGCGTTCGTCGAGCGATTCGCGCGCGCCGGCAAGCGCCTGATGCAGCGCGCCGTGTTCGCGCAACAGGTTTGCAACGGTCTTCAGCGACAGTGCCGTCGGCAGCGACGCACGCAGCGACACCTCGTCCGTCGGCCAGTCGAGCTGGGCGGCCGCGGCACACGCGGCGGACAGGTGCCGCTCGACGTCCGCGCCGAGCAGCAGCAGATCCTGCGCGTGATTCATGCACGCGCCGCGCAGCCGATCGAGCGCCTCGATGTCGGCTTCGAGCGCCAGCGTGTCGGCATCGGCGTCGATCGCATCGCGCGCCTGCCGTTTCGCGAGCAGGTCGGCACGCCGTTCCTCGAGCACCTTCTGTTCAGCCGCGAGATCGCCCTGCGCCTTCAGCAGATCGGCATACGCGGTGGGCGGCAACTCGACGACCGCGCCCAGTTCCGCCAGCGCCGCGTCCTTGACCGTCAGCTCCTTCAGATACGGCGCCAGCCGCCGGACGCGCTCGAGCTTCGAGCGCAGCGCTTCGAGCCGGCGCTGTTCGGCGCGCGCCTGCTCGATCTGCTGTTCGACCGCTTCGCGCGCGTCCTTGCGTTCGACCCAGTCGCGCGTGCGCACCTGGACCGTCTTCAGTTCGGTCACGGCTTCGTTGAACGACGATTCGGCGAGTGCAAACGCGCTGCCGCTGCGGCGCGGCGCCCAGAGCTCGACCGAACGCGCATCGAGCTCCTCACGCACCGGCCCGAGACTGCCGACACCGGCGGCCGATTCGAACAGCACCTGGCCGAGCTTGTCGGAGGCGTCGAGAATGCTCCGGCCGCCGTCGACCAGACGCCCGTGATCGAGCCCGAACATCTGCTCGAAGAATTCGCGCGTGGCGCCGTCGAGGATGGCGGCCAGATAGTCGTCGGGCAGCTTGTCGTCGGCGGGTGTGCGCAGCGGACTGCGCCCGCGCGCGCGGTGGAACGCGAGTTCGCCCGTGCCGCTCTCCAGCACGCCGCCGATCCGCAGTTCGGGCGTGCTGTGCAGGAAATCGAGCGGCGTCTGCAGCTTCATCCCGAACAGCAGTTCCGACACGGCCGTGCGGATCGTCGACTTGCCGGCCTCGTTCGGCCCCACGATCACATGGAAATCCTCGCCGGCCGACGGGAAACGCAGCGTCTCGTCGGTGAACTTGCCGTACTTGATCAGATCGAGCTGATTGATCCGCATCGCTTACTCCCCCCTCGCCAGCCGCGCGAGCAGAGCAGGCCCGACCTGTTCGACGAGCGCCGTGAGCTCGCCCGCACGCGCCATCGTCAACAACGGCACCTCTTCCTTCACGTCGCTGCGCACCTTGCCGACGAACGGTTTCAGGTCACGTTCAAGCAGTTCGAGGAAATCCGGATCGCGCGCGGCGTCGGCCAGGATCTGCTTCAGGTCCTCCAGCGCTTCGAGCTGCTCGCTTTCGCCTGGCTGATGATCGGCCGCGGACGTCGCGAGCCGGACCTTCTCGAGCCACAGCCGCTCGTTGCCGATGATGCCGATCTGGTTCAGCACCTCCGCACGCAACTGCGGCGCGCGGCCGAAGAAGAGACCGTGCGCGGGCGTGCGCCCCGTGACCGTCACGCGCACCGCGCGCGGCACGTGGCCGTCGACGGTCAGCAGCGCTTCCAGCGACTGGCCGATCTTTCTCGACAGGTCGGCAACCGTCAGGCAATCGGACGCGTCGACCGACACGGCTTCCCAGCGCAGCACGTCGAGATACAGACGCTCGACCTGCGTGCGGCCTGGCTCGACTGTCACGAGCACCGCACCGCGGCGGCCCGTCTCGCGGATATGGCGGCCCTGCAGGTTGCCGGGAAACACCACCGTGGACGGCCCCGACCATTGCTGGAATTCGTGCACGTGGCCGAGCGCCCAGTAGTCGTAGCCTTTCGCGTGCAGTTCGGCCAGCGTGCACGGCGCATAGTTCGCGTGCGCCGCATAGCCTTCGAGCGCCGTGTGCAGTACACCGATGTTGTAGTAACCGGGCACCGGGTCCGGATAGCCGATCGCGAGATTGTCGACGACCGCCTTGTCCTTGAAGCTCTGCCCGTGCAGCGCGACGTCGAATTCCGGCAGCGTGTGGGTTTCCGCCTTGCGGTGGCCGAACACGGTGACGTTGTCGGGCAGCGTCAGCTTCTTCGTCATCTCGCTTTCGGCATCGTGGTTGCCGCCGAGGACGAACGCGCGGATGCCGGCCTTGCGCAAGCGCCCCATCTGCTGGCCGAAGAAGATGCCCGTGTTGTGATCCTTCCAGTCGCCGTCGTACAGGTCGCCGGCGATCACGAGGAACGCGACTTCCTCTTCGATCGCACGATCCACGAGCTGCCGCAGCGCCTCGCGCGACGCGTTGCGCAACTGCGCGGCCGGCGCATCGGGGTACGCGCTCAGGCCGTGCAACGGGCTGTCAAGGTGTATGTCTGCCGCGTGGATGAACTTCACGAAGATTCCTCTGTTTCATGACGATGGGGCTTGCGATCGCCGTGCGATGCCGCCAGCCAGGCCATCAGTCGCAATCCTGGTAGCCGCCGAGTCCGCCGCAATGGAGGCAGCGAAACATATACGCTGTCGGCGAGCCGTCCTTGTCGAGTGCGGCAAAGAAACGCTCCCACTCGCCGCCCTCGTCGAGTCCGGTCGACTCCCGAATCGACGCCACTGCCTGCGGGCCGAGCGCGGTCAGTTCGCCGGCGCCTGCACGGCCGATGAACTGCGCGCCATCGCCGCAATGCGTCCACCACCGTTCCTGCTGCCAGCCCTGAAAGCCCGGCGTGCGACGGGCGATTTCGTCGACGACCGCGTCGGGCACTTCGTCCCATTCGCCACCGCCGATGCCGTACGTGTCGGTAAAGGCTGCGTCGAGCCGCGCGTGCGCCGAGCCGTCGGCGATGCACCACGGGCAGATGCATTGCTCATACTCGTCGACCGCATACACGGGGCCAGCGTACACGTAACCGCGCACAGCGCCGCAACAGACGCAGCGCGCGTCCGAGCGGATCACGCTGCCCGTTGCCAGCGGGTCGGGATGGTACCTGAAAGCGGGTAACGACATGAGGCTCTCCGTCGATCCGGTAGGTGGGGAATCACGCGATGCGCATTCGAACGGCCATCGTGCCACAACGCGACCGTGTCACCGAGGAACCTCGGTCTCGACAAACGAGCCGTTCACGAAACGATAAAAACGATGCGTGGCACCGCCGCGTGCGAGATATTCCCACCGGATGTCGATACCGGCCGGGTCGTCGCGCCATGCGATCGCCAGGTACGGCGATTGCGCTCCATCATCGGTTTCGAGCGAAACGGAGTCGATACAGCTTTGAACCGGCAGCGAGAAGCGCGGCACCGCACGGGCGCCGTGCAGTTCCAGCACGTGCAGCACCCCTTCTTCGCCCGCGCCGCAATATCCGGTCGGGCGGATGTTCGACGAGCGGTTGACGACGACCAGCAGATAGTCTTTGCCGTCGATCCGCTTCAAACGGTCCGACGGGAACGCGACGCTCGATGCATCGGCCAACACACGGCGGAGCTCCACCGGCACGCTCAGTGCCGATTTCTGGTGGTGGGCGGCATCGACCTCGAACAACCGCGGGCGCACCCATTCGATCTCGTGACCGTTGGCGAGCCGCACCGATTCGGGCGCCGGCGTTTCGGCGGAGGCAACGGTGGCATGCGAGGCCAGCAGCGCCAGCGCCGCGAGCTTCAACACCATCGATTTCGTCGGGCTGATCCGAGTCCGCATGAATCGCGCAGGATTGTCGTGAAGTTCATCGTATGCGTCAGCAGGTCGTTCGGGCAGCGCCGATTCAGGATCGCCCCGCGTGCGTCGTTCGTCACGACGCACGCGACCGATCCACGACGTGCCGTCACTCCCCGCGCGGTACCGGCGGCGGTGCATAGCCGTTGTCATTGCCGGGGAACGGATTCGCGTTGCGGCGCAGCGCCTCCTCTTCGTTCTCCTTTTGCGCGAACAATGCGACGCCGATCACGCCGACGTTCGCGGCATCGCCATACTTCGAGTTCGCGACATAGCTGTCGGGTACCGCCGCGAAGCGGAATGCGGCGACTTCGTCGCGGCTCTTGCGGAAGCCCTCGATCGTCAGCGTGCGGCCCGGATACAGCACGTAACCGCCATTCGTATAACTGCCCGGCCGCCCCGACAGCACGTCGAGCCCGTCGACGCTCGACACGACCTCGAACGTGCGGCGTCCCTGGTTGCGCAGCACGATCATGTAGCGCGAACCTTCGACGCCCGCCATGTGCCAGCGGCCGTCGCTGCGCGCCAGACGCAGCGGCGCGCCCTTTTCGTCCGTGAACGACAGCGCGATGTCGCCGTTGGCGAGCGCGACGCGGGTCGGCAACCGGCTAACCTGGGATGCGGGCAGGTGTCCGGGCAACGCATCGTTGTAGTAGACCGATGCGAGATCCGTCGGCTTCGCCGGATTCGCGCGTTCGAAATCGACCTGGCGGGTTTCGGATCGAACCGACTCGCCCCACGCCGTGCCGAGCCCATGGCGTTCGCTGGCGTCCGGTGCGGCGGCGGACGCACGGGTGCTGGCGGACGGCGGGGGCGACGCTGCGCAGGCAGCCAGCCAGAGCGCGCAGGCGAGCGCGAGAAGACGGAACAGAAGGGTCATGACGTGAGGCCTCGGAATGTTATCGGGCCGCGCCGGGCTGGCCGGAACGGCGTTTTGGTGTCGTCTGTCGTCACGATGTCGATCGGACATGCATACCCGTATCGGCCGGCGCCGCGATCGCGGCGACCGGGCAACCAACCGGGAGCCCCGCTATTTAAGCATGGTGGGCGGGCAATGGGCAGGGGGTGCGCACGCCGCCCGTTGCGGGCCCGTGCCGGTGGGCATCGGGCAACGCGCCCGTATGTGTCGCGTCGCCGGATCGACGGCGAACGCCGACGCATCCCTGTATCGAGGATGCGAAGAACGGCGCGCCGCGCGCCAATAAAAAAGCCCGGCCCGCATCGAAGCGGGCCGGGCCGTGTCGGGCAGCGTGACGCTTACAGCGCGCCACCTTGTGCCGACGCCGAACCCTTCAGGCCGACCGATGCGCCACCCTGCACCGAGTTCGTCGCGCCGTCGAGCGCCTCACCGGCCTTCGCCTTCGCGCCGCCGGCAACATCGCCCGCCGTCGACACCGCGCCTTGCGCGTGGCTCTTTGCCGTGCCTGCGACGTGCTTCACGTGCGATTTCGTCGAGTGGACGGCCGATGCGGCGGCATCCTTCGCCGTGCCCGCTGCCGAACCGACCGCATGCGTCGCACCGCCAACCGCGTTGCCGGCT
>NZ_CAJNKE010000192.1 GCF_905232215.1 Burkholderia sp. LMG 13014
GGCTCGCCGGCGACCCAGCTCACGTTGCCGGCGACGAGCTGGTGCGCCAGCAGCCACGGATGATCGTGGCCCTGCACGACGTACAGCGTGTTCGACGCGATGTCCTTCGCGGCGACGAACCACGGATCGCCGTTGCCGCTCTTGCTGCCGCCGAGGCCGATGCCCTTGCGCTGGCCGAACGTGTAGAACGCGAGGCCGATGTGCTCGCCGACGACCTTGCCGTCCGGCGTCTTCATCGGGCCGGGTTTCGTCGGCAGATAGCGGTTCAGGAAATCGCGGAACGGCCGTTCGCCGATGAAGCAGATGCCCGTCGAATCCTTCTTCTTCGCGTTCGGCAGCCCGATCTGCGCGGCGATCTCGCGCACCTTCGTCTTCGGGATCTCGCCGAGCGGGAACATCGTCTTCGACAGTTGCGCCTGGTTCAGCCGGTGCAGGAAGTACGACTGGTCTTTCGTATGATCGAAAGCCTTCAGCAGTTCGAACCGCCCGTCGCGCTCGCGCACGCGCGCATAGTGGCCGGTCGCGATCATTTCCGCATCGAGCGACATCGCGTGATCGAGGAACGCCTTGAACTTGATCTCGGCGTTGCACAGCACGTCGGGGTTCGGCGTGCGGCCGGCCGAGTATTCGCGCAGGAACTCGGCGAACACGCGGTCCTTGTATTCCGCCGCGAAGTTGACGGCTTCCACGTCGATGCCGATCAGGTCGGCTACCGACACGACGTCGATCCAGTCCTGACGCGTCGAGCAGTATTCGCCGTCGTCGTCGTCTTCCCAGTTCTTCATGAACAGGCCGACCACGTCGTAGCCCTGTTCCTTCAGCAGCCACGCGGTCACCGACGAATCGACGCCGCCCGACATGCCTACCACTACCCGGCGCTTGCTCATTTGTTGACCGCCTGACGTTCGAATGCTTCGGGGCGCGGCGCGACCGAATGCGTGTGCACGAAATCGAGCGGAATGCGCCGCCCGGCGAGGTAATCGTCGACGCAGCGCAACACCGCGGGCGAGCGATGGCGCTCGCTGCACGCGCGCAGTTCGTCGGCGGTCATCCACAGCGTGCGGACGATGCCGTCGTCGAGCGCGTGGCCCGCGATCGGCTCGCCGGCTGTGCCGCAGAACGTGAAGCGCAGATAGGTTGCGCCGGCGGTGCCGGGACGGTCGTAGTGCGCGAGATAGACGCCGACGAGCGCGTCGGGCGTGAACGGGTGCGCGGTTTCCTCGAGCGTCTCTCGGATCACGGCGTCGGCCAGCGTTTCGCCGGCTTCGAGATGGCCTGCCGGCTGGTTGATGCGCAGGCCCGACGAGGTTTCTTCCTCGATCATGAGAAAGCGGCCGGCGTGCTCGACGAGCGCGGCGACCGTCACATGCGGGGTCCAGATTTCGGGTTTCATGGTTCGGCATTTTACCGGTTGCGCCCGAACGCTGCCGGTCGTTGCGCTAAACGAATCAGACCCTTTCAATTCGTCTGTCGTGCCGATACATGGCGACACCGGACGGGCCGGCATCGCCGTCTCGCACGATCGTGCCAAGCGCGCTGGTACGGCCCTCGCTTTCGCCTAAAGTGGAGAGTGAGTGTCGTCGCTCGTGAGCCGGTCGTCAGCCTGCCCGGCTCGTTGTGCAGTAAAAGTCGCAACAAACGAAATACTGACAATGACTGGAGGGACCGACGATGCATATTGGCGTGCCTGCCGAAACGCGGGCGAACGAGGCGCGTGTGGCTGCGACGCCGGAAACCGCGAAGAAATTCGCGGCAGCCGGCCATCGGGTCAGTATCGCGAAAGGGGCCGGCATCGCCGCGAGTTATCCCGACGCAGCCTATGCGGCCGCCGGGGCCGAACTGACCGGCCAGTCGGCCGCTTTCGATGTCGACATCGTGCTGAAGGTCCAGGCGCCCACCGACGCCGAACTGCCGCTGCTCAAGCGCGGCGCCGTGCTGGTCGGCATGCTCGATCCGTTCAACGGCGAGCAGGCGGCGAAACTTGCCGCGGCCGGCGTGACGGGCTTCGCGCTCGAAGCCGCGCCGCGCACGACGCGCGCGCAGAGCCTCGACGTGCTGTCGTCGCAGGCGAACATCGCGGGCTACAAGGCCGTGCTGGTGGCCGCGGCGCTGTATCCGCGCTTCTTTCCGATGCTGATGACGGCCGCGGGCACCGTGAAGGCCGCGCGCGTGCTGATTCTCGGCGCGGGTGTCGCGGGCCTGCAGGCGATCGCGACCGCGAAGCGCCTCGGCGCGGTGATCGAGGCGTCCGACGTGCGGCCGGCCGTGAAGGAGCAGATCGAGTCGCTCGGCGCGAAATTCCTCGACGTCCCGTATGAAACCGACGAAGAGCGCGACGCGGCGCAGGGCGTGGGCGGCTACGCGCGTCCGATGCCGCCGTCGTGGCTCGGCCGTCAGGCCGCGCTCGTGCACGAGCGGGCAAGGCAGGCCGACATCGTGATCACCACCGCGCTGATTCCCGGGCGCCCGGCACCGACGTTGATCTCGGTCGAGACCGTGCAGTCGATGAAGCCGGGCTCGGTGCTCGTCGATCTCGCGGCCGGCCGCGGCCCCGAATTCGACGGGCGCAAGAGCGGCAACTGCCCGCTGACGGTCGCCGACCAGGTGATCGTGCACGACGGCGTGACGATCGCCGGCTACACGAATCTCGCGTCGATGCTCGCAGCGGACGCGTCGGCGCTGTATGCCCGCAACCTGCTCGACTTCATGAAGCTGATCGTCACGAAGGAAGGCACGCTCAACATCGACCTGACCGACGACATCGTCGCCGCGACGCTCCTGTGCCGCGACGGCGAAGTCGCGCGCAAGTAACCGGGGAGAGGGGCCATGGAAATCATCAATCACACGGTGATCAACGTGATCATCTTCGTGCTGGCGGTGTACGTCGGCTACCACGTGGTGTGGAACGTCACGCCGGCGCTGCATACGCCGCTGATGGCCGTGACCAATGCGATCTCGGCGATCGTGATCGTCGGCGCGATGCTCGCGGCGGCGCTCACCGTCGGCGCGACCGGCAAGGTGTTCGGCACGCTCGCGGTCGCGCTCGCGGCCGTCAACGTGTTCGGTGGCTTCCTCGTGACGAGGCGCATGCTCGAGATGTTCCGCAAGAAGGCGCCGAAGCAGGCCGAGGGCGGCAAGGAGGGCGCGCGATGAGCATGAACGTCGTCACGCTGCTGTACCTCGTCGCGTCGGTGTGCTTCATCCAGGCGCTGAAAGGCCTGTCGAACCCGAAGAGCGCGCGGCGCGGCAACCTGTTCGGGATGGCCGGGATGGCCATCGCGATCCTCACGACGATCGCGCTGATCGTCAAGCAGGCCGCGTGGCTCGGCGCGAACCTGCCGCTCGGCATCGCGCTGGTGCTCGGCGCGCTGATCGTCGGCGGCGGCGTGGGGGCGTTCGTCGCCGCGCGCGTCGAGATGACGAAAATGCCGGAGCTCGTCGCGGCGATGCATTCGCTGATCGGTCTCGCGGCCGTGTGCATCGCGTATGCGGTGGTGTCGGAGCCGGAAGCGTTCGGGCTCGTGCCGCAGGACGCGGTGTCGTCGAACTTCATCCCGTACGGCAACCGCGTCGAGCTGTTCATCGGCACGTTCGTCGGCGCGATCACGTTTTCCGGCTCGGTGATCGCGTTCGGCAAGCTGTCGGGCAAGTACCGGTTCCGCTTGTTCCAGGGCGCGCCGGTCGTGTATGCGGGCCAGCACCTGCTCAACCTGATGCTCGCGCTCGCGATGCTCGGCTTCGGCATCCTGTTCTTCATCACGCAGTCGTGGCTGCCGTTCGTCATCATGACGGCGATCGCGTTCGCGCTCGGCGTGCTGATCATCATCCCGATCGGCGGTGCGGACATGCCGGTGGTCGTGTCGATGCTGAACTCGTACTCCGGGTGGGCGGCGGCCGGCATCGGCTTCTCGCTGAACAACGCGATGCTGATCATTGCCGGGTCGCTCGTCGGCTCGTCGGGCGCGATCCTGTCGTACATCATGTGCCACGCGATGAACCGCTCGTTCTTCAACGTGATCCTCGGCGGGTTCGGCGGCGAGGCAGCGGCCGGTGGTGCGGCAGGTGCGAAGGAGCAGCGGCCGGTGAAGTCGGGCTCGGCCGAAGACGCATCGTTCATGCTCGGCAATGCGGAAACGGTCGTGATCGTGCCGGGTTACGGCCTCGCCGTGGCTCGTGCGCAGCACGCGCTGAAGGAGCTGACCGACAAGCTGGTCGAGAAGGGCATCGACGTGAAGTACGCGATCCATCCGGTCGCGGGGCGGATGCCGGGGCACATGAACGTGCTGCTCGCGGAAGCGGAAGTACCGTATGAGATCGTGTACGAGATGGACGACATCAACGGCGAATTCGGACAGGTCGACGTCGTGCTCGTGCTCGGCGCGAACGACGTCGTGAACCCGGCCGCGAAGAACGATCCGGCGTCGCCGATCGCGGGGATGCCGATCATCGAGGCGTACAAGGCGCGCACGGTGATCGTCAACAAGCGCTCGATGGCGGCCGGCTACGCGGGCCTCGACAACGACCTGTTCTACATGGACAAGACGATGATGGTGTTCGGCGATGCGAAGAAGGTCATCGAGGACATGGTGAAGTCGGTCGAATGACGCATGCGCCGGCAACGCGGCTGCCTGCTTCGATTCACGGGCAGCGTGACCGGACATTGGACAGGCCCGACCGGCGCAAGCCGGCCGGGCTTTTTTCATGGAGCGACGAGGTTCGCGACGCACGCGGCGATCGTGTCGCGTACGCGCACGATCGCCGGGTCGCGCTGCGTGCTCGTGCGCCAGCCGATTTCCACCGGGTAGTGCGGCAAGTCGACCGGGCATGCGAGCGCGCGCAGCGGTGTCGATTGCGCGATCGCGCGCGCCGCGTGCGCGGGAATCGTCGCGACCGCGTCGGAGCCGGCGAGCAGGTACGGCAGCGCGGCGAAATGCGTGGTCGACGCCGCGACACGCCGCTTGTGGCCGAGCGTGGCCAGCGCCTCGTCGACGATCCCGATCACGCCGCCCGACGACACGAGCAGGTGGTCGCGCCGCAGGAAATCGGCGAGCGTCAGGGTGCGCGGCGGCTTCGGGCGGGTGGCCGGGTCGATCACGCACGCATAGCCGCCCGTCGCGACCGCGCGCCGGCTGAGCCCGTTTGCCGAGAAGCCGCCCGACGCGATCGCGAGGTCCACACTGTGACGCAGCAGCGCGTCGCCGGCGATGCCGCTGTGCGTCTGCCGGAAGATCAGCCGGATACCGGCGGCTTCCCGCGCGACGGCGTCGATCAGCGCGCGGCCGAGCGCGATTTCGAAGTCGTCCGACAGCCCGATCGAGATCGTGCGGCCGATGCGGTCGCCGCCGTCGGCTGCGATCGCGAGGCTTTCGCGGCAACGGTCGAGCGCATCGGACAGGATCGGCTTCAGTTCGTCCGCGCGCGGCGTCGGCGCGAGCCCGCGGCCGGTGCGCACGAACAGCGGATCGGCATAGATCACGCGCAGCCGCGCGAGCGCCGCGCTCACCGCCGACTGCGTGAGGCCGAGCCGCAGCGCCGCGCGGCTCGCGCCGCCTTCCTCGTACAGCGCCTCGAACACTTTCAGCAGGTTCAGGTCGAGGCTGGCGATATCATCCGCATTCATGACACTTATCGTTCTATCGATTTGATCGATGACATCATATCGATAAAGATGGCGTTACCCCATTCACCGGAGACGCCTTCATGTCCACGTCAGTCATCGCCGCGCTGCAGATCGGTGCATCGCCCGCCGGCACGCGCGCCACGCTCGACACGATCCTCGGCTACGAAACCGCGATCCGTGACAGCGGCGCATCGCTCGTCGTGCTGCCCGAGGCCGTGCTCGGCGGCTATCCGAAAGGCGAGATCTTCGGCACGCGGCTCGGTTACCGGCTGCCCGAAGGTCGCGACGCGTATGCGCGCTATGCCGCGCAGGCGATCGACGTGCCGGGGCCCGAAACCGACGAGCTGGCCGCGCTGTCGCAGCGCACGGGCGCGAGCCTCGTGGTCGGCGTGATCGAGCGCGGCGGCAGCACGCTGTACTGCACGGCGCTGTTCTTCGACCCGCGCGACGGGCTCGTCGCGAAGCACCGCAAGCTGATGCCGACCGGCACCGAACGGCTGATCTGGGGGCAGGGCGACGGCTCGACCTTGCCCGTCGTCGACACGGCCGCGGGCCGCGCGGGTGCCGCGATCTGCTGGGAGAACCACATGCCGCTCCTGCGCTGCGCGATGTACGCGAAGGGCGTGCAGATCTGGTGCGCACCGACCGTCGACGAGCGCGACGTCTGGCAGAGCTCGATGCGGCATATCGCGCACGAAGGGCGCTGCTTCGTCGTCAGCGCGTGCCAGGTGCAGCCGTCGCCGCGCGCGCTCGGGATCGACGTGCCGGGCTGGGATCCGGAGCGGCCGCTGATCCGCGGCGGCAGCGTGATCGTCGGGCCGCTCGGCGACCTGCTGACGGAGCCGCTGATCGGCGCAGCCGGGCTCGTGACCGCGCGCATCGATACCGACGAACTCGTGCGGGCGCGCTACGACTTCGACGTGGTCGGGCATTACGCGCGGCCCGACGTGTTCTCGCTGCACGTCGACGAGCGGCCGAAGCGGACGGTGGTATTCGGCGGGTAGGAGGGGGCGGACCGGGCGCCGTGCGGTGCCCCGGAACATGAACAGCGGCGGCGCGCCCGCCGTCGTGCCGCGTCAGCGCATCGGCGCTTCCGCGATCCGCATGTAGTCGGCGATCCGCCGTCCTTCCATGTCCGGAAACTGCTCGTGCACGGTGATGTCGCCCATCCGCGCGATGTCGAAGGTGCGGAAATCGTCGCGCAGCTCGCACCACGCGCCGATCGTCCAGCGCCCGCCCCAGTAGACGAGCCCGAGCGGCCACACGCGGCGTTGCGAATGTGCGCCGAGCCGGTCGCGGTAGCCGAAGCTGACGACGTGGCGCGTGTCGATGGCCTGGTGGATCGCGTCGACCTTCGCGCAAAACGTCTCGTCGATGTGGAACGACGGCGCGAACACGGGCAGGCGGTCGAGCGCCGTGCGCTTGTCGGCCGGCATGGCCGACGCGATCTTCGCGAGCGCCGAGCGCGCGCCGCTCGCGAAGCGCGCACCGCCCCAGGTTTCGAGCATGCGTGCGCCGGTGGCGAGCGCCGCGAGTTCCTCGGCCGTGAACGTGAGCGGCGGCAGGCTCGCGTTGCGGTTCAGCCGGTAGCCGATGCCGGCTTCGCCTTCGATCGGCACCCCTGACAGTTGCAGGTCGCGCACGTCGCGATAGACCGTGCGCGGCGACACCGACAGCCAGTCGGCCAGCTGCTGCGCGGTCGTGAGACGACGCCCGCGCAACAGCTCGGCGATCTGGAACAGGCGGTCGGCACGGCGCGTCATGACGGCACCTCGACTCCAACGGCGGTAGGGACTTCGCGATGATAGCGCCGCGCGAGCCCGACGGCCGGTGCGCTCAGTGGCATTTCGGCGCGTGCAGGCCGACGCGGTTGCCTTCGGTGTCGATCAGGTAGCCGACGTAGCCGTAGTTGTTCGGCAGCTCGACGACCGAGCCCTGCACGACGCCGCCCGCGCGCTTCGCGCGTTCGAGCGCCGCGACGACCGATTCGCCGGCGTTCAGGTAGACGAGCACGCCGTTCGCGCTCGGCTTCATCTGCTGCGGATCGAACACGATGCTGCCGCCCGTGCTCGATGCGTCGCGGTCGAACGTGGCCATCGGCACGCCGCCGATGACTGCGCGCTGCAGCGTCGTTTGCAGCACGGTTTCGTAAAAGCGGATCGCCCGGTCGAAATCGAGGGACGGAATGTCGAACCACGCGATCGCGCGCTCCAGGGTGGCGGTGGCAGTGGCAGTTGCGGACGTCATGACGTGCTCCTTGTTGCGTTGTTGTTCGGGTTCGGTGCGGAAACCAGCGGTGCATTGCGCCGGGATTGCAGTGTGATCGCGGCCTGCTGACACCGTATTGTCAGTAGAGTTGTCACCCTTGACATGCAACTGTTTGGTTGCATAATGAGGTCATTGACCCGGGAGCGGCATGGATCTCGTTTTCAAGGCGCTGGCCGATGCCACGCGCCGCCAGTTGCTTGATTTGCTGCATGCGAAAAGCGGACAGACCCTGTCCGAGCTGTGCGACGGGCTTGCGATGAGCCGGCAGGCCGCAAGCAAGCATCTCGCGCTGCTCGAGGCCGCGAATCTCGTCGCGACGACGTGGCGCGGCAGGGAGAAGCTGCATTACCTGAATCCGGTGCCGATCCACGACATCGCGGAACGCTGGATCGGCAAGTTCGAGCGTCAGCGCCTGCAGGCGCTGGTGGATCTCAAGCGCGGGCTGGAAGCGGCCGGCGATCCTGGAGACAACGATGAGTAATCCCGCCTTTGTGTACGTGACGTTCATTGCATCGACGCCCGAGCGCGTGTTCGATGCGCTCACCAACGCCGAGCTGACGAAGGACTACTGGGTGCGGCATCGCAACGCGTCGCCCGACTGGCGGCCGGGCTCGCGCTGGGAGCATCAGGACTACGACGATCCGTCGCGGGTCGACATCGTCGGCGAAGTGGTCGAGAACGATCCGCCGCGCCGGCTGGTCGTCACTTGGCGCGCGCCGTCGGGGGAGAGCGGGGAATCGCGCGTGACCTACGTGGTCGAGCCGCATGAGGGCGTCGTGAAGCTGACCGTCACGCACGACGGGCTGGTGCCGGGCTCGGAGATGGATCGCGGGATTCGCGGCGGCTGGCCGGTCGTGCTGTCGAGCCTCAAGACGCTGCTCGAGACGGGGCAGGCGCTGCCATTCACGATGGGCCGCTGGGCGTGCTCGAAGCACTGAAAC
This sequence comes from Burkholderia sp. LMG 13014, assembly GCF_905232215.1. Taxonomy (GTDB): domain Bacteria; phylum Pseudomonadota; class Gammaproteobacteria; order Burkholderiales; family Burkholderiaceae; genus Burkholderia. The sequence goes on from NZ_CAJNKE010000192.1 coordinate 8,830, forward strand.
GAAACGCCGCCGTTGCCGCGGGTGCGGTAACGGCGGCGTTCGGGTTGCCGCGATGGGGCTGCACCGGCGGCCCCATCGCGATCATGTTGCGGATTACGCGTCGCCTTCCGGCGTGGCCGGGCGCGCCTTCACGCTGCCGGCGATCAGGTCGAAGCGGAACAGCCGGCATTCGAGCGCGCCGTTGAACAGCGGCGTCTTCGCCGATTCGCGCAGCCGCAGCTGGCCCGGCAGCGAACGGTCGGACGTCAGCAGGAACGCTTGCCAGCCCGTGAAGCGCTGTTTCAGCGCATCGCCGAGCGCGTTGAAGAACTCGCTGTCCGGCGCATCGGTGTGGGTGCGGCGGAACGCATCGTCGTTGCCGCGGTTGCGGCCCGTCTCGCGCACCTCGCCGCGCGCGCTGCGGCCACGCACCTCGATCCGCTCGCCGTACGGCGGGTTCGCGAGGATGATGCCCGGGCCGTCGCACGGCGGCGTCATCCCGCGCGCGTCGACCTGCTTGAGCCATACCGACGGCACGCCCGCGCGCTCGAGGTTCGCGCGCGCCTTCTCGAGCATGTCGCCGGAGATGTCGCTGCCGTACACGCCGAGCGCTTCGCCGCGCTTGCCGCGCGCCGCGCGCTTCGCGTCCAGCGCCGGGACCTTCAGCCCCTGCCACGCGGTGATGTCGTACTGCTTGAGTTTCTCGAAACCGAACCGGCGCTCGACGCCGGGCGCCACGCCGAGCGCGATCTGCGCGGCTTCCGCGAGGAACGTGCCGCTGCCGCACATCGGGTCGTACAGCGCCGTGCCGGGCGTCCAGCCCGTCAGGCGCAGGATGCCGGCCGCGAGGTTCTCGCGCAGTGGCGCCGCGCCCTTGTCGAGACGCCAGCCGCGCTTGAACAGCGGCTCGCCCGACGTGTCGAGGTACAGCGTGCATTCGCCCGCCGTCAGGAAGGCGAACACGCGCACGTCCGGCGCACCCGTGTCGATGCTCGGGCGCGCGCCGGTCTTGTCGCGCATCCGGTCGCAGATCGCGTCCTTCACGCGCAACGTCGCGAATTCGAGGCTCTTCAGCGGCGACTTGATCGCCGTGATGTCGACGCGCAGCGTCTGCGTCGCCGCGAACCAGCGCTCCCACGGCTGCTCGAGCGCGAGCGCGTAGACGTCCTGCTCGTTGCGGTATGCGCGGTGCGCAATCTTCAGCAGAACCCGGCTCGCGATCCGCGAATGGAGGTTCGCGGCCATGCCGG
>NZ_CAJNKE010000193.1 GCF_905232215.1 Burkholderia sp. LMG 13014
TGGTCGGCAGCCGCGAAGCCGCGGCGCGCGGGCCGAAGCAGTTCGTCGACTTCCAGAACGACGTGTCGGCCGCGGACATCCTGCTGGCCGCACGCGAAGGCTTCGAGTCGGTCGAGCACGTGAAGCGCTACACGGCGATGGGCTTCGGCACCGACCAGGGCAAGCTCGGCAACATCAACGGGATGGCGATCCTCGCGGGCGCGCTCGGCAAGACGATTCCGGAAACGGGCACGACGACGTTCCGCCCGAACTACACGCCCGTGTCGTTCGGCACGTTCGCGGGCCGCGAGCTCGGCGATTTCCTCGACCCGATCCGCAAGACCTGCGTGCACGAGTGGCACGTCGAGCACGGTGCGCTGTTCGAGGACGTCGGCAACTGGAAGCGGCCGTGGTACTTCCCGAAGAACGGCGAGGATCTCCATGCGGCCGTGAAGCGCGAATGCCTGGCGGTGCGCAACAGCGTCGGCATCCTCGACGCGTCGACGCTCGGCAAGATCGACATCCAGGGCCCGGACGCCGTGAAGCTGCTGAACTGGATGTACACGAACCCGTGGAACAAGCTCGAAGTGGGCAAGTGCCGCTACGGGCTGATGCTCGACGAGAACGGGATGGTGTTCGACGACGGCGTGACGGTGCGCCTCGCCGACCAGCATTTCATGATGACGACCACGACGGGCGGCGCGGCGCGCGTGCTCACGTGGCTCGAACGCTGGCTGCAGACCGAATGGCCCGACATGAAAGTGCGGCTGTCGTCGGTCACCGATCACTGGGCGACGTTCGCGGTGGTCGGCCCGAAGAGCCGCAAGGTCGTGCAGAAGGTGTGCCAGGACATCGACTTCGGCAACGAGGCGTTCCCGTTCATGAGCTACCGGAACGGCACCGTCGCGGGAGCGAAGGCGCGCGTGATGCGGATCAGCTTCTCGGGCGAGCTGGCCTATGAAGTGAACGTGCCGGCGAATGCGGGCCGCGCGGTGTGGGAAGCGCTGATGGCGGCCGGTGCCGAATTCGACATCACGCCGTACGGCACCGAGACGATGCACGTGCTGCGTGCGGAGAAGGGCTACATCATCGTCGGCCAGGATACCGACGGCTCGATCACGCCGTACGACCTCGGGATGGGCGGGCTCGTCGCGAAGTCGAAGGACTTCCTCGGCAAGCGTTCGCTCACGCGCTCGGACACCGCGAAGGAGGGCCGCAAGCAGTTCGTCGGCCTCTTGACCGAGGACGAACAGTTCGTGCTGCCGGAAGGCGCGCAGATCGTCGCGAAGGACACGCAGGTGTCGGCGGTCGATCCGACGCCGATGATCGGCCACGTGACGTCGAGCTACTACAGCCCGATCCTGAAGCGCTCGATCGCGCTCGCGGTGGTGAAGGGCGGCCTGAACAAGATGGGCGAGAGCGTCGTGATTCCGCTGGCCAACGGCAAGCGCATCACCGCGAAGATCTCGAGCCCGGTTTTCTACGATACCGAAGGGGTGCGTCAGCATGTGGAATGAAACCAGAAACCAGACGCAGGTGGCAGGCGCGGGCGGCGTGACGCTTGAATCGCCGTTCGTCGGCGCGGCCGACGTGCTGAAGCCGCACCAGGCGCGCGCCTCGAAGAAGTTCACGCTGCGCGAGCGGCCGTTCCTCGATCTCGTCAACGTGCGCGGCGAGTTGAGCGATCCGGCGTTCGTGAGCGCGTTCGAGCGCGTGGTCGGCTGCCGGCCGCCCGCAGCGCCGAACACGGTCGCGCGCGGCGCCGAGTACGACGTGCTGTGGCTCGGTCCCGACGAGTGGCTCGTGCGCTCGAACGGGCCCGTGCAGGCCGGCGTGCTGGAGGCGCAGCTCGCGGAAGCCGTGCAGGGTTCGTATGCGGCGGCCGTCGACGTCGGTAGCGGCTACACGGTCGTCGAGATCAGCGGCGAACGCGTGCGCGACGTGCTCGCACGCGGCTGCCCGCTCGATCTCCATCCGCGTGCGTTCAAGCCGGGCCAGTGCGCGCAGTCGCACTACTTCAAGACGTCGATCGTGCTGATCCCGACGGGCGACGATGCGTTCGAGATCGTCCTGCGTCGCAGTTTCGCCGACTACTTCGTGCGCATCATGCTCGACGCGGCCGCGCCGCTCGCATCATGAAGCCGTTCGACGAACCGTTCGTGGCGATCGACGCGCCGCGCCTGCGAGGGCGCGGCTGGAGCGTGTTCGTCGACGAATTGAAGGTGCCCGCGCGGATCGGCATTCATGCGCACGAGCATGAAGCGCCGCAGCCGATCGTGATCGATGCGCGGCTCGGTTATCGGTGCGAGCCGAGCGAGCAGGGCGAGTGGATCGATTACGACGGCTATTGCGCGCGCGTTGCCGCGTTCCTGTCGCACAAGCCGCATACGCGGCTGCTGGAGACGCTCGTCGCCGATATCGCGGTGCTGTCGTTCCGCGAATGGCCGGCGCTGGAGTCGCTGACGCTGTCGGTGTACAAGCCGAAGATCCGGCCCGGCACGAAGCGTGTCGGCGTGTCGCTCGACTGGACGCGCGGCGATTATTTGCGGTGGACGGGAGCGGCAGGGCAGTTTTGATGCGGGAGAGGCGGTCGGCGAGTGCGTCGAAACGATGCCGGTCGGCCGTCAACGCAGCACTTGTTGGCCTCTATAGTTCCTGAAATATGAGAATAATGTGCCGACTGTGAGCATGGCGGCTTTTATTCCTGAAATATGAGAACAATTAGCCATCCCTGACGTTCAAGCCTATAATTCCGATATTCTCGTAACAATGCCGTCGATACACGCTCGCCGGCGTTTTGTTCCTGGTATCCCGGAATTATGGCCCGCACCTTACCCCGCCCGATCGCATCACCCGACCCGCTGGCAGTGGATCTCGCCGCGTTGGGGGCGCTCGTCCGCAACCGGCGGGCGCAGAACCAGATGCGGATCGACGACGCGGCCGATATGCTCGGCGTCTCCAAGGACGTGCTGTCGCGGCTCGAAAACGGCCGGGCAGTGAGCCTCGACAAGTTGTTCAAGGTACTCGACGGTCTGGGGCTCAATTTGCTCGTCGTGCCGAAACGCGAAGTGCCCGTCGCACGCAAGGCGTTGCATGAACTGGCTGAGGCGACTGTTCCGGCGGGGTCGCGGGAGGGCGCCTGATGGTTCATCGCCTGCGAATCTCGACCAACGGTTCGCCCGTCGGGCAACTGACCTATGACGCTCGTCAGGATGACTACGGTTTTTCGTATGACCCGACGTGGCAGGCGCGTGCGGATGCGTTTGCGTTGTCGCCGTGCATTCCGCTCGACGGTCGTGCGCTTCCCGAGGGGGCGGTACAGCGCTTCATCGGCAATTTGTTGCCCGAGGGGCGTGCGCTCGAAGTGGCCGCGGCGATGTATCAGCTATCGAAGGACAACGTGTTCGGCCTGATCCGGATGCTCGGCAAGGAGCCGGTCGGCGCGCTGAGTTTCCTGCCGGACGACGCCGAGGATGCGCAGGCGCCGGAAGCCCTCGAGTCGGAACGTCGCGTGATATCCGCGGAGGAGTTGACCGACCGCATTCGCAAGCGTGACGCGATCCCGTTTCCGGTGTGGGACGGTCAGGTTCGTTTGTCGATTGCCGGCCATCAGGACAAACTGCAGGTGCTGGTCGAGGGGGAGCAATTTGCACTCGTCGAAGGGGCGCTCAGCAGCACGCACATTCTGAAGCCGGAGTCGGGCAACCCGCATGCGCCGTTCATGGTCGCCAACGAACATTTCTGCATGACGCTGGCCGAGCGTATGGGGCTGCCAGTGGCGCCCGTCGAGATTCGCCGCATCCCGGAACCCATTCTGCTGATCGAACGATTCGACCGGGTCGTGACGACCGAGCCGGACGATCCGACTCGCGTCAGTGCGGTGCGGCGCCTTCATGTCATCGACGGATGCCAGGCATTGGACTTGCCGGCGACGCTCAAGTACGAACGCAATCTCGGCAACAATGCGGACGTGCGCAATATTCGCGAAGGCGTGAGCTTCGAGAAGCTGTTCTCGCTGACGCCGTGCCTCGAGACCCCGGCGGCCGCGCGCACGGCCATGCTGCGCTGGGCCCTGCTGCAACTGCTGATCGGCAACAGCGACGCGCACGGCAAGAACATCTCGTTTTTCGTCAGCGGTGGCGGGCTTGCGCCGGCGCCGCTTTACGACCTCGTGTGCGTCAACGTGTATGGCGACGCGTACGTGCAGGATATGGCGATGGCTTATGGGGATGTGTTTCGCGCGGAGGACCTGACCGCGTTCGCGCTCGCGGATTTTGCGCATCGCGCGCAGATCCGGCCAGCATTCGTCGCGCGCGAAATGTCGAAGATGGCGAACCTGGCGAGGAAGCTTGCACCTGAATTGGCGGAGTCCGACGTTTATGCGGGCGACGAACGTGGATGGGTAAGCAATATTTCGGAGTACGTGTGTGCTCAGGCTGACCGTGTGCTGCGTATTGCGCCCTTGGTGTCCAAGGTGGATACCGATCTGCTTTGAAATCGAGCGTTCCACGGGTGATCGCCGCAACACGCGTTCCGGTGTGTCATAGCGATGACCCTGAGCCGCAGCGTCAAGCCACAGCCGCCCCATCCCGCGCCGGATAGTCGACATACCCGCGCGCATCGCCACCAATGACGTTCCGGCTACTTCGTCGGGCCGATAGCCGTGCGTGACCATCGTCTTCAACCGACAGGAATATCTGGATACAAGAATGAAAACACGGCGGAATACCGCCGCAATTGCGAGCGTCCTTAAAGCGACACCCGCTCCAGGAATTTTTTGACCTCGAGCGAGTAGGCGCCGGGATGCGAAAACCTGAACATGTGACCCGTGCGCGGCATGATGACTTCCTGCGCGTGCGTTATGCCATTCAGGAGGATCCCCGCGGCCTCTTCTCCGATCAGCTTGTCTTCCGCGGGCGTCAGAATGAGCGTGGGAACGTCGATCCTTTTAAGAAGGGACGTATAGTCCGCCGTTTCGACCGAGCGCATGCGGTTGACGTAGGCCATGTGCGGCGTCTCGTTGACGAAGAGTGCACGCGTCTTTCCGGTCGACCATGAAATCTCGCCCTCCTTGTCAAATGTCGAAGCCAGCTGTGCCGCGTGTATGCGAAGGGTCATCTGTCGGTAAAAGGGCCCAGGGAAAAACGGTGCAAGCGCGGCCAGCGTCTTGAGCAAGGGCGACGTGATCGGGCTCTTCGCAAAACCACCCGACAGCACCAAGCCCTTCAGGCCCTTCGGCCGCCGCGTCGCAAACACGATCGATGAGACCGCCCCGTAAGAATCGCCAACCAGCACATAGTTCTCGAGGTCCTTCGTTTGGTCGACGAGGAAGTCGGCCAGCTTTTCCAGATCGCTCACGTCGTCCGGCAAACGAAGGGTGCGCATGGTGCGGTGCTGCAACGCGGTCAACTGCTCGAGTTGCCACGGGGCGCCCGAGAAGCAGGGAATCATGACCAAGGTGGGCTCTTTCACTGGGGTACTCCTGTCGGGTTGAATGAACGATGACCCGACTTTAGGAGGACCGCGGCGTTCGATCCAATGGCATTTGCACACGATGTCGATGCACGAGATTCATGGTCTCGTGGTCGCGCCAACAACAGCCAGCCGCTGTCGATGCTCAGCCGGCAATCATCATTCCGGTCAGCCACTGAACGACGGGTTCGTTGGCGCGCCCTCGCGCGCGCATGACGAGCACCTCCCAGGTTGGGAGCGCCAACGGGAGCTCGAACAGGCTGAGTTGTGCCGTCTCCTGCAACCGCAGTGCGACCCGCTCGGCGACGACGGCAATCGATTCCGAAGCGCCAACCATGAACGGAACCGCCAGGAAGCTGGGGCACGTGGCGCTCACCTTGCGGGTACGGCCCATGGACTCCAGCGCATCGTCGACAGCCCCCCGCGCATCGCCGCGCGGCGAGACCAGGATGTGGGGCAGCCGGACGAAGTCGTCCAGGTCCATATGCAGCTTGTTACCTCGCCTGACCAGTGCCGGGTGCCCGTTGCGGGCAATGCCGATGAAGCGCTCTTTATGGACGATCTGGCACTCGAAACGCTGCGGGACCTGAAAAAAAGAACCCGCTCCCAATACGATGTCGAGTTCGCCGCTGTCCAGCATGCGCAGGGCGGATTCGGCGTCGGCCGGCTTGAGCTTCAGCACCGCGCTCGGCGCGGCGGCCTGGATTTTTGCCAGAACCGGGCTGATGACCGTCAATACGGCGTGATCGGTGGCGGCTACCGAGAGCGTCCCTTGAAAGCGGCCAGGATCGAACGCGCCACGCGGACTGACGACGAGCCTCACCGACTCGAGCACCGCCGCCACTTGCGGCATCAATTCGACGGCCAGCGGCGTCGGCTCGATCCCGCGGGGGTTGCGAATGAAAAGCTGATCGTCGAAAGCGGCACGCAGCCTCGACAGGGCGTGGCTGGTGGCGGACTGGGACAAATGCAGTTTTTCAGCGGCGCGTCCGACGTGCCGCTCGGCCCAGAGCGCCTCCAGTGCAACCAGCAGGTTGAGATCGAAACGCGTCAGATCCAGGGGCGTCATGCTGCACGTGTCGTCGAGTGTCAACGGATCCTAGTTGCCGCGGACCGACGTCGGGCTCGACTTCTCGCTGACCGGCACCATGCGGCCCTTCGCATCGTTCGCGGGGGGCGCGGCTTGCGCGTCGTCGTCCGGTTCAAGCACGAAGCGGAATGCATCGACCCGCTGCATCACCTTCGCCGCATACGCGTTCGAGCCGCCGCTGTAGCTCCTCAGTCCGGCCCGCACGTCGCCACCGGCCGCCCTCACGTAGCCCGACAGAATCGCGGAGCCGACTTCGACGTTCGCGTTCGGTTCGGTCAGGTCCTTCACGTTGCGCACCAGGCCGCGGTGCGCGGTCGGCACGACCTGCATCAGCCCGGTCGCGCCATGCTGGCCGCGCGCCTTTTCCTGGAAGCGCGATTCGATCGAAATAATGGCGTAAACGAGGGCGGGAGGCAGCGAATATTTCGTCGCAGTGACGCTCACGATGTCGGCGAGCTTTGCGGCCCGTTCCTTCGCGACGCCGAACTTCTTCGTCAGGTAGGACGTGATGCGGCGGTTTGCTTCGTTCGGCTGATCGTTGGCGTCGGCGAGCGGTGCGGATGCGACGGACGGTGCCGATGCGGCCGCTTCTGGCGCGAACGCAGGCAGTGCGGGCGCTTGCTGCGCCGATGCCTGTTGCGCGATGCCGAGCGAAAGCACGATCAGCCAGAGAAACCGTCGCATGGTGGAGTGCGGGGATTGGGAAGGCGCCTAGTATATCGGCCAATTGCCGCAGGTGGTCGAATGCCGGCTCGAATGAAAGCGGCATGTAGGCTTGTGTCGACTCGCGTCGGGCGGCGGGCCGATCGTTGCGCGGACACGCATCGGAGTCCGGATGAACGTTGCCGGGCGTGGCGTTTCGGTCGTTTTTACAGGCACCTGTGCGTGACAGGATATGTCCCCGCGCGCATTACGTGCGCCGGGCAGCCGCCACCCGTGCAATCGCGCCGATCGCATCGCTGACGAGCACCGCGAGCAGCCCGACGATTATGCCGCCCTGCAGCACGAACGCGGTGTTCGACGTCTGCAGCCCCGCAATGATGACGTCGCCGAGCCCGCGCGCGGCGACCGTCGAGCCGATCGTCGCGGTGCCGAGATTGATCACGACCGCGAGCCGGACCCCGTTGACGATCACCGGAAACGCGAGCGGCAGCTCGACCGACACCAGTTGCTGCCAGCCGCTCATTCCCATCCCGCGCGCGGCGTCGACGACGTCGCGCGGTACGTCCTCGAGGCCGGCGATCGTGCTTTCGAACACGGGCAGGAGGCCATACAGCACGAGCGCGATCAGCACGGGCTTCAATCCGAAGCCGACGGCCGGCACCGCGAGCGCGAGCACCGCGACGGGCGGGAAGGTCTGGCCGATGTCGACGACGCTGCGCGCGACCGGCAGGAAATCCGCGCCCCACGGCCGCGTGACCGCGATGCCGGCCGCGACCGCGACGATCGTGCCGATCACGCTCGACAACGCGACCGTGCCGAGATGCGCGAGCGTCAGGTCGAGCAGGCTCGCGCGATCGTAGATGACCGGTGCGCCGTTGTCCGCGAACGGCGCGAACCATCCTTGCAGCCATGCGGGGCGCAACAGCAGCACCAGCAGCAGGGCGAGCGCGGCGGCGCGTGCGACGGTCGCGGGGAGTGCCGACCGCCCAGGCTGCATGCTGCTGCGCGTCGTCATGCGGGCTTCCTGGCGTGCGCGCGGATCGCATCGAGCGTGATGCGGCGCGTGTTGTGGCCGTTGCCATCTTCCACTGGCAGCACATCGACACCGCGCCACAGCAACTCCGACACCGCATCGCGCAGCGTGCGCGTCGCGGCGATCGGTTCGCCGTCGGCATGACCGGATTCGGCGACTGCGTCGATCGGCGTCAGCGCGAGCAGGCGCAGCGGCCGGTCGACGCCCGCGACGAGCTGCTCGACGACGCCGGCTGCCGGCTTGCCGAGAATCTCGGCCGGCGAAGCGACCTGCAAGAGCCGGCCGCCGTCCATCACCGCGATCGTGTCGCCGAGCTTCAGCGCTTCCTCGATATCGTGCGTGACGATCACGACCGTGATGCCGAGGCGGCGCTGCAACGCGAACAGGTCGTCCTGCGCCTTGCCGCGAATGATCGGATCGAGCGCGCCGAACGGCTCGTCCATCAGCAGCATCGCGGGCTCGGCCGCGAGCGCGCGCGCGACGCCGACGCGCTGTTGCTGACCGCCCGACAGTTCGTGCGGCAGCTTGTCCGCGAACTCGGCCGGTGCGAGATGGAACAGGTCGAGCAATTCGTTCACGCGAGCGTCAATGCGATCGGCGGGCCAGCCGAGCAAGCGCGGCACGGTCGCGATGTTGCGCGCGACGCTCCAGTGCGGAAACAGCCCGTGCCCCTGGATCGCATAGCCGATGCCGCGCCGCAGCTGCTCGGGCGCAACGGTGGCCGTATCGACGCCGTCGATGCGGATCGTGCCGCTGGTGGGCGCGATCAGCCGGTTGATCATGCGCAGCAGCGTCGACTTGCCGCTGCCCGATGCGCCGACGAGCGCGGTGATCGTGCCGCGCTTCATCGTCAGCGACACGTCGTCCACGGCGACGACGTCGCCGAAGCGTTTGCCCGCACGTTCGATCTCGATCATCCTGCACGCCCTTTCGCGAGCGTGGTCGCGGCTTCGAACATGACGGCCGCCACCAGCGCGAGCGCGATCGTCGGGATCGCGCCGAGCAGCACGAGATCGGCGGCCGATTGCCCGATCCCCTGGAAGATGAAGGTGCCGAAGCCGCCGCCGCCGATCAGCGCGGCGACCGCGGTCAGCCCGATGTTCTGCACGAGCACGATGCGCACGCCGCTCAGGATCACCGGCAGCGCGAGCACGAGATCGACACGCAGCAGCCGCTGTGCGCGCGTCATGCCCATCGCGCGCGCCGCTTCGGTCACGTGCGGCGGCACTTGCCCGAGCCCGACCACGACGCTCGACGCGATCGGCAGCAGCGAATACAGGAACAGCGCGAGCACGGCAGGAGCCACGCCGATGCCGCGGATGCCGAGCGCGGCCGCGAGCGGCACGCGTGCGGCGAGCAGCCCGAGCGGCGCCATCATCAGCCCGTACATGGCGATGCTGGGGATCGTCTGCACGATATTGAGCACGGGCATCGCGATGGTACGTACCGCCGCGATGCGCGCGCACGCGATGCCGAGCGGTACGCCTGCGATTAGAGCGGCAGCCACCGAGCCACCGGCGAGCGACACGTGCCGGATCGCCTCGCGCCAGAAATCGTCGCTGCGCACCGCGTATTCGCGCATCACGGAGAGGCCATCCCACCAGCCGCTCGCGAGCGGCACCGAAATCGCTGCTATTGCAACGACGAGCGCGGCGAGACGTCGCCACGGGCCGAACGAGAGACGTGCGAGCGCATCCGCGACGAGCACGGCCCACGCGAACAGGAGCAGCCAGACACCGGAGGAGGGCGACACGCGGGCGAGTGTGTCATCGGGTGCGACGACGTGCGTTGCGGCCGCGCCGACCGCGTA
>NZ_CAJNKE010000194.1 GCF_905232215.1 Burkholderia sp. LMG 13014
CGACCACCTGGTCGGAGTACAAGCAGTACATCGAGAAGGACCCCGCGCTGACGCGGCGCTTCCAGCTCGTGCACGTGCACGAGCCGGAGGAGGCGGCCGCGCTGACGATGCTGCGCGGCCTGGCCGGGAAGCTCGAGGCCCACCATCGCGTTCTCGTGCTCGACGACGCGCTGCAGGCCGCCGTCACGCTGTCGCACCGCTACATTCCCGCCCGCCAGTTGCCGGACAAGGCGATCAGCCTGCTCGATACGGCCTGCGCGCGCGTCGCCGTCAGCCAGCACGCGGTGCCCGCGCCGATCGAAGATGCGCGCCGCCGTATCGACAGCCTGCGCGTCGAACAGGAGCGGATCGGGCGCGAATGTGCGCTCGGCACCGGCGATCCCGCCCGGCGCGATGCGATCGATCACGACATTGCCGCCGCCCGGGCCGAACTCGACCGGCTCGACACGCGCTGGCAAACCGAACACGACGCGTTGACGGCCATCGTCGATGCCCGCGCGTTGCTGCTCGACGACGATCCCGCGCATGCGCTCGACGCCGACACGCGTACCGCGGCACAAACCCGTCTCTCGGCCGCACAGCAGGCGCTGGCCGACCTGCAGGGCGACGCGCCGCTCGTACTGCCCGCCGTCGACACGCATGCGGTGGCCGCCGTCGTGGCCGACTGGACCGGCATTCCGCTCGGCCGGATGGTGCGCGACGAAACGCAGGCCGTGCTGAAGCTCGCCGATACGCTCGGCGAACTCGTCGTCGGCCAGAAGCACGCGGTCGAGTTGATCGCCGAGCGCATCCAGACCGCGCGCGCGAAGCTGGACGACCCGAAGAAGCCACATGGCGTGTTCCTGCTGTGCGGCCCGTCCGGCGTCGGCAAGACCGAGACCGCGCTCGCGCTGGCCGACACGCTGTACGGCGGCGAACACAACGCGATCACGATCAACATGAGCGAGTTCCAGGAAGCACATACCGTATCGACGCTGAAGGGCGCGCCGCCCGGCTACGTGGGCTACGGGCAGGGCGGGGTGCTGACCGAGGCCGTGCGCCGCCGCCCATACAGCGTCGTGCTGCTCGACGAGATCGAGAAGGCGCACCGCGACGTGCACGAGATCTTCTTCCAGGTCTTCGACAAGGGCTGGATGGAGGACGGCGAAGGGCGCGACATCGATTTCCGGCATACGGTGATCTTGCTGACGTCGAACGTCGGCGCCGATCGCGTGATGCAGCTGTGCCGCGATCCCGAGCGCCTGCCCGACACGCAGACGCTCGCCGACGCACTGCGCGCGCCGTTGCTCGACGTGTTTCCCGCCGCGCTGCTCGGCCGGTTGACCGTCGTGCCGTACTACCCGCTCACCGACGCGACGCTCGCGCGGATCGTCGCATTGCAGTTGCGGCGGATCGAGCAGCGGATCGATTTGCATCACGGCATCCGGCTGCACTGCACCGATGCGGCGACCGCGCTGGTCGTCGAGCGCTGCCGGACGATCGAATCCGGCGGCCGGATGGTCGACGCGATTCTCACGCATACCGTGATGCCGCGCATCGGCCGCGCGATCCTGCAGGCCACGCTCGAAGGGCGCGCGCTGGCGTCGATCGCGTTGAGCGCGGCCGACGGCGAATTCACGTACCGGTTCGACGAGGAGGAAACGACTTGAATCGCGTATTCACACTCGACAGCCCGCACGGCGACGACCTCAAATTCCATACGCTCGACGGCAGCGACGAACTCGGCCGCCTGTTCGAATTCCGGATCGAGGCGCTCGCCGACAGTCACAGCCTGTCGCTGAAGGACATGCTCGGCAAGCCCGTGACGGTCCGGATCGAACAGCAGGACCTGTCGACGCGCTACCTGAACGGCATCGTTGCGCGCGCATCGCTTTCTGGCCGGCGTGCCGAGCGGCATTACGGCTACGAGCTGATCGTGCGCCCGTGGCTGTGGCTCGCGACGCGCCGCTCCGATTGCCGGATCTTCCAGAACAAGACCGTGCCCGAGATCGTGCAGGAGGTGCTGTCGACGTACGGCTTTCCGATCGAGAACCACCTCGCCGAGTCGTATGTGCCGCGCGACTATTGCGTGCAGTACAACGAGACCGATGCCGCGTTCGTGTCGCGGCTGATGGAGTTCGAGGGGATCTACTTCTGGTTCCGTCATGCGGAGGATACGCATACGCTGATGCTGGGCGATGCGATGTCGTCGCACACCGTGCTGCCCGGCTACGAAACGATTCCGTACATCGCGCGCGACCGGACGGCGATCGCCGACGAAGAGCACATCGACGGCTGGCTGCCCGCGCAGGAAGTGAGTGTCGGCCGGCACCAGACCACCGATTACGACTATACGAAGCCGCGCGCCGATCTTTCGTCGCAGAAGGTCGATCCGCGTGGTCACGATCACGACAGTTTCGCGTCGTTCGAGTGGCCGGGCGGCTATCGCGACGATGCCCCCGGTGCGCACTACAGCCGCGTGCGGCTCGAGGAGCAGCAGGCGGAACATGAACGGGCGAGCGCCGACACCGACGTGCGCGGTGTCGCGCCCGGTTATCTGTTCACGCTCGAGCATTGCCCGCGCGCCGACCAGAATCGCGAGTACCTGATCGTGCGATGCCAGTATCGGTTTCAGGAGAACGCGTATGCGAGCGATCAGGGTGCGGAGGCTGTAGTCCATCAGACGATGATGCTCGTGCAGCCGTCGAGCCTGCCTTACCGGTCACCGCGCGACACGCCGCGACCGCGCACCAACGGGCCGCAGACGGCGACCGTCGTCGGGCCGCCGGGGGAGGAAATCTGGACCGACCAGTATGGACGCGTGAAGCTGCAATTCCGCTGGGATCGGTACGGGCAAAGCAACCAGGATTCGTCGTGCTGGGTGCGGGTGTCGAGTCCCTGGGCGGGTGGTGGATTCGGGGGCGTGCAGATTCCGCGCGTGGGTGACGAGGTCGTCGTGGATTTTCTGAATGGCGATCCGGATGAGCCGATCGTCACCGGGCGGGTTTACAACGGCGAGAAGATGCCGCCGTGGGGGCTGCCGGGGAGCGCGACGCAGAGCGGCTTGCTGTCGCGTTCGTCACCGGGCGGAACGACCGACCATGCCAATGCGTTCCGGTTCGAGGACAAGAAGGGTGCCGAACAACTCTGGATGCATGCGGAAAGGAATTTCGATGCGGAGACGGAGGCCGATCACACGCTTTCCGTCGGGAACAACCATACGCATACGGTCGGGAACGACGAGACGATGCAGGTGAAGAACAACCGGCAACGGAGCGTCGGGCAGAACGAGACGGTGAATATCGGGCAGAACCGGGTCGCGCAGATCGGGGCGAACGAGACGCATGGGGTTGTCGGCAACCGGACGCGGACGGTCGGGCAGAACGAAACCGTGACGATCGCCGCGAATCGCGACGCGACCATCGGTGGCGGGCATACCGAGACGGTCGCGAAGGGCAAGACCGAGACGATCGGCGAAGCCAAGACGCTCAACGTCGGGCAGATGTATCAGACGACGTCGCAGGACATGAAGACGCTGGTTGCGTCGGCGCATACCGAGGAGATCGGCGCGCGGACCTCAACGATCGCCAAAGCCCATACGCACACGGTCGGCGGCGAACACACCGTCAACGTCGGCGCGAACCATACGACGAACGTGCAGCATCAGGTGACCGTCAACGCAGGTGACCAGCTTTCGCTCGTCTGCGGGAATTCGAGCATCGTGATGAAGAGCGACGGCACGATCACGATCCAGGGCGTCAATGTCGCATCGACCGGTACGAACACCCACAGTGTGAACGGCAAGACGGTGACGTCGTCGGCGACCGCCGAGCACACGGTCGAAGGCGCCATTCTGAAACTGAATCCGTGACGGAGGCCCGCACGAATGCAGAACTGGCAGCCGACCAATCCGGTGGAGCGCAGGTTCATGGATGCGCACACGGACTGGATGAGTTTCGCGAAAGAGCAGGACGCGCGCTTGATGATCTGGCAGACCGACGAGACGGATGCGGCGCTCGTGCGGCTGTATTTCCAGATTCAGGATGAAACGTCGTGCGCGGTCAGGACGATGCGCGCGTCGTTCGTCAGCGAAGCGGGTTATGCGACGGCACTGACCGACGAGCTCATTGCGTTCTACAACCGCCGGCGGGAAGCATCCAACGCGCACGGCATACGTGCGGACTGGCAGGCGCCGTACGACGACGGCAAGAATCCCTTGCTCTACCTGTTCGCGGTGACCGACAGCCTGATGCAGCACCATCCGGACGTTTTCCCGGCGATGGTATTCGTGCTGGACCCGGTGAAAGTGCGGGATGACGCGGCATGGGTGCGATGGATGGACGATTTGCTGTCGATCGTGGCGGTCGCGCCGCAGCTTGCCGAGCGTGTGCGCTTCGTCGTGCCGCGTATCGATATCGCACCGTTTGCTGCGTTGATGCAACGGCATCGCGCCGCGGTTCACGTCGCGCACGGCAAGTATTCGATGGCGAGCGTACCTCTCGAGTTACTGGCGGAATCGGGCGAGCGCGGGCCGAGCGGGGAGTTTCGACGGCATTTCGTGATGCTGACCGAGATGATCGAAGGCAACAATCCTTCTCGGCTGGAGGAACTTCGAGCGGCCGCATTGAAGGTCGCGGAGCGTGAGCAGTGGTTCGATCAGTGCGTTGTCGTGCATCTGATTGCGGGGGCCGCCTATCTGAAATGGCGTGATCGGGAGAAGGCGATCAATGCGTATCGCAGCGCGGCCAGCAGCGGCATGCTCGCGGTTGAAGCCGGACATCCGGCAGGGCACAAGCTCGTGGCGAACGGGTTGTTCGGCGAGGCGAGCGTGCATCTGACGCACAGGGATTATGCGCACTCGGCTTATTGCTACGAGCGTGCGGCGGCGTCGACTACGGCGGCGAAGGACGGGCTGATGACGGTCGAGGCCTGGCGGATGAGCGCGGTGTGCTGGGAGCGGGCAGGGGAGCGCGAGCACGCGCTGGAGGCCGGGTTCAATGCGCTCGATGCGGGGTTGATGATCGACGAGCCGATGCGGGCGAACAGCAACCTGCCGATGGTTGTCGAGTGGATGGTGTCGCAACTGGGTGCGATGGACCGACGACGCAACGCGTTGAGCGAGAAGGTCGCTGCGTTGCGTGGTGGGTGCTGAACGGGGAGGGCTGAGTGGGATTGCTCGCGGTCAAGCATCTGGATCCCGTTGTCGGTGTCGACGTTCACTCGGTATTGGTCACGCCGGGTACGCCGCCGGTGTTCCTGCCGCATCCTCACGTCGGATTCA
Organism: Burkholderia sp. LMG 13014; assembly: GCF_905232215.1. GTDB lineage: Bacteria > Pseudomonadota > Gammaproteobacteria > Burkholderiales > Burkholderiaceae > Burkholderia. Next base: position 5,261 of record NZ_CAJNKE010000194.1, read on the forward strand.
TGCTCGATCTGCGCGAGTACATCCAGGCGGCAAAGGCCGTGGTCGGCTGCATTGCCATGATGATCGTGCAGGAGAAGGTAACCGAGTACATCGAAGATCACCCTGAAGATGTGACGAAGCTGGAGCACCTCGCCGATGAAGCGAGCCAGCAGGTCAATGAACTGATCGGTGGCGGCAAACTACCCGATCTCATGGACGACCCCACTGTCGCCGAGGGAATGAAACTGGCGAAAGAGGCCAACAAGCTCAAGAACCGCATCAGTGACGATCTTGGCTCGAACGTCGGATCTGGTGGCAGCAGCGGCAGGCCGATTTTTGTGAACGGGATGATGCGGGCCACGGCGGGGACGCATGCGTATCACGTTCCGGGGTTGCATTTCCCGCTCGGGGAATCGTTTGCGCCGCCACCCGAGGAGGTTGAACCGTCGAACGACGGCGAATCGTTCATGGGCAGCAAGACGGTGCTCGCCAACAACGATCCGATGTCGTACATGGCGCTGGAGGCGTTGAGTTGCTGGTCGATCGGATTGGAGCCGCCTCCGCATAACAGCGCGCATACGGATCGAACCTATCCGTCCATGCCGAGTTCGGTCATGTTGCCGATTCCGGCGGGAAGGCCTGTTTTTGTGGGCGGGCCGCCGATCGTGAACATGGCCGCCCTTGCGGTGGGGCTGTTCAAGGCGTTTCGTGGTTCCGCATGGGCTAAAAATCTTGCGAACAAGTTGCACCTGAAGCCCGGATTTCTGCGCTGCAATATCCTGGGAGCCGATCCGGTGGACATGATCACCGGCGAAGTGGTGGTACAGCAGCACGATTTCACGGTGTCGGGGCGCCTGCCGCTCGTGTGGAAACGGCATTACGCGAGTCACGTTTCGCGGTGCGGCGCGGTGGGCGTGGGCTGGCAGACGCTGGCCGACGTCCGGTTGGAACTATTGCGGTACGAGGGCGCGGTGGGCGTGGTGGCGCATTTCGTCGATCACGCTACGGCTTTCGATACGATGCCGAATATGATCGGCTGGCCCGGGCGCACGTATGACTGGCAAAGCGGCTATGCGTTGTACCTGCATGGTGACGGGCTCGTTGTGCGCACGCGAAGCGGGATCGAGTATGAGTTTGAGTTGCCGGCGCATTGGCAACGCATCCTGGGAACGCAGGCGACGGAGCGTTCCTTGACGCTGCCTGTCATGCGAATGGCGGATCTTAACGGCAACGCATGGACATTCTGCCGCGGACAGGGTCAAAGCCTGACGCGCATCGTCGAATGGAAGGGCGAGCAGATGACCGGCCGCATGATTGAGTGCGCGGTAACGCACGGCCGGCAGACCGGTGCGCCTGCTGGTTTGCTTACCGCCGTTACGCTGGTGGACGCGAACAATCGCGCGCATTCCCTCGTCAGCTACGAGCACGATCGGAACGGGAATTTGATTGAGGTGTTTGATGCGATGGGCCATCCTCATCATTTCGTGTACTCCGATGGCCACCGGATGGTGCGCCACACGAGTGTTCACGGGATGTCTTTCTACTACAGCCACCAGCAGCATGAGGACGGTGCGTGGAGAGTCGACCACGCGTGGGGTGACAACGGCCTGTTGGATTACCGTTTCGTCTTCGACCTCGAACATAACGAGACACGGATTACCGATTCGCTGGGCCATATGAGCGTCCTGCAATCGAACGCACGCGGCTTGCCGGTCGCGCGTATCGACGCGTTGGGTGGCGTGACGAGTTACCGCTACGACGCGCGCGACCGCGCAAGCGCGCTGACGGATCCCGCCGGGCATACGACGCAGTGGGAATACGACGCCTACGGCAATCTGTTGGCGCAGACGCTGCCCGATGGCAGCGTCGTACGGTCCGAGTACGACTCGGCATGCAAGCCGGTGGTGGTGACCTATCCGGGTGGCGGTACGGCGCGCTACGTGTGGGATGAGCGCGGCAATCTGCTCGAGCGGTCAACGCCCGCTCAATCTCGCATACGTTACGAATACGACCAGCATGGGCAGTTCGTTGCACAGACGGACCCGGTCGGAGCGGTCACGCGCCTGTCCTATGACAATGACGGCAATATCGCCGAGATCATCGACGCGCTCGGACATTGCATGGGATACACCCATGATGCCCGAGGCAACCTGATACGGACCGTTGACGCGACGGGGGCGGCGAGCCGTTACGAATACGATCAGAACGGCAACATGACCCGGGCAATAGCGCCCGATGGGCGCGAAACGTTCTATCGATATGACGCCAACGACAACTTGACGCACTACTGCGATCCGGCCGGCCAGGCCACGCAGCTAGGATATTCCGCGCTCGGGCAGATCATCAGACGATCCACGCCTGAAGGTGGCGTAGTCGAATACCGGTATGACTCCGAGGCCCGCCTGATCAGTGTGATCAACGAGCGTGGCGAAATATATCAACTGAAGCGCAACGCGTTGGGACAGGTTGTCGAGGAGGTCGACTACTGGGGGCAGACGTGTCGCTATGAGTACGGCGCGAGTGGCGAGGTGCTGCGCACCATTGATGCACTGGGGCGTGCGATCGACTATCAAAGAGATGCGCTCGGGCGTGTCGTGCAAAAACGCGTGCAAGATGGGAGGCAGCCCGACGGGATTCGCACCGAAACCTTCCTATACGATCGCGCGGGCAACCTTGTCGCGGCGGAAAACCCTGATAGCCGGATCGAGTTCACGCATGACCTGGCGGGCCGCATCATTGCGGAAAGATATGGCGAAGGTTTCGAAATCCTGCATCAGTACGATGCCGATGGTGATCGCGTCAAACGGACGACCCGGCTCGAGGAGGCCGGCGCGATCATCGAAAGAACGACGCGTTACGAATTCGATGTGCTCAAGCGGGTTACGTTGATGTCGGCCAGCGGTGTGCCGCCGATCCGGTTCGAGCACGATGCGCTTGGGCGCATCCGGGTCGAGCGCTTTGGCGAATCGTTGCGTCGCGAGGCGTCCTACACGGCGGAAGGAAGCTTGGAGCGACAGACACTGCTGCGCGACTCAAGGCCGTTCTTTGCCAGTGAGTATGCCTACGACGTGAACGGCGAATTGATCGAGAAACACCGCAGTGGCGCAAACGCGGAATACTTCCAATACGACGCGATTGGAACGCTGGCGGAGCATCTGAATTCGGCCGGGCGGTGCTTCCGGTTCACGGTCGATCAGGCGGGAGATCTGATGACGACGCGGGTTCGCGAGGGCGCCGCAAGGCGCGATGCGTTCGGCAACACGCTGCCGGGCGGCGCCTGGTTCCGTGAAGGGGAGTATGGCGGCGCTTACCACCTGTTCGATCGCGTCGGTAATCTCGTGCGCAAGCATGATTCCGAATGCGACATGGAACTGTGCTGGGATGGAGACGGGCAGCTCATCGAATCGCGCGTCTCGCGGCCGCAGTGGACCGAGCGCGGTCAATGCGGCGGTACATTGCTCGTTCTGACACAGTATTCATACGATGCATTGCATCGACGCACAAGGAAAGTCACGCGACTCACGCTTGGCGCCGGTGGAGCTGGCGAGCCATGTGAGGGTGAGGGTGCGCCTTCATGCATAACGCGGTTCTTCTGGGACGGTGACGTTCTGATCGCGACCCTCAAGCAAAGCGACAGACAGTTTGAGTTGTTGATGTCACGGGCAAAGTCCGATTTCGCACTATCCGATCTCGTAACTGATGCAAACGACAGCCGACGTGCCGTGCCGGTCACGCCGGGCGAGTATCAAGAATGGGTGTGCTATCCCGATACGCCGCGACCGCTCGCCTGGCTGCGCGAAGCCGTGCCGCCGGCTGGCACGGAGTTGGCGCGCGCAGTGTCGGCCGACGTGAGCGACGTCCCTGCGCTTTTACCGCAACCTGCGCCTCGGATCGACTGGTTGTCCACAGATCTGAACGGGATGCCGATTCGCGGGGACAATATCGAGAGTGGGATCTCGTGGAGCGTGTCGTACTCGCCATGGGGTGCGATTGATCGCACCACGTCGACGCCCGACGTCGATCAGCCGTTGCGCTTTCTCGGGCAGTATGAGGACCGCGAAACAAGTCTCTACTACAACCGGTATCGGTACTACGATCCGAGCGCAGCTCAATACATATCGATCGATCCGATACGGCTCGACGGCGGTGACAATCTGTATCGATACGCGAGGAATCCGATCGCCTGGACCGATCCGCTGGGCCTTTCGCGTGCTCGAATCACACGGTTTCGATATTTCGGCCATCCCGACCCCGCGATCGAGGCACAGGTGCGAGCGAAGATCGCTCAATTGCTGCAGCAGCGCCCAGATCTTGTTGAGAGCGGCAAGGAGAATATTGGTATCGCGCTGCTGGACGACGGAACGATAACGGATCCGGTGGTCGGCAATCAGACGGAAGGCCATCCGGAAGCCAAGCTTCTGCGTGCGTATCCCGACCGCATCAAGTGCCTGTGGAGCGAACGCGAACCGTGCGACCAACGGCGATACTTTGGCCAAGCGAACACAACCATGCACATGAACGACACGCCGTGCCAAACACTCATTCACGGCAGCCAAGGAATCGAACAGGTCTATTACTACATCATGACGGGCAGCAGAGAGGCAGCCGACTGGTCCAAGGTGCTGCGAAAGCACGCGGCGGAAGGGGTTTTCCTGCCTCAGCCGAAACGATCCTGGTGAGCGATGAGCCGCAAACTGGACATGCCCCGAAGGTAGTGTACAAGCGAGCCATCTCTCGATGGCGAGACAAGATGCAACAGTGGATCAAGCTCGTTCAAGTCATTTATTTAATTTTACATAACGTGAA
>NZ_CAJNKE010000195.1 GCF_905232215.1 Burkholderia sp. LMG 13014
GACAGCCTGTCGGCCGAATACGGGCTGCCGCGCGACACCGGCTGGGTGGCGTTGCTGCGGCAACGGCTCACGACCGAGCGAATCGATTATAGCGTCGCGAACGCCAGCGTCAGCGGCGACACCACGAGCGGCCGCCGGGCGCGGCTGCCCGCGGTGCTGCAGCGACTCAAGCCGTCGATCGTCGTCGTCGAGCTCGGTTCGAACGATGCACTGCGCGGCGTGCCGCTCGCGACGACCGAGCAGAACCTGCGCGACATCATCGCCGGCGCGCGACAGGCACAGGCGAAGGTCGTGCTGGTCGGCATGTACGTGCCACCCAACTACGGCCCCGACTACACGCAGAAGTTCCACGCCGTCTATACGCGCCTGTCGAAGGATCTCGGCGTGCCGCTCGTGCCGTTCCTGCTGGCCGGCATCGAGAACAAGCCCGAGATGTTCCAGGCCGACCAGATGCACCCTGCGCAGCAAGCGCAGGGCGTTCTGCTCGACAACGTGTGGCCGGCGCTGAAACCGCTGCTCGGCAAGCCACGCGGCTGACGAGCAGTCCTCGCCGGAAAACAAAAAGCCCCGCATGAAGCGGGGCTTTTTGTTGCGTACGAAACGACTATCAGTTGTCGCCGTTCTGCGACTGGCTGGTCGTCGAGCCGTACAGCTTCACCTTCGAGCGATCGCGCAGCGCGGCGAGATACGCTTCGCCTTCGCTCTGTGCGTCGACCTGCGCCATCTGCTGCTGCGCGGCCGCCAGTTGCTGCGGATCGACCGCCGAACCCGGGATCACCGCGTTCACGCGGTAGATCGCGTAGCCGTCCGCGCCGAGATCGACACCGACGTAGGCCGGCAGCGTCTTCGCATCGACCTTGTAGACGGCGCTCAGCGCAGCCGGCGTCAGGCCCTGCGACTGCGTGCGCGATACCTTCTGCGCGGCCGCGAACCCGTCGGTCGACTTCGACTTCTGCAGTTCGGCGAGCTTCGCCGCGCCGTCCTTCTTCGCGAGTTCCGCGGCCTGCTCGGCGACGACCTTCTGGCGCACGACGTCCTTGATCGCGTCGAGTGCGGGCACGGCAGCCGGCTTGTAGTCGGTCACGCGCGCCGAGATCAGCGTGTTGTTGCCGACGTCGATCGCCTGCGTGTTGTTCTGGCTCTTCACCGAGTCGGTGGCGAACACGGCGGCCAGGAACTTCGGATTGTTCAGCGGGCTCGTCGGCGGCAGTTGCGGATTCGGCGTCGGCGTGACGGTAGCCGTCTGGAGCGTCAGCTTGTACTTGTCCGCGGCCGGCTGCAGCGTCTTCGCCTTTTCGTAGACGGTGGACGTGAACCCTTCCGCGTTGTCCGTGAACGCCTTCGATGCGTACTGCTGCTTCAGGTCGACTGCGATCTGATCCTTCACGTCCGCGAACGGCTTGACGGCCGCGGGCTTCACTTCCGTTGCCTTCAGGATGTGGAAGCCCAGATCCGACTGCACGACACCGCTCACGTCGCCCTGCTTGAGCGCGAACGCGGCATCGTCGAACGCCTTGCCGCCTGCCGTCGAGCCGGGCGTGATGAAGCCGAGGTCGCCGCCCTTCGCGGCCGACGGTGCGTCCTGCGAGCTCTTCTGTGCGATCTGCGCGAACTGGTCCGGATGCGCCTTCACGTCGGCCAGCAGTTGCTCGGCCTTCGTCTTCGCTGCCGCCTTGTCGGCCGCGCTGGCGCTGCCCGCTGCGGCGATGAAGATGTGGCTCACGCGAACCTGCGCTTCGGTGCGGAAGTGCGTCGGGTTGTCGTCGTAGAACTTCTTGATGTCCGCATCGGTCGGCTGCGCGCCCGCGGCCGCTGCGGCCGGCGAATAGACGAGGTACTGGATCGTCGCGGTCTCCGGCGTCGCGAAGCTCTGCTTGTGCGCGTCATAGTACGCGGTGAGCTGCGCGTCGGTCGGCTGGACCTTCGCTGCGAAATCGCTCGTCTTCAGCACGAGCGGCTGCACTTCGCGCTGCTGCGCGGCGAGTTCGGACAGGCGTTGCGCGAGGCTCTTCGGCGTGAACGCGCTCGATACGATGCTGGCCGGAATCTGCTGCAGCGAGAGGCTGTAGCGCACGCGCTCCTGATACTGCTCGGGCGTCATCCCCTGGAACGACAGCAGTTGCGCATAGCGCTCGACGTCGATCGAACCATCGGGCTTCTTCAGCGACGCGATCATCGGGTCGCTCATCAGCGCTTCGCGCACGGCGTTGTCGGATGCGGTCAGGTGCAGACGCTGCGTTTCGTCTGCCAGCACGCGTTGCTGGATCAGGCCGTCGAGCACCTGCTTGCGGTGCTCGGGCGTATCGAACATCTTGATGTCGAACTGCCCGCCGAGTGCCTGGCGCGCCTGGTCGATCTGCTGGCGGAACGCGCCGTCGAATTCGACCCGCGTGATCTTGTGCCCGTTGACTGCCGCGACGTTCGCGCTATCGTCAAAGAAGCCGCGGAAGCCTTGGATCCCGACGAAACCCAGCCCCGGCAACACGATCAGGAGCAGGAGCGCCATCATCAGGCGCTGGTGATTACGGAAGAAATCGAGCATGCGTGACGGGAAAATTGGACAAAACGACCGATATTACAACATACGGGGTGGGACGGGAGAAAAGCAGGCGCACTACAGGCGAGCGCAACACGACAACCGGGCTCACAAAACAAAAATGCCCGCACAACGCGGGCGTTTTTGATTGTTTGGAGAGCGGACGGGACGCGCCTACATCACGCAGGCCGCGGCTGCGCTTGCAAGCGCAACCCTTCGAGTCCCGCCGGAAGCTGCGCAGGCAGCTTCCTCCACTCCGCTGTCACGCGCCCGCCAGCGGGCGCATCGGACAACACAAATGAAAAAGCCCGCACAAGGCGGGCTTCTTCATTTTCTGGCGGAGCGGACGGGACTCGAACCCGCGACCCCCGGCGTGACAGGCCGGTATTCTAACCGACTGAACTACCGCTCCTTGGTCTGGCTGAATCAGGAAACTGGTGGGTGCTGAGGGGTTCGAACCCCCGACCTACGCCTTGTAAGGGCGCCGCTCTACCAGCTGAGCTAAGCACCCGTTTCCGATTCGTTCTGGCTGCGATCTGCGTTTCGGCATCAACAACCAGCGAGCCCGCGAGTTTAATTCATCCCCAATCATTTTGCAAAGCCCCGACGTGAATTTTTTAAACGTTCGCGCGCACGATGCCGACACGCATAAAAAAACCCGCGGCCACGCCGCGGGTTTCGTGAACAACCGTCAGGAAGGACGGTGCCCCAATGCTTAGTGCTTGACGAATTCCGTCGAGCCGGCATCCTTCGCCGCATCGGCGACCGGTGCCGCCGCCTTCGCCTCTTCTTCCGGCGGCAGCGGGGTCGGCGAACGCTCGAGCGCGAGTTCCAGCACCTTGTCGATCCAGCGGACCGGCACGATCTCGATCGCGTTCTTCACGTTGTCCGGAATCTCGGCGAGATCCTTCACGTTCTCTTCCGGGATCAGCACGAGCTTGATGCCACCGCGATGCGCTGCGAGCAGCTTCTCCTTCAGGCCGCCGATCGGCAGGACTTCACCACGCAGCGTGATTTCGCCCGTCATCGCGACATCGGCACGCACCGGGATACCCGTCAGCACCGACACCAGCGCGGTCGTCATCGCACCGCCGGCGGACGGACCGTCCTTCGGCGTCGCACCTTCCGGCACGTGGATGTGGATGTCCTGCTTCTCGAACGCTTCGTCCTTGATGCCGAGACGACGCGAACGCGAGCGCACGACCGAACGTGCCGCCTCGACCGACTCCTTCATCACGTCACCGAGCGAACCCGTACGGATCACGTTGCCCTTGCCCGGCATCACCGCGGCTTCGATCGTCAGCAGGTCGCCGCCGACTTCCGTCCACGCGAGGCCCGTCACCTGACCGACCTGGTTTTCCTTCGCCGCGAGGCCGAAGTCGTACTTGCGCACACCAAGGAACGTGTCGAGGTTTTCGCCATCGACCTTGATCGCACCCGATGCCTTCTTCAGCAGCAGCATCTTCACGACCTTGCGGCAGATCTTCGACACTTCCCGCTCGAGCGAACGCACACCGGCTTCGCGCGTGTAGTAGCGGATGATGTCGCGGATCGCCTGTTCGGTGACGTCGATCTCGCCTTCCTTCAGCCCGTTGTTCTTCTTCTGCTTCGGCAGCAGGTAACGCTGGGCGATGCTGACCTTCTCGTCTTCCGTGTAGCCCGACAGACGGATCACTTCCATCCGGTCGAGCAGCGGCGGCGGGATGTTCAGCGAGTTCGACGTCGCGACGAACATCACGTCCGACAGGTCGAAGTCGACTTCGATGTAGTGGTCGGCGAACGTGTGGTTCTGTTCCGGATCGAGCACTTCGAGCAGCGCCGACGACGGATCGCCGCGGAAATCCATGCCCATCTTGTCGACTTCGTCGAGCAGGAAGAGCGGATTGCGCACGCCGACCTTCGTGAGGCTCTGCAGGATCTTGCCCGGCATCGAACCGATGTACGTACGACGGTGACCGCGGATCTCGGCTTCGTCACGCACGCCGCCGAGCGCCATCCGGACGAACTTGCGGTTCGTCGCGCGGGCGATCGACTGGCCGAGCGAGGTCTTGCCGACGCCCGGGGGCCCGACGAGGCACAGGATCGGCGCCTTGACCTTGTCGACGCGCTGTTGCACCGCGAGATACTCGAGGATGCGTTCCTTCACCTTCTCGAGGCCGAAGTGATCTTCGTCGAGCACCTGCTCGGCGTTCGACAGGTCATTGTTGACCTTGCTCTTCTTGCGCCACGGCAGGCCGATCAGCGTGTCGATGTAGTTGCGCACGACGGTCGCTTCCGCCGACATCGGCGACATCAGCTTCAGCTTCTTCAGCTCGGCGTCGGCCTTCTTCTTGGCTTCCTTCGGCATGCGCGCGGCGTTGATGCGCTTCTCGAGTTCCTCGAGATCGGCACCCTCTTCGCCTTCGCCCAGTTCCTTCTGGATCGCCTTGACCTGTTCGTTCAGGTAGTACTCGCGCTGGCTCTTTTCCATCTGGCGCTTCACGCGCCCGCGGATGCGCTTTTCGACCTGCAGGATGTCGATCTCGGCTTCGAGCTGCGCGAGCAGATGCTCGAGGCGCTCGATGACCGGGAACATCTCGAGGATGTGCTGCTTCTGGTCGAGTTTCAGCGGCAGGCGCTCGGCGATCATGTCGGCGAGGCGGCCTGCTTCATCGATGCCCGACAGCGACGTGAGGATCTCCGGCGGGATCTTCTTGTTCAGCTTCACGTACTGGTCGAACTGCGACACGATCGCGCGGCGCAGCGCTTCCGTTTCAGCGCTGTCGGCGTGATCGGGCTCGAGCGGCATCACTTCGCAGGAGAATTGCGTTTCCTGCTCTTCGATCGACAACGCCTTCGCGCGCTGCAGGCCCTCGACAAGCACCTTCACGGTGCCGTCCGGCAGCTTCAGCATCTGCAGGATGTTGGCGATACAACCGACCTCGTACATGTCCTTTTCGGTCGGTTCGTCCTTGGCCGCGGTTTTCTGGGCGACGAGCATGATGTGCTTGCCGCCTTCCATCGCTGCTTCGAGGGCCTTGATCGATTTCGGCCGGCCCACGAAGAGCGGAATCACCATGTGCGGGAAAACGACGACATCCCGCAGCGGCAGCAGCGGGAGCGTGATGCGTTCCGGCGGGAGAAGTTGGGTGCCTGACATTTCATTTCCCCATGAGTGGAATCAATTGTTCGGTAATTGAGGCCGCCACAACGAATTGCAAGCCTTCAAGTGCGGGAAATATTCGGTAAGAAAGTAACCACCGCGTGTCGAGTCAGAGTTACCCACAAGATAAACGAAAAAAAGCCGCCCACGGTCTCATGAACGGCCTTTTTCGCAGAACATCGTCGGCAAGCCGGTCAGTTCGAACCCGCCACCTTCGGCGTGTCCTCGTAGATCAGCAATGGCTTGCCGTCGCCATCGATGACGTTCTCGTCGATGATGACTTTGCTGACCCCTTTCATCGTCGGCAGTTCGTACATCACGTCGAGCAATGCCTGTTCGATGATCGAACGCAAACCGCGCGCGCCGGTCTTGCGGCGGATCGCCTTGCGGGCGACTGCCTGCAGCGCGCCCGGCCGGATTTCCAGCTCGACGCGTTCCATCGCGAACAGCTTGTGATACTGCTTGACGAGCGCGTTCTTCGGCTCGACCAGGATCTTCATCAGCGCCGCTTCATCGAGCTTGCCGAGCGTCGCGACCACCGGCAGGCGGCCGATCAATTCGGGGATCAGACCGAATTTGATCAGGTCTTCCGGTTCCGTTTCGCGCAGCACTTCGCCCGCGTCGCGTTCCTGCTTGCTCTTGACCGTCGCGCCGAAGCCGATACCGGTTTTCTCGGTACGATCGGTGATCACCTTTTCGAGACCGTCGAATGCACCGCCGCAGATGAACAGGATGTTGGTCGTGTCGACCTGAATGAAATCCTGGTTCGGGTGCTTGCGGCCGCCCTGCGGCGGCACCGACGCCATCGTGCCCTCGACGAGCTTCAGCAGCGCCTGCTGGACACCCTCGCCCGACACGTCGCGCGTGATCGACGGGTTGTCCGACTTGCGGCTGATCTTGTCGATTTCGTCGATGTAGACGATCCCACGCTGGGCCTTGTCGACCTCGTAGTTGCAGTTCTGCAACAGCTTCTGGATGATGTTCTCGACGTCCTCGCCGACGTAGCCGGCTTCGGTCAGCGTCGTCGCGTCGGCGATCACGAACGGCACGTTCAGCAACCGCGCGAGCGTCTGCGCGAGCAGCGTCTTGCCGGAACCCGTCGGGCCGATCAGCAGGATGTTGCTCTTCGACAGCTCGACGTCGTCCTTCTTGTCGAGATGCTTCAGGCGCTTGTAGTGGTTGTACACGGCCACCGCGAGGATCTTCTTCGCGCGCTCCTGGCCGATCACGTACTGATCGAGGATGTCGCGAATTTCCTGCGGGCTCGGCAGATCCGACCGGGACAGGCTGGCCTCGACGCCGGCGGCAGCCGCCTCGTCGCGAATGATCTCGTTGCAAAGGTCGATACATTCATCGCAGATGAACACCGACGGGCCAGCGATGAGTTTTTTCACCTCATGCTGGCTCTTTCCGCAAAACGAGCAATACAACAGCTTCTCGCTGTTCGAACCTTTTTTGTCCGCCATGAATGTAGAGCCTCCGGACAGGTAAATGACATGATACGCCGAATGCTCCGAGCGCCGCGCCTAGGGCGCGACCGGAGCCGGCTGGATGCGCTTGCCGCAGATGCTCAGGGCGTTCGGGACATCGCAGGGGCGCCGCACGAATCGGGGCGGCACCCCACTTAAGCTCACGGGCGCTTCAGCAGCACCTGATCGATCAGCCCGTACGCCTTCGCATCCTCGCTCGACATGAAGTTATCACGGTCGGTGTCGCGCGCGATGCGCTCGACGTCCTGGCCCGTGTGCTGCGCGAGCAACTGGTTCAGCCGCTCCTTCAGGTAGAGGATTTCGCGTGCCTGGATCTCGATGTCGGATGCCTGGCCGCGTGCGCCGCCGAGCGGCTGGTGAATCATCACGCGCGAGTTCGGCAGCGCGAAGCGCTTGCCCTTCGCACCCGACGCGAGCAGGAACGCACCCATGCTGGCCGCGAGGCCCATGCACAACGTCGACACGTCCGGCTTGATGAACTGCATCGTGTCGTAGATCGCCATGCCGGCCGACACCGACCCGCCCGGGCTGTTGATGTACAGGCTGATGTCCTTGTCGGGATTCTCGCTCTCGAGGAACAGCAGCTGCGCAACCACGAGGTTGGCGGTCTGGTCGTTCACTTCGCCGACCATGAACACCAGGCGCTCCTTCAGGAGACGCGAGTAGATATCGTACGAACGCTCGCCGCGGCCGCTCGTTTCGACGACGATCGGCACCAGCCCCAGCGCTTGCGCCTCGAAACCCTGCGGCGCGTTCGAAGCAAGCATGTCCAGCAATTCAGCGCGAGTGATCATTCAATGAACCTTGTTCGAATGGAAAATTGAACGGAAGGAAGCCGCCCGCTCAATCGCCATATTAATGGCAACCGTGCGCTTGACGTAAAAACGGCGTGCGGGCCGTCGCTCCGACAGCCGGCACGCCGCTAGAGCAACACTTACGCTTGCGCCGATGCGCTCGCGAGTGCTTCGAAGCTCACTTCCTTGTCCGTCACCTTCGCCTTGCCCAGCACGAAATCGACGACGTTGCTTTCAACGACGAACGCTTCCATCTCGGCGAGGCGCTGCTGGTTCGAATAATACCAGCGGACCACTTCCTTCGGGTCTTCGTAGCTCTTCGCAAACTCGTCCACTTCCGCGCGGATCTGTTCCGGCTTCGCTTCGAGGCTGTTCGACTTCACGAGTTCGGCCAGCACGAGGCCCAGCTTCACGCGGCGTTCTGCCTGCTCGGCGAACATCTCGGCCGGGATCGGTGCGTCCTTCGCGTTCGGCACGCCGCGCTGCGCCAGATCCTGGCGAGCCATTTCGACGAGGCGTTGCTGATCCTGCTCGATCAGCGCCTTCGGCACGTCGAGTTCGGAAATCTTCAGCAGCGCGTCCATCACCTGGTTCTTGACGATCGACTGCGTGCGGCGCTTCGCTTCACGCTCGAGGTTTTCCTTGATCTCGCCGCGCATCTTCGTGAGATCGCCGTCTTCGATGCCGAGCGACTTCGCGAATTCACCGTCGATTTCCGGCAGGTGCGGCCACTCGATCTTCTTCATCGTGACCGTGAATTGCGCCGTCTTGCCCGCGACGTCCTTGCCGTGGTAATCCTCCGGGAACGCCAGATCGAACGTGCGCGACTCGCCGTCCTTCAGGCCCAGCGCTGCCGTTTCGAATTCCGGCAGCATGCGGCCTTCGCCGAGCACGAACGGGAAATCTTCAGCCGTGCCGCCCTGGAACGCGACGTCGTCGATCTTACCGACGAAGTCGACCGTCACGCGGTCGCCGTTCTTCGCTGCGGTGTCCGCGCCGCCGTCGCCGTGCTCGCCGGCTTCGCCACGTGCGTGGAAGTGCACGCGCTGCTTGCGCAGGATGTCCAGCGTGCGGTCGATTTCATCGTCGCCGATCGACGTCGTCGAGCGCTCGACTTCAGCCGTCGCCAGATCGCCGATCTTCACTTCCGGGTACACCTCGAACGTCGCGTCGAACGCGTATGCACCTTCAGCCTGCTCCTGCTTCGGCTCGAAGCTCGGCTGGCCAGCGACGCGCAGGTTTTCCGCGCGGCTGATCGTGAAGAATTCCTGGCCGATCTTGTCGCTCAGCACTTCTGCCTCGACCTGACCCGCATACTGTTGCGCGACCATCTTCACCGGCACCTTGCCCGGGCGGAAACCCGGCATGCGCACGGTCTTCGCGAGTTTCTGGATACGGGCGTCGATTTCCTTCTGCACGGTGTCTTTCGGCAGGGAAATCGTCACGCGGCGTTCAAGCTTGCCGAGGTTCTCAACAACGTTAGCCATGGCTTCAATCGTCCTAAAATTATTCGAGCGAATCGGGTTTTCCTTGCCGTGCCTGCCTGCGGCGTGATGTGCGTCACATCCACTCGCCGCGCCGGAGCGCCACGCCATCCCTGCACGCGCCGGATGGCTAGCGCAAGCGGCTCGGAGCACGGCTTTGGCCGGAAGAATCGACTATTCTAGCAAACAATTTTCCTCACACCGCCAGATCGGCGCGACGTACATGCGTCTGCCCCGCATCGGCAGCCCTCTGCACGGCAATGCGCGCGGATCGCCGCTATGCCGAACGCCGTATCCACCACGGGCCCGCCATCCTGTAAGCTCCGATTGAAGGTATGCCGCCGCCGCGGCTCCATTCATTCCTCACACCAATCACGCCTTCCGGAGACACCATGCCGCAACACCCGTCCGCGCCTGTCGTCGTCATCGCGCCCGATTCGTTCAAAGGCTCGCTTTCCGCCGAGCAGGTCG
>NZ_CAJNKE010000196.1 GCF_905232215.1 Burkholderia sp. LMG 13014
GGATGCCGTGCGCGTGTGCGCTTCGGATGTGCTGGCTGACGGTGGCGCCGGCGTGCGCGTCGACGCGACGCTGCGCGGCGAGCAGGCCGTCGTGTTCTTCGTGCGCTACGAGGGCCAGGCATATGGTTACCTGAATCGCTGCGCGCATGTGCCGATGGAGCTCGACTGGGCCGAAGGGCAGTTCTTCGAATCGTCGGGCCTCTACCTGATGTGCGCGACGCATGGCGCGATCTACGAGCCGAACACCGGCAAGTGCGTCGGCGGCCCGTGCCGCGGCGGCCGCCTGCGGCCGGTCGAGGTCGACGAGCGCGACACGTCCGACGGGCGTGCGGTATTCTGGGTGCCCGACGCCGACCTGCGTCCCGCCGTTCCCGCCACGACCGACTAACGACAACACTGCATGGCCGACCAACCGAATTCCCCGGATTCCTCCTCCCGTCCCGACAGCCGTGAACCGAACTGGGAGCGTGCGGCGCTCGAGCGGATCGCGCTTGCGGCGGTCAAGGAGCAGCGCGCGGCGCGGCGCTGGAAGATCTTCTTCCGCTTCGCGTTCCTCGCCGTGTTCGTGCTGTTCGCGTTCGCTTTGATCGATTTCTCGAGCGATTCGAAGTTTTCTTCGAGCGGGCGGCATACGGCGCTCGTGACGATCGACGGCGAGATCGCGGCCGGCGTCAACGCGAACGCCGACGACATCAACACGGCGCTCGACGCCGCGTTCGACGACGACGGCACGGTCGGCGTCGTGCTGCGGATCAACAGCCCGGGCGGCAGCCCGGTGCAGGCCGGGATGGTCTACGACGAGATCCGGCGGCTGCGCGCGAAATACCCGGACAAGCCGCTGTACGTCGTCGTGACCGACATGTGCGCATCGGGTGGCTATTACATCGCGTCCGCGGCCGACAAGATCTTCGTCGACAAGGCGAGCATCGTCGGGTCGATCGGCGTGCTGATGGACGGGTTCGGCTTTACTGGCCTGATGGGCAAGCTCGGCGTCGAGCGGCGCCTGCATACGTCGGGCGAAAACAAGGGCTTCTACGACCCGTTCTCGCCGGAGACGCCGAAGATGGACGCGCATGCGCAGGCATTGCTCGACCAGGTGCATGCACAGTTCATCAAGGCCGTGAAGGATGGCCGCGGCAAGCGGCTGCACGAGACGCCCGACATGTTCTCGGGCCTGTTCTGGACCGGCGAGAAGAGTGTCGAGCTCGGGCTTGCCGACG
Source organism: Burkholderia sp. LMG 13014 (assembly GCF_905232215.1). Classification (GTDB taxonomy): domain Bacteria; phylum Pseudomonadota; class Gammaproteobacteria; order Burkholderiales; family Burkholderiaceae; genus Burkholderia. The sequence goes on from NZ_CAJNKE010000196.1 coordinate 1,221, forward strand.
GCTACGGCACGACCGACACGGTCGCGCGCGACGTTCTGAAGGCGCCCGATCTCGTCGACTATACGGTCAAGGAAAGCCTGACGAACCGTGTCGCGCGCAAGTTCGGCGCAGCCGTGGGCGGCGCCGCGATGAAGGCGCTGACGGCCGGCGGCGCGTCGGTCAGCTTGCGCTGACCGAAAGCGGGCGGGCCGCAACGGCCCGCAGTCGCTTGGCGGTTCGCCTGCTGCGGCTTCAGTTCGCCAGCAGCAGGAAGATCGCTGGACGCTTGTGCAGATTCGGCGCAGGCGCCTTTTTCCAGTCCGCTACGGTGCGGCTCGCGATCGTCTCGGTCGCGAGGGTCAGGTCGGCCGCGACGCAGATCTGCGTCGACGGTGCGCAGGTCGCGACGAGCGTGTCGAGCATCGCGTGATTCCGGTACGGCGTTTCGATGAAGATCTGCGTCTGGCGCGCCTTGCGTGACAGTTGCTCGAGTTCGCGCAGGCGTTTCGCGCGCGCGGCTGCGTCGACCGGCAGATAGCCGTTGAACGCGAAGCTCTGGCCGTTCAGGCCCGATGCCATCAGCGCGAGCAGGATCGAACTCGGCCCGACGAGCGGCACGACTTTCACGCCGCGCTCGTGCGCGCGGCGCACCAGCAGTGCACCGGGATCGGCGACGGCCGGGCAGCCGGCCTCCGACACGAGGCCGGCGTCCGCACCGGCCAGAATGGGCGCGAGCAGCCGGTCGATGGCGCCGGTCGGCGTATTGACGTTCAGTTCGCTGATCTCGATTTCCTGGATCGGGCGCGTCGTGCCGATCTTCTTCAGAAACGCGCGCGTCGTTTTCGCGTTCTCGCCGATGTAATAGCCGAGCGTGCCGGCGCGCGCCTGGACGGCCGCGGGCAGCACGGCGGCGAGCATCGATTCGTCGCCTTCGCCGAGCGTGTTCGGGACGAGGTAAAGCGTGCCGGCGGTCATGCGCGGTCTCCACGGGTGGTTGCAAACAACGGATATTCGGCGGCGCGCAGCATGCGCGTGAGCGCGATCAGCGGCAGGCCGACGAGCGCGGTCGGGTCGTTCGAGTCGATCGCGTCGAGCAGTGCAATGCCGAGCCCTTCGGACTTCGCGCTGCCGGCGACGTCGTATGGCGTTTCCGCGCGCAGGTACGCGTCGAGTTCGGCCTCGGGCAGCGAGCGAAAGCGCACGCGCGTGACGATGTCCTCGACCTGCGCTTCGCCCGTCCGGCTGTCGTACAGGCAGAGCGCGCTGTGGAATTCGACTTCGCGGCCCTGCATCGACACGAGTTGCGCGAGCGCGCGCTCATGCGTGCCGGGCTTGCCGATCTGGAGCCCGTCGAAGGTCGCGACCTGGTCCGACCCGATCACGAGCACGCCGTCCGGCGCGTCGATCGTGGCAGCGACTGCGCGCGCTTTCGCGCCGGCGAGGCGCAGGGCGGTCGCGGCAGGCGTTTCGCCGTCGTGCGGGGTTTCGTCGAGGTCGGGTGACACGACGTCGAAGGGGATGCCGAGGCGCTCGAGGAGCGCGCGGCGGTAGCGTGAACTGGAGGCAAGAATCAGCCGCGGCGGGCGGCAAACGGTATCCGGCATGGTCGGTTGGATCGGTGAGTCGTCGGGTGTTGCGCAGCGTTGCGCGGACGCAAGCTTAAGTGATTGACCGCAAAAGGTAAAACAGGTATGCTTTCCCGCTTTTCGTCGGTAGGCTTCCGTTGTGGTGGTGCCTGCCGGGTCTTCGGAAGTAAAGTACGTCATCCGCGGATGAACCGTACGCGAGCGGTACCAAGCCGGATCCGCAAGTCAGCCTGTAGGCAGGAGCGCACATGAACACTTCTTCTGGCAAACCTGCTGCGGCGCTTGATCCGCACGCGATCGACCTGTTCGAATTCGCCCGCAGCGGGCGGCAGGCAGCAGGCGCGGTGCGCCTCTCGCAACTGCCGCGCATGTTAAACGAAGTGCCCGCGGACGCGCCAGATCGCGACACGGTCTTCACATGGCAGGCGGAAGGGTTCACCCAGAAGGAGTTGCAGGACGACGGCGCCGATGGGCAGCAGCCGTATCTGCGCCTTGCGGTGCATGGCCATGCGTGGCTCACGTGCCAGCGCTGCATGACCCCGTACGACCAGGCGTTCGGCGTCGACATGACGTACCGGGTCGTCGCGACCGAAGAAGAAGCTGAAGAATTTCCGCTCGACGACGATGAAGCCGATGTGATCGTGGGCTCACGCCAGTTCGATCTCGTCGACTTGATCGAAGAGGAATTGCTGCTTTCGTTGCCGCTCGTGCCCAAGCACGAGGTTTGCCCGGCAGTTCACGAAAGCCTCGTGTCGGGCGCGAGCGGTCCCGCGGAAGAGACGGACGAGGAGTCCGACGAAGCCGGGGACGAAGGCAAACGGCCGAATCCGTTCGCAGCGCTGGAAGCGCTGAAGAAGGACGGTGACGGCACCAAGAAACACTAAGCAGTTGTGGCGCGGGAAGGCGTAAAGGCTTTGGGCCAGGGTAGTTAAGCGCCGGATCGGGCTGTGTTAGAATCCGGAAAATTATTTAGGAGTTAGTCATGGCAGTCCAGCAAAACAAGAAGTCGCCGTCGAAGCGCGGCATGCATCGTTCGCACGATTTCCTGACGGCAGCGCCGCTGGCAGTCGAGCCGAGCACGGGTGAAGTGCATCTGCGTCACCACGTCAGCCCGAACGGCTACTATCGCGGCAAGAAAGTCGTCAAGACGAAGAACGACTAAGCGTCAAGTCACGCGTTGCGCGCTACGCTTGCCGTTCGCGTGACAACTGGTTCGCTTGACACTTTCCTGGCTCGACAAAAAGGCGGCATTCATCTGCCGCTTTTTTGTGCCTGAAATTCGTCGCATTCCATGACCGTAAAGCTCACAATCGATTGCATGGGAGGCGACCACGGCCCGTCCGTGACCGTTCCCGCGGCAGTCAAGTTCGTCCGCGCGCATCCCGATGCGCACCTGATGCTCGTCGGCATCGAAAGCGCGATCCGCGCTCAGCTGAAAAAGCTGAAAGCCCTCGACGATCCCGCGCTGACCATCGTTCCCGCCACCGAAGTCGTGGCGATGGACGACCCTGTCGAAGTGGCGCTGCGCAAGAAGAAGGATTCTTCGATGCGCGTCGCGCTCAACCGCGTCAAGGAAGGCGAGGCGCAGGCCTGTATCTCCGCCGGCAATACCGGCGCGCTGATGGCCGTTTCCCGTTACGTACTCAAGACGCTGCCCGGCATCGAACGGCCCGCGATCGCGTCCGCGCTGCCGAACCCGACCGGCTACACGATGATGCTGGACCTCGGCGCGAACGTCGACTGCGAGCCGCAGCACCTGCTGCAGTTCGCGGAGATGGGGCACGCGCTCGTGGCCGCGCTCGAAGGCAAGGAGCGTCCGGCGATCGGCCTGCTGAACATCGGCGAAGAGGTGATCAAGGGCAACGAGACGATCAAGCGCGCAGGTGAACTGCTGCGCGCCAGCACGCTCAATTTCCGCGGCAACGTCGAAGGCAACGACATCTACAAGGGCACCGTCGACGTGATCGTGTGCGACGGCTTCGTCGGCAACGTCGCGCTGAAGACGTCCGAGGGCCTCGCGCAAATGCTGGCCGACATCATCCGCGAGGAGTTCGGCCGTTCGCTGATGTCGAAGCTGATGGCGCTGCTCGCCGCGCCTGTCCTGCTACGTTTCAAGAAGCGCGTCGACCACCGGCAGTACAATGGTGCAGCGTTACTGGGGCTGAAGAGCCTCGTGATCAAGAGCCACGGTTCCGCCGACGCCTACGCGTTTGAGTGGGCGATTAAACGCGGGTATGATGCCGTCAAAAACGGCGTGCTGGAGCGCCTCGCGCGCGCGATGGCGGATAATTCAGTGTCACTCGGCGAAGGCGAACACGACGCGGGCGGCGCGGGCCATGCAAGCCCCGCCGCAGGCCATCACGCCGAACCTTCCGCTGCGCAATCCTCTAAAGCATAAATGGCCCAATCGACTCTCTATTCCCGCGTGCTCGGCACGGGCAGCTACCTGCCGCCTGACCGCGTCACGAACCAGCAGTTGACCGATCGTCTCGCGAAGGAAGGCATTGAGACGAGCGATGAATGGATCGTTGCGCGCACGGGTATCCATGCGCGCCATTTCGCCGCACCGGACGTGACGACCAGCGACCTCGCGTTCGAGGCGTCGCGTCGCGCGATCGAAGCCGCCGGCATCGATCCGCAGTCGATCGACCTGATCATCGTCGCGACTTCGACCCCCGATTTCGTGTTCCCGAGCACCGCGTGCCTGCTGCAGAACAAGCTCGGCATCAAGAACGGCGGTGCGGCATTCGACGTGCAGGCCGTGTGTTCGGGCTTTGCGTACGCGATGGCGACGGCCGACAGCTTCATCCGCAGCGGCCAGCACCGCACGGCGCTCATCGTCGGCGCGGAGACGTTCTCGCGCATTCTCGACTTCAAGGACCGCACGACCTGCGTGCTGTTCGGCGACGGCGCGGGCGCGGTGATCCTGTCCGCGTCGGAAGAGCCGGGCGTGCTCGGCAGCGCACTGCACGCGGACGGCAGCTATTCGCACATCCTCTGCACGCCGGGCAACGTCAACCGCGGCGTGATCGAAGGCAGCGCGTTCCTGTACATGGACGGGCAGGCCGTGTTCAAGCTCGCGGTCAACGTGCTCGAGAAGGTTGCGATCGAGGCGCTCGCAAAGGCGAATCTCGCGCCCGAGCAGATCGACTGGCTGATTCCTCACCAGGCCAACATTCGCATCATGACCAGCACCTGCCGCAAGCTCGGCCTGCCGCAGGAGCGCATGGTCGTGACGGTCGACCAGCACGGCAACACGTCGGCTGCGTCGATCCCGCTGGCGCTCGACGCCGCGGTGCGCGACGGTCGCATCCAGCGTGGCCAGCACGTGCTGATCGAAGGCGTCGGCGGCGGCTTCACCTGGGGCGCGTCGGTCTTCCGCTACTGATCCGCGGCGCGCGACTGCTGCGCGCGGATCCCATCGGCGCGCCATTCGTGCGCGCCGTCCGAATCGACTCAATTGGGGACGATATGAAATTTGCATTCGTATTTCCGGGGCAGGGCTCGCAGGCGGTCGGCATGCTCAACGCATTCGCCGATCTGGCCGTCGTGCGCGAGACGCTCCAGGAAGCGTCCGATGCACTCAATCAGGATCTCGGCAAGCTGATCGCCGAAGGCCCGGCCGAAGAGCTGAATCTCACCGCCAACACGCAGCCCGTGATGCTGACCGCTGCCTATGCGTGCTATCGCGCGTGGCAACAGGCAGGCGGCCCGGCGCCGTCGATCGTCGCCGGCCACAGCCTCGGTGAATACACGGCGCTCGTCGCCGCCGGCGCGCTCGCGTTCAAGGATGCGGTGCCGCTCGTGCGTTTTCGCGCGCAGGCGATGCAGACGGCCGTGCCGGTGGGCCAGGGCGGCATGGCCGCGATCCTGGGCCTCGACGACGACACGGTGCGCGCGGTCTGCGCCGAAGCCGCGGAAGCGGGCGTTGTCGAAGCCGTGAACTTCAATGCCCCCGCGCAGGTCGTTATCGCAGGCAACAAGGCCGCGGTCGAAAAGGCCTGCGAGATCGCGAAGGCGAAGGGTGCGAAGCGCGCGCTGCCGCTGCCGGTGTCGGCGCCGTTCCATTCGTCGCTGCTCAAGCCGGCGTCGGACCAGCTGCGCGACTATCTCGCGAACGTCGACGTCAAGGCGCCGCAGATTCCGGTCGTCAACAACATCGACGTCGCCGTGGTCAGCGATCCGGCTGCGATCAAGGACGCGCTGGTGCGCCAGGCCGCGGGCCCGGTGCGCTGGGTCGAGTGCGTGAAGCACATCGCCGGCACGGGCGTCACGCACGTGATCGAATGCGGTCCGGGCAAGGTGCTCGCCGGCCTGACGAAGCGCATCGACGGCAACCTGACGGGTGCATCGGTGTTCGATCCGGCGTCGCTCGACGAAGCGCTCAAGCTGGTGACCGCCTGACGCGGCACCTTTTCTCAAGAGACGGATATTCGATTCATGGACAAGACTCTCGATAAACAGGTTGCGATCGTCACTGGCGCATCGCGCGGCATCGGCCGTTCGATCGCGCTCGAACTCGCGCGCCTGGGCGCGACGGTGATCGGCACGGCGACGAGCGAATCGGGCGCCGCTGCGATCACCGCGACGTTCGCGGAAGCGGGCGTCACGGGGCGCGGCGCGGTGCTGAACGTCAACGACGCGGCAGCCGCCGAGGCGCTGATCGACGCGACCGTGAAGGAATTCGGCGCGCTGAACGTGCTCGTCAACAACGCGGGCATCACGCAGGACCAGCTCGCGATGCGCATGAAGGACGAGGACTGGGACGCGGTGATCGACACCAACCTGAAGTCGGTGTTCCGCCTGTCGCGCGCGGTACTGCGCCCGATGATGAAGGCTCGTGGTGGCCGCATCATCAACATCACGTCGGTGGTCGGCTCGGCCGGCAACCCGGGCCAGGTCAACTACGCAGCCGCGAAGGCCGGCGTCGCGGGCATGACCCGTGCGCTCGCGCGTGAAATCGGCAGCCGCGGCATCACCGTGAACTGCGTCGCGCCGGGCTTCATCGACACCGACATGACGAAGACGCTGCCGGAAGAACAACAGGCCGCGCTCAAGACCCAGATTCCGCTCGGCCGCCTCGGCAGCCCGGAAGACATCGCCCATGCCGTCGCGTTCCTCGCATCGCCGCAAGCCGGTTACATCACCGGTACGACGCTGCACGTGAACGGCGGCATGTACATGTCGTAACGATTTTCGTTTACCATCCGCGCCGTATCCCGTTTTTCAGGCGGATCGGCGCTTGATCGACCATCAAGCCAACGCGCGTTTTGGCGTCAGCAAACCTGATAAAATGCGCGCACTTGTAAATCTGAACTTTCCCTCGGAGGGGTAATGGATAACATCGAACAACGTGTCAAGAAGATCGTCGCTGAACAACTGGGCGTCGCGGAAGCCGAGATCAAGAACGAAGCTTCGTTCGTGAACGACCTGGGCGCCGACTCGCTCGACACCGTCGAACTGGTGATGGCTCTGGAAGACGAGTTCGGCATGGAAATCCCGGACGAAGAAGCAGAGAAGATCACGACCGTTCAGCAAGCGATCGACTACGCTCGCGCAAACGTCAAGGCGTAATAGGCGCCTTTCGCGCTTGTCCGCCACGTCTCCGCGATTTTCGCGATTGACGCGCCATCCTGCCGGCTTCGCGCCGGACGGACTAACAGCCACAGGGCTCGCAGGGCTGGTTCCTGTGGCCACTGTGGCTTTTGTTTTTGTCATCCAATAATGGAAAAGAGGTTACCGTGAGCCGCCGTCGTGTTGTTGTTACAGGCCTGGGGCTGATTTCGCCTGTTGGCAATAATGTTGCCGACGGCTGGGCCAATCTCGTCGCCGGCAAGTCCGGTATTGCCACCGTCACGAAGTTCGATCCGTCGAACCTCGCCGTCCATTTCGCGGGCGAAGTGAAGGGATTCGTCGCCGAGGAGTACATCCCGGCGAAGGAAGCCCGGAACATGGATACGTTCATCCATTACGGCATCGCCGCCGGCGTCCAGGCCATCAAGGACAGCGGGCTGGAAGTGAACGAAGCCAATGCGGAACGCATCGGCGTGCTGGTCGGTTCCGGCATCGGCGGCCTGCCGATGATCGAAGATACGCACCAGACCTACGTCGATCGCGGCGCGCGCCGGATTTCGCCGTTCTTCGTGCCGGGTTCGATCATCAACATGATCTCGGGTCACCTGAGCATCATGTTCGGCCTGAAGGGCCCGAACCTCGCGGCCGTGACGGCCTGCACGACCGGCCTGCACAGCATCGGCCTGGCCGCACGCCTGATCCAGGCGGGCGACGCCGACGTGATGGTCGCGGGCGGTGCCGAATCGACGGTGTCGCCGCTCGGCATCGGCGGTTTTGCGGCAGCGCGCGCGCTGTCGACCCGCAACGACGATCCGGCCAGCGCGTCCCGTCCGTGGGACAAGGACCGCGACGGCTTCGTGCTGGGCGAGGGTGCAGGCGTGATGGTGCTCGAAGAGTACGAAGCGGCGAAGGCACGCGGGGCGAAAATCTACGCGGAAGTCTCGGGCTTCGGCATGACGGGCGACGCGTACCACATGACCGCGCCGAACATGGACGGCCCGCGCCGTTGCATGGTCGCGGCACTGCGCGACGCCGGCCTGAACGCGGATGAGGTCCAGTACCTGAACGCGCACGGCACGTCGACGCCGCTGGGCGACAAGAACGAGTCCGACGCGGTGAAGGCGGCCTTCGGCGAGCATGCGTACAAGCTCGTCGTGAACTCGACGAAGTCGATGACGGGCCACCTGCTGGGCGGCGCGGGCGGCCTCGAATCGGTGTTCACGGTGCTGGCGCTGCATAACAACGTGTCGCCGCCGACCATCAACATCTTCAACCAGGACCCGGAGTGCGATCTCGATTACTGCGCGAACACCGCGCGTGACATGAAGATCGACGTCGCCATGAAGAACAACTTCGGCTTCGGCGGTACCAACGGCACGCTGGTGTTCAAGCGCGTCTGACGCTGCAATCGCTTGACGAGTCCCTTCGATGCTCCGGCCGGGCGTCCGCAGCGCTTTGCGTTGCGGGCCTCGGCCGTGTCGTATTTCGTGCTGGCCGCGTTCGTCGCGTCGGCTGCCGCGTCGGTCTACCTGTTCTGGGCGCCG
>NZ_CAJNKE010000197.1 GCF_905232215.1 Burkholderia sp. LMG 13014
CGCGAGATCTACAGCGTGCTGAAGCAGGCCGATTTCGACTACCAGCGCCTGCAGTACAACACGGTCGTGTCGGCAGCAATGAAGATGCTGAACGCGATCGACGGCGCGAAGGGCGCGACGCCCGGCGTGCTGCGTGAAACGTACGGCGTGCTGCTGCGTGTGCTGTACCCGGTCGTGCCGCACGTCACGTTCGAGCTGTGGAAGGCGCTGGGCTATGCGGACGAATTCGGCCCGCTGCTCGACGCACCGTGGCCGAAGGTCGACGAGGCCGCGCTCGAGCAGGCCGAGATCGAACTCGTGCTGCAGGTGAACGGCAAGGTGCGCGGCGCGCTGAAGGTGGCGAAGGACGCAAGCCGCGAGGCGATCGAAGCCGCGGCGGTGGCCGACGACGCGTTCGCGAAGTTCAGCGACGGCAAGCCGGCGAAGAAGATCGTCGTCGTGCCGGGCCGCCTCGTGAACATCGTCGTCTGACGGCCGCTGGCCGTCGGACGTACCCAGAAGGAGCGAAGGTGATCCGCAGATCGTTTTTGATGCTCGCCGTCGGCAGCGCGGTTGCGCTGTCGGCATGCGGCTTCCAGTTGCGCGGCCAGCAGGACTACGCGTTCAAGCACCTGCTGATCGCCGGCGCGCCGCCGCCCGTCGAGGCGCGCCTCGTGCGCCTCGTCGAGGCCGGCAGCGACACGAAGATCGTCCATTCGGCGGGCGACGCCGATGCCGTGCTGACCATGTCGGAATCGCGTGGCCTGAATACGCTGACGCTCAACAAGTACGGCTCGGCACAGGAATACGCGCTTTTTTACACGCTGCGCTACCAACTGACGAGCAAGGACGGCACCGTGCTGATTCCGATGAGTGCGATCGCGCTGAACCGCGCGATGACGTACAGCGATCAGTACACGAACGCGAAGGCGCAGGAATCGGAACTCCTGTACGGCGACATGCAGAACGACGCGGTTGACCAGCTGATGCGGCGTCTCGCGATCGTCCATTCGCTGACGCCGGCGCCGGAAGATGTGGTGCCGGGCGTCTCGCCGCGCGCGCCGCTGCCGCCGCCACCGCTCTGATCGACGGCACACGCACCGATGCAACTGCGACTTGATGCGCTGGAGCCGCACCTCGCGAAGGGGTTGGCCGGGCTCTATACCGTCTACGGCGACGAGCCGCTGCTCGCGCAGGAAGCGTGCGACCGCATTCGTGCGGCCGCACGCGCGGCCGGCTTCACCGAACGTTCGGTGCATACGGTCGAGCGCGGCTTCGACTGGAGCGTGCTGCTCGGCGCCACCCAGGCGATGTCGCTGTTCGGCGAGCGCCAGCTGATCGAGCTGCGCATTCCGTCGGGCAAGCCCGGCAAGGAAGGCGCCGATGCGCTGAAGACGCTCGCGGCCACGCCGAACCCCGACGCGCTGATGCTCGTCACGTTGCCGCGCCTCGACGCGGCCACGCAGAAATCCGCGTGGTTTACCGCGCTGCAGAACGGCGGCGTCGCGCTGAAGATCGATCCGGTCGACCGCGCGCAGCTGCCGAACTGGATCGGCCAGCGTCTTGCCATGCAGGGCCAGCGCGCCGCGCCTGGCGAGGACGGGCGGCGCGCGCTGCAATTCATCGCCGAGCGCGTCGAAGGCAACCTGCTCGCCGCGCACCAGGAAATCCAGAAGCTCGGGCTGCTGTATCCGCAGGGCGCGCTGTCGTTCGAGCAGGTGCACGATGCGGTGCTGAACGTCGCGCGTTACGACGTCTTCAAGCTGAACGAAGCGATGCTCGCCGGCGACGCCGCGCGGCTTGCGCGGATGATCGACGGGCTGAAGGGCGAGGGCGAGGCGATCGTGCTCGTGATGTGGGCCGTCGTCGAGGAGTTGCGCACGCTGCTGCGGATCAAGCGTGGCACGACGGCCGGCAAGCCGCTCGCGACGCTGCTGCGCGAGAACCGCGTGTGGGGGCCGCGCGAGCGGCTGATCGGCCCCGCGCTGAACCGCGTGTCGGAAGCCGTGCTCGAGAAGGCGCTCGCGTTTGCCGCGAAGCTCGACCGGCAGGTCAAGGGGCTCACGGCCGTCGCGCCGGGCCGCCGCACGCAGGATGAACCGCCGCCCGATCCGTGGGACGGGCTGTTCCAGCTCGCGATGACGGTGGCCGGTGCCCGCGGCGAGCGACCGCCGACCGCGGGCCACGTGCGACGCTAAGTCCCGTTCGGGCCTTCAGCGCGTGCTGCGCAACCCGCTTACAATGTTTTGATCGCTGGCGCGGCCCTCCGGCCGCCGCCGCTCACGGTTCCCCACGAATTCATGCCGCCCAGCGCGGCGCGCTTCTCGAGTCACACGATGGATATCGATCAGTACATGACCGACCTGGGCCGTCGCGCCAGGCACGCTTCCCGCGCGATGGCGCGCGCCAGCACGGCCGCGAAGAACGCGGCGCTCGACGCCGTGGCGCGCGCGATCGAACGCGACGCGCAGGCGCTGAAGGATGCGAATGCACGCGACGTCGCCCGTGCCCGTGAAAAGGGGCTCGATGCGGCGTTCGTCGATCGCCTGACGCTGTCGGACAAGGCGCTGAAGACGATGGTCGAAGGCTTGCGCCAGGTGGCGTCGCTGGCCGATCCGATCGGCGAGATCGGCAACCTCAAGTACCGCCCGAGCGGCATCCAGGTCGGGCAGATGCGTGTGCCGCTCGGCGTGATCGGCATCATCTACGAATCGCGCCCGAACGTGACGATCGACGCGGCTGCACTGTGCCTGAAGTCGGGCAATGCAACGATCCTGCGCGGCGGCTCCGAAGCGCTCGAATCGAATGCTGCGCTCGCGAAGCTGATCGGCGAGGGGCTCGAAGCAGCCGGCTTGCCGCAGGATGCGGTGCAGGTCGTCGCGACGGCCGATCGCGCGGCGGTCGGCAAGCTGATCACGATGACCGAATACGTCGACGTGATCGTGCCGCGCGGCGGCAAGAGCCTGATCGAGCGCCTGATCAACGAGGCGCGCGTGCCGATGATCAAGCACCTCGACGGCATCTGTCACGTGTACGTCGACGATCGCGCCGATCTCGACAAGGCGCTGACCGTCTGCGACAACGCGAAGACGCACCGCTACGGCACCTGCAACACGATGGAGACGCTGCTCGTTTCGAGCGGTGTCGCGGCGAAGCTGCTGCCGCCGCTCGGCAAGCTGTATCGCGACAAGCAGGTCGAACTGCGCGTCGATGCGGCCGCGCGCACGGTGCTCGCCGATGCGGGCGTCGGCCCGCTCGTCGATGCCACCGAGGAAGACTGGCACACCGAATATCTCGCGCCGGTGCTCGCGATCAAGGTCGTCGACGGCCTCGACGCCGCGATCGAGCACATCAACCATTACGGCTCGCACCACACGGATGCGATCGTCACCGAGGATCACGACCGCGCGATGCGGTTCCTGCGCGAGGTCGATTCGGCGAGCGTGATGGTCAACGCGTCGACGCGCTTTGCCGACGGCTTCGAATTCGGCCTGGGCGCGGAAATCGGCATTTCGAACGACAAGCTGCACGCACGCGGCCCCGTCGGCCTGGAAGGGCTGACGTCGCTGAAGTACGTCGTGCTCGGGCACGGCGAAGGCCGCCAGTAACCAGCGAGGCGCACAACCGATGGCAATGCTCTGGGTCAAGACGTTCCATATCGTTCTGATCGCTGCGTGGTTTGCGGGGCTGTTCTACCTGCCGCGCATCTACGTGAACCTGGCCATGGAAACCGATCCGGCTGCGGTGCGGCGCCTGCTGCTGATGGCACGCAAGCTGTTCCGCTTCATGACGATGATCGCGGTGCCGGCGCTGGCCTGCGGGTTGTGGCTCTGGCTGTCGATCGGCATCGGGCAGGGGCAGGGCTGGATCCACGCGAAGGTGACGGTCGTACTGCTGCTGATCATCTATCACGCGTATTGCGGGCATCTGCTGAAGGTGTTCGAGCGCGGCGAGAACCGGCGCACTGACAAGTGGTATCGCGTGTTCAACGAGCTGCCGGTGCTCGGCATGCTCGCGGCGGTCGCGCTGGTCGTGATCAAGCCGTTCTGAGCGGCATGGCCGGCGAGGTTGCCGGCGCCGCCTGATGCGCAACGGCGCCCCGCGGGGCGCCGTTGGTCGTTTACGCGCGTGCGGTCGGCGCGGTGCCTGCTCAATCCTTCGCGCCGTCGTCGATCCGGCGGCGCGTGATCGCCTCCTTCGCGCGGCCGACGCGTTCCATCAGTGCGGGGCCGCGCGACAGCGCGACGCCGACCGCGAGGATGTCGCCGATCGCGAGATGCGACATCCGCGACGTCATCGGCGAGAACACGTCCGTTTCCTCCGCAACGTTCGATGCAAGACTCACCGTCGCGAGCTTCGCGAGCGGCGAATGGCTCTGCGTGATCGCGACGACCTTCGCGCCGCACGCGAGCGCGGAGCGCGCGGCGTCGACGATGTCGCGCGTGCGGCCGGTGTTCGAGATCGCGACGACGACGTCGTGCGGCCCGAGCAGCGCCGACGACATCGAGAACGTGTGCGGATCCGAATACGCGACGCTCGGCACGCCGAGCCGGAAGAACTTGTGCTGGATGTCCTGCGCGGCGATGCCCGAGCCGCCGGCGCCGTAGAACTCGATTCGAGATGCGTTCGACAGCAGCGCGATCGCATCGGCGACGCTGCCCGCGGACAGGCTGTTGCGCACCTCGATCAGTGCGCCGATCGTGCGGTCGAACACCTTGCCGATGATGCCGGGCGCGGGTTCGTCGGGCTCGACGTCGCGATAGACCGACGACACGCCCGGCGCGACGCTCTGCGCGAGCCGGATCTTGAACTCGCGAAAGCCGCTGCAGCCGAGCGCCTGGCAGAAGCGCGCGATCGTCGGCTGGCTGACGCCCGCGCGCGTCGACAGCTCGGTCATCGCGAGGTCGAGCACCTCGCGTGGCGCGGCGAGGATGTAGTCGGCGAGCTTGCGCTCGGACGGGCGCAACTCGGCGCGGATCGCTTCAATGCGGGGCAGCATGGGGCGGCAGGCAGAAATCGGGTTCGGATGAGCGAGTGTATCGCAATCGAATTGTAGAAAATCTACAAGAAAATACTAGCGCCGGAGTGATGCTTTCGTTGAGGTGAGTTAGGGTTTTCACTAGGTATCGCCTTGCTGGTAGCGGGAATAAGGGTTGCGGGGCGATGAATCTGCATTGCGTGCATGTAGTTTTTCTACTAGACTGACTTCGTTCTGTCGACGTGTTCGACCGTCCCCACGATTCCAACGCCGGTGTCGGCCGGCATACAGGAGCGCCCAGCATGACGTTGCTGCACCCCACTCTGGCGAAGGTCACCGAACGCGTGATCGCCCGCAGCCAATCGACCCGTTCCGCCTATCTGCAGCGCATCGACGGCGCGCAGGGCAAGTTCCCGGCACGCGGCGCGCTGTCGTGCGCGAACCTCGCGCACGGCTTCGCGGGCCTCGAGGGCAACGACAAGTTCTCGATCAAGGCGATCCGCGAGCCGAACATCGGCATCGTGTCCTCGTACAACGAGATGTTGTCCGCGCACGCGCCGTACAAGGATTTCCCCGACATCATCAAGGCGGCCGCGCGCGAGAACGGTGGTGTCGCGCAGTTCGCGGGCGGCGTGCCGGCGATGTGCGACGGCGTCACGCAGGGCAACCCGGGGATGGAGCTGTCGCTGTTCTCGCGCGAAGCGATCGCGATGGGCACGGCGATCGCGCTCACGCACAACATGTTCGACGCAGCGCTCTGCCTCGGCATCTGCGACAAGATCGTGCCGGGCCTGCTGATCGGCGCGCTGCAGTTCGGCCACCTGCCGACGATCTTCGTGCCGGCCGGCCCGATGACGAGCGGCCTGTCGAACGACGACAAGGCGAAGATCCGCCAGCAGTTCGCGACCGGCCAGGTTGGCCGCGACGCGCTGCTCGAAGCCGAATCGGCCGCCTATCACGGCCACGGCACTTGCACGTTCTACGGCACCGCGAACAGCAACCAGATGCTGATGGAGCTGATGGGGCTGCACCTGCCGGGCTCGGCATTCGTCCACCCGCACACGCCGCTGCGCACCGCGCTCACCGCCGAGGCCGCGCGCCGCGTGCTCGACCTGACCGTCGAACGCGGCCACTACACGCCGATCGGCCACGTGATCGACGAGAAGGCGATCGTCAACGGGATCGTCGCGCTGCTCGCGACCGGCGGCTCGACCAACCACACGCTGCACCTCGTCGCGATTGCGCGCGCGGCCGGCATCCTGATCGACTGGAACGATTTCGACGAACTGTCGGCCGTCGTGCCCCTGCTCGCGAAGATCTACCCGAACGGCAAGGCCGACGTGAACCACTTCCACGCGGCGGGCGGAGTTGCCTTCCTGGTGCGCAACCTGCTCGAAGGCGGGCTGCTGCACGAAGACGTGACCACGGTCGCCGGCCGTGGCCTGTCGCACTACACGAAGGAGCCGAAGCTGATCGACGGCAAGCTCACGTGGGTCGACGGCGCGGCCGAGAGCCACGACACCAAGGTGCTGCGCGGCATCCGCGACCCGTTCCAGCCGGACGGTGGCCTGCGCCTGATGCAGGGCCGCCTCGGCCGTGGCGTGATCAAGATTTCGGCGGTCGCGCCCGAGCACCGCAAGGTGACGGCACCCGCGATCGTGTTCGATTCGCAGGAAGCCGTGCAGGAAGCATTCGATCGCGGCGAGCTGAAGCGCGATTTCGTCGCGGTCGTGCGCTTCCAGGGCGCGCGTGCGAACGGGATGCCCGAGCTGCACCGTTTGACGCCGCTGCTCGGCGTGCTGCAGGATCAGGGCTTCCACGTCGCGCTGGTCACCGACGGCCGCATGTCGGGTGCGTCGGGCAAGGTGCCGGCCGTGATCCACGTGTCGCCGGAAGCGCTGCTGGCCGGCCCGCTCGGCAAGGTGAAGACGGGCGACACGCTCGTGATCGACGCGGAAGCCGGCGTGCTCGACATCGAGGTCGATGCTGCCGAGTGGCAGGCGCGCCCGGTTGCGCAGCCGCTGCACCAGGCCGAGAACGAGGTCGGTTTCGGGCGTGAACTGTTCGGCGTGTTCCGCGCGGCCGCCGCGCCGGCCGAGCAGGGCGCATCGGTGTTCGGCACGCTGGTCGGCGAAACGGCCGCCCACGTCGCCGCATGAATTTCAAGGAGCCAAACCAATGAAGACGATTGCTGAAATCGTGAAGCTGGGCCCGGTCATCCCGGTGCTCGCATTCGACTCGGTCGAGCAGGGCGAACACGTGTCGCGCGCGTTGCACGCGGGCGGCGTGAAGGTGCTCGAGATCACGCTGCGCACGCCGGCCGGCCTGGAGGCGATCCAGCGCGCGAGCCAGCTCGCGGACGACATCGTCGTCGGCGTCGGCACGATCACGAAGCCCGAGCATTGCGCGCAGGCGAAGCGCGCGGGCGCGAAGTTCGGCGTGTCGCCGGGGCTGACCAAAGAACTGCACCTCGCATCGCTCGACGCGGGCCTGCCGCTGCTGCCGGGCGTGATGACGCCGAGCGACATCATCCAGGCGCTCGAATTCGGCTACGAGATCGTGAAGTTCTTCCCCGCGCAGCAGGCCGGCGGCGTGCCGATGCTGCAGGCGTTCCACGGCCCGTTCCCGGCGCTGAAATTCTGCCCGACCGGCGGCATCACGGTCGACACCGCACCGAATTTCCTGAAACTGCCGAACGTCGTGTGCGTCGGCGGTTCGTGGCTTACGCCGAAAGCTGCGCTCGCCGCGCAGGACTGGGCTGAAGTCACGCGTCTCGCGCAAGCCGCGAGCCAGCTCCCCCGTTAAGACTTGTACGAAATGACGGAATAACCCTCGGATGACGAGCGCTTAGTGCTTGTTTTACCGAGGGTTTTTGCTGATGGAACCGGTTCTATCCGCGGGCCGCAAAGATCAGTAAAATTCAGCGTCCTGACGGGGTGGGTACCCCCCGTGTTCCGGAGACCTGCATAGCCGGGCATACTCGCAACAACTCGCCCGGTTCGAACAATTCTAGGAGGAGTGCCACATGGGGGCTGTCCAAGGCAGCATGCTGCTCGTATTCACGCTGATCGCGATTGCCGCGCTGATCCTGATGATCGCGCGCTTCAAGATCTACCCGTTCCTGGTGCTGATCATCGTTTCGCTCGGCCTCGGCCTCGTCGTCGGCATGCCGATGGACAAGATCGTCAAGTCGTTCGAGGCGGGCACCGGCGGCACGCTCGGCCACATCGCGATCGTCGTCGGCCTCGGCACGATGCTCGGCAAGATGATGGCCGAATCGGGCGGCGCCGAACGGATCGCGACCACGCTGATCGACTGGTTCGGTGAAAAGAACATCCACTGGGCGATGATGTTCGTCGCGATCATCGTCGGCCTGCCGGTGTTCTTCGAAGTCGGCTTCGTGCTGCTGATCCCGATCGCGTTCAACGTCGCGAAGCGCACCGGCAAGTCGCTGCTCGTCGTCGGCCTGCCGATGGTGGCCGGCCTGTCCGTCGTGCACGGCCTGATCCCGCCGCACCCGGCCGCACTGCTGGCCGTCCAGCAATACGGCGCCGACATCGGCAAGACGATCGCGTTCGGCCTGATCGTCGGCGTGCCGACCGCGATCATCGCGGGCCCGCTGTTCGCGCTGACGATCTCGAAGTTCGTGAAGCTGCCGGAGAACAATCCGCTCGCCGCGCAGTTCGTCGATACGCACACGGACGGCCGCAAGCGCGAACTGCCGAGCTTCGGCATCACGCTGTTCACGATCCTGCTGCCCGTCGTGCTGATGCTCGTCGGCAGCTGGGCCGACCTGCTGTTCGCGCCGAAGTCGCTGCCGAACAACCTGCTGCGCTTTGCCGGCAACTCGGACGTCGCGCTGCTGATCGCCGTGCTCGTGAGCTTCTTCACGTTCGGCAAGCTGCAGGGCTTCAACCGCGACCAGATCCAGAAGTTCTGCGGCGAGTGTCTCGCACCGATCGCAGGCATCACGCTGATCGTCGGCGCGGGTGGCGGCTTCGGCGGCGTCCTGCGCGACAGCGGGATCTCGCAGCAGATCGTCGAGACCGCGAAGCACGCACACCTGTCGCCGCTGCTGCTCGGCTGGTTCGTCGCGGCGCTGATGCGTCTCGCGACGGGTTCGGCGACGGTCGCGATGACGACGGCCTGCGGCATCGTCGCGCCGATCGCGGCGGCGTCCGGTGCGGCGGTCAGCCCGGAGCTGCTGGTGCTCGCCACGGGCTCGGGCTCGCTGATCTTCTCGCACGTGAACGACGGCGGTTTCTGGCTGATCAAGGAATACTTCGGGATGACGGTCGGTCAGACGTTCAAGACCTGGTCGTTGCTCGAAACGATCATCTCGGTGCTCGGCCTCGGCTTCACACTGCTGCTGAGCATGGTTCTGTAACAAGGGGTAGTCAATGATTCTGATCGCAATGGGCGTGTCGGGCGCGGGCAAGTCGCGAATCGGCGAAATGCTGGCGGAACGCCTGTCGTGCAGCTATACCGATGGCGACGCGTTTCACAGCGCGGCGAACAAGGAAAAGATGCACCACGGCATTCCGCTGACCGACGACGACCGCTGGCCGTGGCTGCGCACGATCCGCGAGGCCATCGAGGAGAAACAGCGCGCGGGCGAGACGGCCGTGTTCACGTGCTCGTCACTGAAGCGGTCGTACCGCGACGTGCTGCGCGGCACCGACACTGACGTGCGGTTCGTGTATCTGAAGGGTTCGTTCGAGGTGTTGCACGAGCGCCTGAAGAGCCGCACCGGCCATTTCTTCGATCCGTCGCTGCTGAAGAGCCAGCTCGACACGCTCGAGGAGCCGGGCCCGGACGAAGCGATCGAGGTCAGCATCGAGCTGACGCCCGAACAGATCGTCGATCAGGTCATGCTGAAGATCGGCAGCGCGCAGCAGCACTGAGCGCGGTTCGCGGCAATCGTCATGAAAAAGGCGCCCTTC
>NZ_CAJNKE010000198.1 GCF_905232215.1 Burkholderia sp. LMG 13014
TGCGCGCGCGCAGCCGCTGCATCACGTTCTCGAGCACGCGCCGCGCGGCCTCTTCCGCGCCGTGCGCCCAGACCCACTGGTAATAGGCCGGCGAAGGCATGCCCGACGCGTAGCCCGCAAATGCGTCGAGCCGTTTGAACGTGTAAGGCACGAGATAGGAACCGTAGCGGACGCTGCGCGCGGCCCCGTCGGCGGTATTCGCATCCGTCCCGGGCACGCAGGCGCCATCCGCCTGCCCATCGAGCACGGTGCAGGCGCCGCCATCGAGCGCGCCGGGTTCGGGCGTATCGGGCAACGCGACCGGCAGCGTGTGCCAGAGTCGCGCCAGCGCCGGCGCGTGATAGCCGCCGCAGACCACCAGCACATCGTCCGCGCGCCCGCCGGCTTCGGCGACGGCCCACGCGATCCAGCGCGCCATCATCCGTTCGCGTGCCTGGTTGCCGAGCGAGCCCGGATCGTCGTCGCGCAGATGCGAGAAGTAGGTCGACAGGCGCTGCGCGAGCTCGTCCAGCGCGTCCGGCGTCTCGCCGACGTTCTCGAACAGGTGGTCCCAGAGTGCATCGCGGCCCTGCACGGCAAGCGTGTCCGCCAGCGCGCGCTCGTAGGCGTCGGCGCGTGCCTCGTGTTCGGCGTCCGCGACATCGGCATAGCGGTTCTCCAGCTGCGAGAACGCCGCGTGCCACGCGGGCAGGTCGATGAAGCGAACCGTCGCGCCGACTTCGCGCCCTGCCTGCAAGGCCTGCCATTCCGGCGAATGCTCGGCGAACGGGGTCCACGAGCCGTAATGCACGGCATCGCCGGACAGATAGCTGTAGATCGCGATCGGCAGGCGGTGCGGAAGGTACAGTTCGTCGAGCCGGCCGTTGAAGTCGGCCGGCCCTTCGATCAGCACGTAGCGCGGCCGCCGCGCCCGGATGCGCTCGGCCACCAGCCGCGCGCAGGCGGGGCTGTGATGCCGGATGCCGACGATGTGCGGTTTGCTGGACGTCTCGGTCTGCATGCGGCGCCCGTCAGTCGACGTCAATGCATGCGGCACCGGTGATGGCGCCCGACCTGCCCTTGTCGCCATGCACGCCGACGCCGTGTGCATCGAATGCGTCGGGCGCAATCCGTCCCCGCCCCGGCATGCCGCCGCGATCGGTCACATTCATGTCGCGCGTCACGGCAGACGGTGGCGTGACGCGTAGTACGCGCGCCAGTGCGCCCCTTCGCGCCGCGCGGCCTTCTGTTCGAAGTAGCGGCGCAGCTTCGCGCGATCGTCGGCGTTGTCCTTGACGACGGTGCCCGCGATGCAGTCGACGAGATCCTGCGGCGATCCTTCGCGTTGCTCGAGGAACCAGGCGCGCACACCGACCGCATGCGCGACGTTCACCGCTTCGGCTGTCGACATCACCGCCGTCAACCGATCCATCGCGCCGTCGCTGCCCGTTGCGTCGCCGGTCCCGCCGCGCAGATCGCGGAACGTGGTGACCAGCAGTTCCAGCACCGGCTGCGGCACGGCCGCCGGAATGCCGCTGCCGGCCAGCAGGCGCGCGCTGGCTTCGCGCACGAGCGCGAGTTCGCTGTCGAAGTCGAGAATCGGAAACACGGTTTCGAAATCGAAGCGCCGCTTGAGCGCCGCGCTCATCTCGTTCACGCCACGGTCGCGCGTGTTCGCGGTCGCGATGATGTTGAAGCCCTCGCGCGCATACAGCATCCCGTGTTCGCCATGCAGTTCGGGCACCGCCATCACGCGATCCGACAGCATGCCGAGCAGGCAGTCCTGCACCTCCAGCGGCGCGCGCGTGATTTCCTCGAAACGCACGATCTTGCCGTCGTGCATGCCCTGGTACAGCGGTGCCGGCACGAGCGCGCGCGGGCTCGGCCCTTCGTTGATCAGCAACGCGTAGTTCCAGCCGTACTTGATCTGGTCTTCGGTGATCGATGCGCCGCCCTGGATCGTCAGCGTCGACGTGCCGCTGATCGCGGCCGCCAGCAGCTCGGACAGCATCGATTTCGCGGTGCCCGGTTCGCCGACCAGCATCAGCCCGCGGCCGGTGGCGAGCGTGACGAGCATGCGCTCGATGCTCGCAATCGGCGCGACGATCTTCGGCGCGATGCCGAGCGAGCGATCGCCGGCAATGAATGCACGTGCGGCCGTCAGGCTCAGTTGCCAGCCCGGCGGACGGGGTTGTGCGCCATCCTGCGCCTTCAGCTCGGCGAGCTGATCGGCATACAGGACTTCAGCGGGCGGACGCTGCAATGCATGCGGTTGAGACGGAGCCATGTCTGCTTCTTCTTGTCTTGTATTCGCGGTCGGGCTCGAATGCCCTCGGAGCGCGAATTATATCGCTGCGCGGCGACAAGGTCCGTCAACATGCATTTTGGCGATCGCGCGATTCGACCGCGGGCACGGGTTCGCGATGGAGCGGGTGCGACGAACACCGTAAAGGGCTGCTCGTCGCGCGTTCGACACCGCTCGTTCGTCACCGAAGGCCAGCGGCATCTCGTGTCTCACATCGATATCAACCCGCGATACCTGCCAGCCGACTGCGGATGATTTCCGTCGCCTCGCTCACGATGCGATCGACGAGCTCCTTCACGGTCGGAATATCGCGGATCAACCCGACGACCAGGCCGCACGACCAGGCGCCCGCGTCGAGCGCGCCTTCTTTCATGATGCGCGGGTACACGCCGGCGACCTCTTCGACGATATCGTCGAACCGGATGCTGGCGCCGAGCCTGCTTTCCTTTTCGAGGATGCGATCGACCGCGGCGTTGCGCAGCACGCGCTCGGTATTGCGCAACGGGCGCATGACCAGACGCGTGTCCAGTTCGCTGGCCGCGACCAGCGCCTGTTTCACGTTCTCGTGCACTGGCGCCTCGCGGGTGGCAATGAAGCGCGTGCCCATGTTGATGCCGTCCGCGCCCAGCGAAAGTGCCGCAACCAGCGACCGGCCATCCGCCATGCCGCCGGAGGCCACGAACGGGATCTTGAGCTCGTCGGCCGCGCGCGGCAGCAGGATGAAATTCGGAATGTCGTCCTCGCCCGGGTGGCCGCCGCATTCGAATCCGTCGACGCTGACCGCGTCGCAGCCAATCGACTCGGCCTTCAGCGCATGACGAACCGACGTGCACTTGTGGATCACCTTGACATGCGCCTCCTTGAGCGCGGCCAGGTAGGGCTGCGGGTTGTTGCCGGCCGTTTCGACGATCTTGACCCCGCCTTCGACGATCGCCCGGATATAGCCGGGATAGTCGGGGGACGTGACGGTCGGCAGGAAGGTGAGGTTCACGCCGAACGGCTTGTCGGTCATCTCGCGGCAACGCCGGATTTCGGCAGCCAGATCCGCCGGCGATCGCTGGGTCAGGCCGGTAATGATGCCGAGGCCGCCTGCGTTGGAGACGGCCGCCGCCAGCTCCGCGTACCCGACGTGGTGCATGCCGCCCTGGATGATCGGATAGTCGATGCCGAAGAGTTCGGTGATCCTGGTTTTCATGATGTTTTCGGTTCAGGTTGGGACGAAAGCGCCTTCGCATGCCGCGAACGCGTTGCGACTACGTGATGCGTCACTGCGCGGTTGAATCGCCGATGCGAAGCCAAAGGAAATCCATGCTGCCGGACAACGGGGGCGCCGGAGAAACCCGTGAGCCGGCCACATTTGCCTTCGTGCGGCCCGAGCATCACGCGACGCCGGCTCCCCTGCGCTGCCGACCACGTTGACGATCCAGCCGCCGCCCAGCATTGGCGCAAGGTGGACATGGACAGTTTCCTCGCAGTTCGAATTCCCGTACATTGGCTAAATTGACACATTAAGTGCGATATCCGACACACCATGCCCCGCGCCGCCATCCTTGCGTATGACGATTGCTACGCCTCCAGCCTGGGCGGGTTCGCCGACATCCTCCAGATTGCGAACTCGCATTTGCGGCGACAAAGGGGCGACGGCAATGCGCAGTTCGAATGGCGGTTTGTCTCTCCGACCG
Source organism: Burkholderia sp. LMG 13014 (assembly GCF_905232215.1). Classification (GTDB taxonomy): domain Bacteria; phylum Pseudomonadota; class Gammaproteobacteria; order Burkholderiales; family Burkholderiaceae; genus Burkholderia. Next base: position 3,967 of record NZ_CAJNKE010000198.1, read on the forward strand.
GCGAACCCGTCATGGCGAGCAACGGGCTACAGCTGAACACGGAGCCGATCCGGCCGCGCGAGCAGTTCGACCTGGTTTTCATTCCCAGCGCGCACTATGCGAGCGGCAAAGCCTTCGACCAGTTGCTGGCACGACAGTCTGCCGCATGCGACTGGCTGGTTTCGCAATGGAACGCGGGGGCCTACCTCGCGGCAAACTGCACCGGCACTTTCGTCCTGGCCAACACCGGCCTCCTGGACGGACGGCCCGCGACGACCACGTGGTGGCTCGCAGACCAGTTTCGCAGCCGGTTTCCCCGGGTCGACCTTCAACTGGAGCCTGTCGTCACCGAAGCGGACCGACTGATCTGTGCGGGCGCGTCAGCGTCCTATCTGCTCCAGACCATCCATGTCATCGAGCGTTTCGCCGGGGCCGTCATCGCCGCGCAGTGCGCCAAAACGATGCTGATCGACGTGAGCCAGACCAAGCAATCGCCGTACCTCCCGTTGCTGACGGACAAGACGCATGCCGATTCGCTGGTTCATCGCGCGCAGCATTGGCTGCAGAAACACATGACGAAGGACGTGAAGATGTCGGAGATGGCGCATGACCTCGGCGTGAGCGAGCGCACGATCATCCGCCGATTCCAGGCCGCGCTGAATCAGTCGCCCTTGCGGTATTTGCAGAGCCTGCGCATCGAAGCCGCGCGCGGTTTGCTGGAGGCCGGCGATCTCAGCCTCGAGCGGATCACGGCCCAGGTGGGATACAGCGATACGAGCTCTTTCTGCCGGCTGTTCAAGGAGAAGGTCGGCCTCAGCCCGGGGGCGTATCGTGATCGCTTTCGGCCCACGGCGGAATCGCAATAATGACCGGTCGATTGCGGACGGCCGCCTGCCGGTCACGCATCCGCGTCCCGTCGTCGCCCTTGCCGCCCTTCCCCCGGTCGCGGAATTCGTACGTAGAATCAGCGTGTTACCCGTTCACGACACGGTAAAAGACACGCTCCTCGGCCGCCGCCCCTGCTTCCATTCATCGACTCGGGCCGGGCATCGTACCCGCAGTTTCCGAGTCAGGCGAGGCGGTAAATTCTGTTCAAGACCGGGCCCGCGAGGCCCGACAGGATCGAGCGACACCCACCCCATCAACCGGAGGGCATCATGGCGATTCACGAAGTCTTTCCCTATTTGCGCGCCAGGCGCGCGGACGACGCCATCGCGTTCTATGCGAAGGCGTTCGGCGCGCAGGAGAAATTCCGTCTCGTCGAGCCGTCGGGACGCATCGGCCACGCGGAATTGCAGCTCGGGCCGTGCACGCTGATGATCTCGGACGAGTTCCCCGAATACGATATCCTTGCCCTCGAACCGGATGGCAAGGCGCCGATGTCGCTTCACCTGCATGTCGACGACGCCGACGCGACGATCGCCGCCGCGGTCGCGGCCGGCGCACAGCTGACACGCGCGATCCAGGACCAGTTCTACGGCGAGCGTTCCGGCAAGATTCGCGACCCGTTCGGATACGAATGGCTGATCGGGCATACGATCGAAGCGGTCGAGCCTGATGAAATGCAGCGGCGTTATACGGCGCTGCTGTCCGGCGACCAGCAGAAAACCTGAACGGCGCACCGCGCGCGCCGGTCGATCACTCCGACATTCGCGATGCACTATCACCCCGACGACATCTACCGGCTCTACCGGAGCGTACCGACGCTGTGGCTGAATCGTCCTGCTCCGGCCGAACAATTCCTGGCCGCCGCCGTCGAGACCGGGGCCGAACTCGGGCATGTACTGCGCGACTACCCGCAGGTCCGCTACCAGCCGCTCGACTTCCACTACCTGTGCCAGCAAAGCCTGTCCGTGCTGGACGACGCACTGCTGGCCGACCTCACGCGCGCCGAGGACCATGGATGGCGCGGCGCGCAGTGGGCCGCGCTGTTGATCGCGTTGTCGGGTGAAGCGCGCCATCTGCCGCACCTCGACGAAGTCAGGCGTCATCGCGGTGTCGAGTGGACGGCCGGGCTTGCGGATGCCGCCGTCCGTCCGGAAGCCTCGTCCGCCGATTTTCGCTGCGGCCGGCTGATCGTCGACCTCCGGAATCAGCTCGCCTCGCTGCCGCGTGTCGCCGTGCGCCTGCGAATGTCATCGCCGCCGGAAATCTTCGCGGCCACGGCAGCGGCAGTCCGAGCCGCGTATCGCCGTGGCGATGTCGCGACGGCGCTGGCGATCGCCCGCGACTAGACGCGCGGCGACCGGCCGGCCGTGTTCTTCACGGCTTACTCGACGTTGTCCGACACATCCGTCATGCGGATCATGTGCGGCCTCACGCCGTCGTCCATTGCCACCGCCTCCTTCGGATGGATCAGCGCCTCGAGCCGCGCCTTCGTCGCGATGAACTCGGGCGTATTGACCTGTGAATAGTCGCGTGGCCGTGGCACGGGCACCTCGATCAGTTCCTGCACCGCCCCGGGATTCGCCTTCAGCACGAGAATCCGGTCCGCCAGAAAGATCGCCTCGTCGAGATCGTGCGTGATGAACAGGATCGTCACGTCGATATTGCGCCAGATGTCGAGCAGATGCGTCTGCATCTTCGCCCGCGTCTGCGCGTCGAGCGCGCCGTATTGATCGTTCCCGACGTCATGTCACAGCGCCGGCACGCGCGTCGTCGCATCGAAATACCGGATCGTATCGGGCATGGCCTCGGGATCGCACCGTGCGCCCGAGTACATCGACAACCGTCCGCCGCGCCCGCCGCCTGCCCCTCCGGCAACCTCCGCCTCGCCGCGATTCCACACGATTTCGCAGAGGACCTTTCCTGTGCAACGCCTTAATCGACCGCCGCACGATCTCCAATAATGCCCGCTCGATCCGCCGGCCACGGGGCCGGGAAAACGATAAAAACTCCTATGCATTCCTACAAGATGAACAAGCACGCCAGCACTCGACTCGCGGGGACCGCCATTGCCACGTGTCTGACCGCTCTCGCGTCGGGCGGTGTACACGCACAGAGCAGCGTGACGCTGTACGGCCTGATCGATACGTCGATCACCTACGCGACGAACCAGCGCACGCACGGCGCCGGCTCGCCCGGCAGCGGCACCGTCGCGATGACGAGCGGTGCGCTGAACGCGTCGCGCTGGGGGCTGCGCGGCCGCGAGGATCTCGGCGGCGGGATGGCCGCGGTCTTCACGCTCGAGAACGGCTTCTCGGGCACCACCGGCGCGCTGTCGCAGAAAGGCGTCGACATGTTCGGCCGCCAGGCATGGATCGGCCTGAGTTCGAAGACGGCCGGCACGCTCACGTTCGGCCGCCAGTACGACCTGATCCTCGATTTCGTGACGCCGCTCGGCGCGTCCGGCCCCGGCTGGGGCGGCAACCTTGCGGTTCATCCGTACGACAACGACGATTCGAACCGCAACCTTCGGATCAATCAAGCGGTGAAGTACACGAGCCCGACGTACCGGGGGCTGACGTTCGGCGCAATGTACGGGTTCTCGAACACGGCCGGCCAGTTCTCCAACAACGCGGCGTGGAGCGCGGGCGTGTCGTATGCGAACGGGCCGCTGAAGCTCGGCGCCGGCTACCTGAAGATCAGCCGCGACCGCAATGCGCCGAACCCGAACGGTGCGCTCAGCACGGTCGACGGTTCCGCGACGATCACGGGCGGCAACCAGCAGATCTGGGCCGCGGCCGGTCGCTATGCATTCGGGCCGCATTCGGTCGGCGCCGCGTGGTCGCACTCGACCACCGACGGCGTGACGGGCGTCCTCCAGGGCGGCAGCATCGCACCGCTGAAGGGTGAATCGCTGGTGTTCGACAACTTCACGGTCGACGGGCACTTCTTCGTCACGCGTGCGTTGAGCCTCTCGGCCGCGTACACATACACGATGGGCCGCTTCGACACGCGCACCGGGCAGACGCGCCCGAAATGGAACCAGGTCGTCGCGCAAGCCGACTATGCGCTGTCGAAGCGCACGGACGCGTATCTCGAAGGCGTCTACCAGAGCGTGAGCGGCGGCAATGGCCATCCCGCGTTCAATGCGACCGTCTGGACGCTGACGCCGTCGGCGAACAGCAACCAGGTCGTCGTCGCACTGGGGCTGCGGCACAAGTTCTGACGACGCGGCGCGAAGCGACACAGCGCAACGCTGCTGCGCCGACCGCATAAGGCATCGGCTCCAGCACCGCCTGGTCGTCATGCCCCGAGCCGAAAAGGCCGCGCCCGTGCGCGGCCTTTTCGCTGTGGCATCGCCCGGCGCGACAGCAAGAATGCCGCCCGGCCTGTCGCATCGGCGCAAAAAAATGCGGAGAAACTGGTCACGCTGTGACATTTTTCCTAATCTGTTTGCAGCGACGCCGTGATTTGGCGTTCCGGTCGCGACACTCTTTCATATGGCGCACCACCGGCTTACGAACATGATTCACGTCGTGGGGGCCGGACCTTTCGCGCTGTCGAGGCCGGATACGGACGTGCCGATCGCACGCCCCACGCGTTCAACGCAGTCAACCGCAGGAGACGAACGATGAGCAAAACGAACCGATTTGCGGTGTTGGCAACCGTCGTACTGCTGGCCGGTTGCCACCACGCGGCGAAGACGCCCGAGAATGCCGGCATGGCGCCGACGCCCTCGAGCGAAGCCGTCGCAACGGTGACGGCCGACGAGCTCAATAATCCGAACAGCCCGCTCGCGAAGCGCAGCATCTACTTCGATTTCGACCAATACTCCGTCAAGCCCGAATACCAGTCGCTGCTGCAGGCGCATGCCGACTATCTGCGCAGCCATCCGGCACGGCACGTGCTGATCCAGGGCAACACCGACGAACGCGGCACGTCCGAATACAACCTCGCGCTCGGCCAACGCCGGTCGCAGGCCGTGATGAGCGGGCTCGAAACGCTCGGCGTGCCGGCCACGCAACTCGAGGCCGTCAGCCTCGGCAAGGAAAAGCCGGTTGCGCTCGGCCACGACGAGGATTCCTGGGCACAGAACCGCCGCGCCGATCTCGTCTATCGTTGATCGCGGGCCGCCGTGACGGCGGTAATCGATTCAGGAACAGTATGGCAGCCCGCAGGCCGCGGAAGCGGCCGCGCGGTGCATGCACGCCACCGACGATGCCGCGCCGTTCCTCGTTCAACGCCGACGTTCGAGCCGGCGATGCAGCCAGTGCGACATCACGGCCGACGCCACGATCGCATTGACCGTGGCGGCCGCTGTCAAGGTGCCGAACTTGTCGGTCTTCGCCAGGCCATTCACGATTCCGACGAAGCCGAGCGCCGCGCCAGCACCGACGACCGTCCCCGTCAGCACGAACCAGCGCCGCCGGATTCGCGTGCCGATCGCGCCCATGATGCCGCCTGCCACGGCCGCCGGCAGGAAAAAGCCAAGCAGGAACGACCCGAAGAAGATGATCGGCACCATGCCGGCGGCGACATTCAGTCGCTCCCACGACGGGCCGTCGAACAACGACCACATGATCAGCGTTACGGCCGGCCAGGCCAGCGATGTGACCAGCGGGCAGCCGATCGCAAACGACACGCAGCCGAGCGCAACGGAATGGGACGGACGCGACGTCGGACATTCAACGGTGGCTCTCATGTTCATGTTTTTGTAGTCGGAATCGGAATGGCGGCGTACCGGAGTGTATCAAGGCGCGGTGCGGTGGCTCCGATCCGGCCCCGTCGCATTCGACGATCCGCAATACACATGGAATAAACGGCCCGCCCGAAACGTTTCTTCTGCGCGCAGACGCGCGGTTCACGCGAACCGGCCTTTCCCGCGGCCTGCGCGTGGCAAGGAGGTGGAAATGAAATCGGCAACGTTGGCCGCGGCGCTGATCGCGGCGCTGATGCTCGTGCTGTCGGCCGGATGTACGTCGTCTGGTGGCGGCGCTCCG
>NZ_CAJNKE010000199.1 GCF_905232215.1 Burkholderia sp. LMG 13014
GACGGCGAGCGCCGCGGTGGCGCTGGTGCTGACGCCGGGCAGCAGCAGGCTCAGCACGCGGCTGAAGCGCACCAGGCCGTTGCCGTCGACGTAGACGATGTCCTTCGGCTGCAGCGCGAACTCGTTGGCGAGCACCATCGACACGGGCGAGCGCGCGTCGAGGTGGAACACCTGCGGATCGCCCGTCTGCGAGCCGCGGATCACGAACATCTGCGCGGCGTCGGCGGTATTGGCGTTCACGCTGCCGGCCTGCGACAGCGCGTCGGACAGCGTCAGCCGGCCGTCGCGCTGCGGCACCGCGAGCGATGGCTTGTTCACTTCGCCCATCACGTACACGCCGTAGTCGCTGCGTGCCGGCACGTGCAGCAGGTCGCCCGCGGCCAGCACGACGTCGGCGGGATTGCGGCCGTCGCGCAGCATGCGCGTCAGGTCGAGCGGATAGGACACGCCGTCGCGCACGAGCGTCATGCGGCTCTGGTCGGCGGCCGTGCCGAGCCCGCCCGCGCGGCCGAGCGCTTCGTAGAGCGTCATCGGCACGTCGTTGACGGGCTGCGCGCCTGGCGTGCGGACTTCGCCGTCGATGTAGACCTGCTGCGAGCGGAACGACGCGACGCGCAGCGTCACTTGCGGATTGCGATAGACGCGCGACAGCGCGGCGGCGATGCGTGCCTGCGCGGCGTCGGCGGTAAGACCCGCGACCGGCACGCTGCCGGCGAACGGGAACGCCAGGTTGCCGTGCGGATCGACGACGAAGCCCGCGACCGGATCGGCCGCGCGCGGTGCGTTCTGCTGTGCCGCACCTTGCGCGGCAGCGAGTTCGGGGTGATCCCAGACGGTGATCTGCAGCACGTCGCCAGGGCCGAGACGGTAAGCGCCGGGCGCGGCCGCCAGCCGGCCGGATGGCAGGTTCTGCTGCTGCACGGCCTGGGCGTCGAGGTGGCGAATCAGGCTCGCGTCGATCGTCGTGATCCGGAACGGCAGGGCGCTCCCGTTGGCGGTGACGTTGCCGGCAGGCTGGCCGTCGGTGGCGGCGGGCGGTGCGCTCATCTGCATGCCGGGTGCGAATGCGCAGGCCGACAGCGCGACGCTGACCGTTGCGGCCAGCAGCGTGCGCATGCGGCAGGGACGAGCGGATCCAGCCCGCTCGATCGTGGCGGAAGTCATCAGTGATCCTTATCGTGGTGCGGCGGCGCGCGGTGGCGGTGCCGCTTGCGTATCAGTACGCGTTGCGGTGAGACCAGCCGCGCAGCGCGGTGGCCAGGACGATGCGCATGTCGAGGGCGAACGACCAGTTGCGCAGGTAGTGGAGATCGGCTTCGACGCGGCGCTGCATTTTTTCCAGGCGGTCGGTCTCGCCGCGCAGGCCGTTGATCTGCGCCCACCCGGTGATGCCGGGCTTGACGCGGTAGCGGTGGATATAGCCGTCGACGATCTTCCGGTAGAGGTCGTCGTGCTCGAGCGCGTGCGGGCGCGGGCCGACGACCGACATCTCGCCGCGCAACACGTTGAGGAACTGCGGCAGCTCGTCGAGGCTCGTGCGGCGCAGGAACGCACCGACCCGCGTGATGCGCGGATCGTCGCGCGTCGCCTGCCGCACTTCGCTGCCCGCTTCGTGCAGCCGCATCGTGCGGAACTTGAAGATCGTGAACGCCTGGCCATCCGCGCCCTTGCGCTGCTGGCGGAACAGCACGGGGCCATTCGACGACAGCCGGACGGCCGCCGCGATCGCGAGCAGCAGCGGCGCCATGCCGACGAGGACGGTGGCCGCGAACACACGATCGAAGATCGCCTTGTGCAGCAACGCACGCGACGACAGCGGCGACGCGACCAGGTTGATCGCCGGTGCGCCGACGAGGTCGATCATCTCGCCGTCGAACATCGCGAGCTTGCTGACGTCGGGCATGAAGCGGATGTTGACGAGATCGTCGCGGAATGCGTCGAGCACGGCCATCACGATGCGCGCCTCGCCGATCGGCAGCGCGAGCCAGACTTCGGGAATCGCGTGCGTGCGGACATGCCGGGCGAACGTCTCGAGATCGCAAAAGCGCGGCATGCCGTCGGGGCCCGTCGTGCTGGCGCTGGCGATATCGAACATCGCCGCCGCGCGGAAGCCGGCCGACGGCACATCGGCGATGCGATCGAGCACGGCGTCGCGATGGGCGCCCGTGCCGACGATCGCGACGAGGCGATCGCTTTCCTGCGGGCGGCCGATCCGTTCGAGCGTCGTGCCGGCGACGATGCGCGACGCGACGAGCGCGATGCCGCTCATCGCTGTCCAGAGCACGTACCAGGGCAGCGGAATGGCCAGGGTCGGCGCGAGTACCTGCATCACGAGCGCCGCGCCGGCCTGTGCGATCAGCCATGCGAACGCGGTCAGCAGCGCGGTGCGGTGCCTGGGGGGGCGCGTCGGCGCCGCGTAGAGGCGGAAGGCCGGAAACAGCACCAGCGCGAAGGCCGCGGCGCACGCGACGGCGGCCAGTTCGGACGACCGGTCGCCGTCCGGGCCAGGCAATACCAGCGCGGCGGCCAGCGCGCCGGACGAAATCAGGGCGACGTCAGCAATGCGGGCGATCAGGCCGCCTGCGGCACGCGCTGCATGCGCGTGCCGTGGTTCGAATGAAGTATCCATATACCCTCCTGCTGCCGTTCTGATTTAAAGGGACGCCCGTCGTCCCGATCGCGACGCGAAACCGCGAGCCCGGCCGAAGCGGAGCGCGGCCGCTGTTTCCACTGCATGGGAAATGCCATCGGGGAAGGAGACGCTGCCTGGGGTGCCGGTCGACCGGATGAATTGCAACGGCGCTTCTCGTGCCTGGCGCCATGAACGGCGAATGCTTGCGAAACGTTGCGACCGACTCGACGGGGTTAATTTTCAGGAAGCAGGGGCTTGATTTAAATAGAACGCCTACTAAATGCCGTGGAAATGGATTAGTACGTGTACGAATCCGTAGGATTTATCTGTGAAGGCGCGCATGACGGCGTCAGACTTGTCTTCAGAATGACGCGCAAGGGCGGGTCGTCGAGGCGAACGAATCGCAGCAAGCGGAGCGCGGCGTGTGAAGAAAGCGAGAGTTGAGGACAGCCGAAGGAATGGAGCGCAGGACGGGGGACGGAGGGCGGGCACAGCAGTAACGGCGATCCGGGCAATCGCCGCGATCGGGGGGCCGGCACGCGATCCTCTGCGCGCCGGTGTTTCATCCCGATCCCGTCACCCGTTCCGGAAAATCTCGCTATAGGCGCTCAACGCCGGCACGCCGCCGAGATGGGCATACAGCACCTTCGACCCGGGTTCGAATTCCCCGAGCCGTACCTTGTCGATCATCCCGTGCATCGACTTCCCTTCATAGACCGGATCGGTCAGCATGCCTTCGAGCCGCGCACACAGGCGAATCGCTTCGAGCGTGCCGTCGTTCGGCAGCCCGTATTCGGGGCCGGCGTAGCGTGTGTCGAGCACCACGTCCGCTGCGGTGATCGGCCGGCCCAGATCCACGAGCTCGGCCGTGTGCCGCGCAATGCGCGTGATCTGCTCGTGCGTGCGCTCGGGCGTGGCCGATGCGTCGATCCCGATCACGCGGTCGGCGCGCCCGTCGGCCGCGAAGCCGACGACCATCCCCGCCTGCGTGCTGCCCGTCACCGAGCACACGACGATGTAGTCGAACCTGAAGCCGAGTTGTGCCTCCTGCGCCCGCACTTCTTCCGCGAATCCGACGAAGCCGAGCCCGCCGAGCGGATGCTCGGAGCAACCGGCCGGAATCGGATACGGCTTGCCGCCCGCCTGCCGCACGCTCTCCATCGCTTCTTCCCAGCTGCGCCGAATGCCGATGTCGAAGCCGTCCGATACGAGCCGCACGTCCGCGCCCATCATGCGCGACAGCTGGATGTTGCCGACCCGGTCGTACACCGGATCGTCATAGTTGACCCAGTGCTCCTGCACGAGCACGCACTTCATCCCGAGATGCGCGGCGACCGCCGCGACCTGGCGCGTCTGGTTCGACTGCACGCCGCCGATCGACACGAGCGTATCCGCGCCCTGCGCGAGCGCGTCGGGGACGAGGTATTCGAGCTTGCGCGTCTTGTTGCCGCCGAACGCGAGGCCGCTGTTGCAGTCCTCGCGCTTCGCATACAGCTCGACCTTGCCGCCGAGGTGCTCGCTCAGGCGCTTGAGCGGCTGGATCGGCGTCGGGCCGAACGTGAGCGGATAACGGGGGAAACGTTGCAGGTTCATCGACGAACTCCGGAGGGCGGTGAAGGTGGCTGCGGTGTCCGGGCGCGGCCAGCGGCGGCATCCCGATGGAAAAATGATAGGGATGACGGCAAGAAATGAGCTTGCGAAATAAATCTCCACGGCCTACGTTATCGAAGGAGATCGTGTATTCAAAACAATTTGAATGCGTTGAAACGGAGATTGACGCAATGAAATTAGAGAGAGGCGGCACCGCGCCGGCCGACGCCGCACCGACGCTCGATCGCATCGACCGCGCGATCCTGCGGCAACTGCAGCAGGACGCGTCGATCTCCAACGTGAGCCTCGCGGCGAAGGTGAAGCTGAGCGCGCCGGCGTGCCTGCGGCGCGTCGAGCGGTTGAAGGAAATGGGGCTGATCCGCGGCATCGTCGCGTTGCTCGACCCGAAGCCGCTCGGTGCCGGCATGCTGGTCGTGATCGGCTTCGTGCTCGATCGCTCGACACCCGAAGCGTTCGCTGCGTTCGAGCAGGCCGCGCAGAAAGTGTCGGGATGTGTCGAGTGCCACGTCGTGACCGGCGAATTCGACTACTTCATGCTCGTGCGCACGCGCGACAACGAAAGCTTCAACCGGCTGCACGCCGAACAGTTGCTGTACCTGCCGGGCGTGCGGCAGGTGCGCTCGTTCATGGTGCTCAAGGAGATTCTGTCGACGCATGCGCTGCCGCTGTAGGCACGCGTGTTCAGCGCATGCACGTCGGACCGGCGCCGGGCCTACCCGCCAACCTGTCCGCTTGCCGACGAAACCGCGACAGTCTCCCGACGCTGCCGACAGGTACTGAACGAAACGCGCGCACGCGCGTCGCACTTTCACGACGTGGCTTGAACCGATCGCGTATGCTCGTCCCGTCGGCGGCGCGAGCAGGCCGCCGGAGCCGGTTCATGCATGTGACGACCCATCAACGAGCGAGGGCACCATGGCAAGACAGACGATGGCGGAATACCTGGCGAAGACGCTGGCGGCAGCGGGTGTCGAGCGCATCTGGGGCGTGACGGGCGACAGCCTGAACGGCCTGTCGTTCAGCCTGGGCCAGATCGGCTCGATCCGCTGGATGCACACGCGGCACGAGGAAAGCGCCGCGTTCGCGGCCGGCGCGGATGCCGCGTCGACCGGGCGGCTCGCAGTGTGCGCGGGCAGCTGCGGCCCCGGCAACCTGCACCTGATCAACGGGCTGTACGACTGCCACCGCAATCACCAGCCGGTGCTCGCGATCGCCGCGCACATTCCGTCGACCGAGATCGGCCTCGGCTATTTCCAGGAAACCCATCCGCAGGAGCTGTTCCGCGAGTGCAGCCATTTCGCGGAACTCGTGACCAACGCGTCGCAGTTCCCGCGCGTGCTCGCGCGCGCGATGCGCACCGCGATCGACGAGCGCGGCGTCGCGGTGATCGTGCTGCCGGGCGACATCGCGCTCGGCGACGGCCCGGAAGAACTGCCGGCGTGGAGCGAATCGGCACCGCCGTCGATCCTGCCGGCCGATGCCGATCTCGACCGGCTCGCGGCGCTGCTCAACGCGTCCGACGCGGTCACGCTGCTGTGCGGCAGCGGCACGCAAGGTGCGCACGACGAGGTGGTCGCGCTGGCCGACATGCTCGGCGCGCCGGTCGTGCATGCGCTGCGCGGCAAGCAGTTCGTCGAATGGGACAATCCGTTCGACGTCGGGATGACGGGACTGATCGGTTTCAGCTCGGGCTATCACGCGATGGAATCGTGCGACACGCTGCTGATGCTCGGCACGGATTTCCCGTACCGGCCGTTTTATCCGTCGAACGCGAAGGTCGCGCAGATCGACTGGAAGGGCTCGCAGCTCGGCCATCGCGCGCCGCTTGCGCTCGGCCTCGTCGGCACCGTGAAGGAAACGATCTCGGCGCTGCTGCCGCGCCTCACGCGCAAGACGCAGCGGCGTTTCCTCGAGAACGCGCTGAAGCACTACGCGGCCGCCCGCAAGGGGCTCGACGATCTCGCGGTGGCCGAGCCGCCGGGCCGCGCGATCCATCCGCAGTACCTGACGAAGATCGTCGACGAAGTCGCGGCGGAAGACGCGATCTTCACAGCCGACGTCGGCACGCCGACGCTGTGGGCCGCGCGCTACCTGACGATGAACGGCAAGCGGCAACTGCACGGCTCGTTCAATCACGGCTCGATGGCGAACGCGATGCCGCAGGCGCTCGGCGCGCAGGGCGCGCATCCGGGGCGGCAGGTCGTGTCGCTGTCCGGCGACGGCGGGCTGTCGATGCTGCTCGGCGATCTGCTCACCGCGCGGCAGCTCAAGCTGCCGATCAAGATCGTCGTGTACAACAACAGCCTGCTCGGCTTCGTGTCGATGGAGCTGAAGGCGGCCGGCTATCTCGACACGAACGTCGACCTGAGCCCGACCGATTTCGCGGCGATTGCGAAGGGCGCGGGCATCTTCAGCGTGCGCGTCGAGCATTCGGAGAACGTCGAGGAGGCGCTGCGCATGGCGTTCGCGCATGACGGGCCGGCGGTGGTCGACGTCGTCACGTCGAAGTACGAGCTTGCGATGCCGCCGAAGATCGAACTCGCGCATGCGAAGGGCTTCAGCCTGTTCATGCTGCGCGCGATCCTCAGCGGGCGCGGCGACGAGATCGTCGAGCTCGCCCGAACCAACCTGCGGTGAAACGGCGCCGCGCGGCGTACCGCGTCGACGAACGCATCGGGGTGCGTTCGTCCCCGCAGACGAATTGAACAACACGAAAACATGGCAATCGAGATTCGCGCCTACGAGGCATCCGACCTGCACACGCTGTCGGCCATCTGGTTCGACGCATCGCTGCTCGCGCATCCGTTTCTCGGCGAGGCGCGGTTGCGCGAGCAGCGCACGCTGATCGAACAGGTTTATCTACCGACGGCGGAAACCTGGGTCGCGTGCCGTGCCGGCGAACTGGTCGGCTTCATCGGCCTGCTCGACGCGTCGATCGGCGGCTTGTTCGTCGCGCCGGCAATGCAGGGCCACGGGATCGGCCGCGCGCTGGTCGAGCATGCGCTCGCGCGCAAGGGCACGCTCGAGCTCGAGGTGTACGCCGACAATCGCGATGCCCATGCGTTCTATGCGCGGCTCGGCTTCGACGAAATTTCGCGGCGCGACGAGGACGACGAAGGCTTGCCGTTCGCGAACATCCTGATGCGCGCCACGCGCTGAGCGTGCGGGTACGTGCCTGCCGCGTGCCGCGCGGCACGGAATCCACTGTGAGGATGTTCCGGTGCGTTGGCGCGTGCTGCGCTCAGTCCGGCGCCGCTTCGCGCCCGGCAGCCACCCACTCGCGCACGGCCTCGACGAACAGCCGCAGCGCCGCCGGCGGATGCCGGTTCGCCGGATAGTAGAGGCACAGCGCGCCGAAATCCTGGCTCCATTCCGGCAAGACCTGCACGAGCCGCCCGGCGGCGACGTGATCGGCCACGCGCGACTCCGTCACCCACGCGATGCCGATACCGGCCAGCGCGGCCTCGATCATCAGCACCTGGTTGCCGAGCGTCATCGGCCCGTCGACATCCACGCTGACGCGCTTGCCCTTGCGGATCAGATCCCATCGATAGAGCGCGCCGCTTTCGAACCGGTAGCGGATGCACCGGTGCTGCACGAGATCCTGCGGACGCGCCGGTGGTGCGTGCCGCGTCAGGTAGTCGGGCGACGCCACCGCGACGAAGCGGATCGTGTCGCCGAACTTCACGGCGATCATGTCGCGCGGTACGTCTTCGTGCACCCGGATGCCGGCGTCGAAGCCGTGCTCGACGATGTCGATCAGCCGCGAATCGGTGACGAACTCGACGTGGATGTCCGGATAGCGGGCGACGAACGCGGGCAGCACATGCCGGATCAGCGGGCGCGCCGCCGCTTCCGACGCGCTGATCCGGATCTGGCCGGACGGGCGGTTGCGGGCGGTGGCCGCGTCGTTCAACGCATCCTCGAGATCGGCCACCGCGGGCCGCACGCGTAGCAGCAACTGCTCGCCGGCCTCCGTCAGCGCGACGGAGCGTGTGGTGCGGTTGAACAGGCGCACGCCGAGCCGCGCTTCGAGATGGCGCACCGCATGGCTCAGCGCCGACGGCGACACACCCAGGATGCGCGCCGCGCCGCTGAAGCTGCGCTGCTCCGCGATCGTGATGAAGGTCGTCAGTTCGCCGATGCCGGTGCGGAGCATTTGTGAATTTTCCTCAGTAACGCATGAAATGGTACGCCGATTGTTGAGCAGTATCCATCAACCTACACTGGCTTCCTCGGCATTTCGTCGAACCTTTTCATCTTCAGCAGGAGAGCGTCATGCAAAAGCGCATGCTTGGTAAGAGCGGCCTCGAAGTCTCGTCAATCGGGCTCGGCTGCATGGGATTGAGTTACGGCTACGGCCCCGCCACCGACAAGGCGAGCGGCATCGCACTGATCCGCGCCGCGTTCGAGCGCGGCGTGACGTTCTTCGACACGGCGGAAGCGTATGGCCCGTTCGTCAACGAGGAACTGGTCGGCGAGGCGGTCGCGCCGTTTCGCGACCAGGTCGTGATCGCCACCAAGTTCGGTTTCGAGGACGGCCAGCCGATGAAGGGCGTCGACAGCCGGCCGTCGCATATCCGCGACGTGGCCGATGCGGCGTTGAAGCGGTTGAAGGTCGAACGCATCGACCTGTTCTACCAGCATCGCGTCGATCCGAATGTGCCGATCGAGGATGTAGCCGGCACGGTCAGGGATCTGATCCGCGAAGGCAAGGTCGCGCACTTCGGGCTGTCGGAAGCCGGTGAGCAGACGATTCGCCGCGCGCACGCGGTGCAGCCGGTTGCCGCGCTGCAAAGCGAGTATTCGCTGTGGTGGCGCGAGCCGGAGGCGCGGATCCTGCCGACGCTCGAGGAGCTCGGGATCGGCTTCGTGCCGTTCAGCCCGCTCGGCAAAGGCTTTCTGACCGGCGCGATCGATGCGAACACGACGTTCGCGGAGAACGATTTCCGCAATGTCGTGCCGCGCTTCTCGGAGGACAACCGCAAGGCGAACGCGGGCCTCGTCGACCTGCTCGGCCGGATCGCGACCGACAAGGGCGCAACGCGCGCGCAGATCGCGCTGGCCTGGCTGCTGGCCCGCCAGCCGTGGATCGTGCCGATTCCGGGCACGACGAAGCTGCACCGGCTCGACGAGAACGTGGGCGCGGCGGAAGTCGTGCTGACGGCCGACGATCTCGCCGCGATCGAGACCGCGCTGCAGCAGATCAGGATCGTCGGCGAACGCTATCCCGCGCACTTCCAGCAGCGTATCGATCGCTGAGCGGGCCTCCAGCGGCCGGTCGGGCACGAATTGATCAGCGGAATCAGGGACAATCTTCACGTCGTCTTAAGTTTGTGTTTCCTAGAATCGATTTGAACGTCGCTCTTCCTGCGACGGACCGATTCGTCCAGGAGGATGCGCATGCCAAAGCACCGTGTCGCCGTAACCCTGTTCCACGCAGCCATCGGCACGTCGCGGCCGACGGTGCAACCGCTCGAGGGCTGCGCATGATGTGGCCGAACGCGTGGCGTGTCTCGGCACTGTTCGTGCGCGAGTGGGTCGGCCGTCCGGCCTCGGTGGGCGCGT
>NZ_CAJNKE010000200.1 GCF_905232215.1 Burkholderia sp. LMG 13014
AAGCGGCGGGTGGTCGTCAGCGCGAACGTGCGCGGCCGCGACGTTGGCTCGTTCGTCGCGGATGCGCGCGAGCAGCTGCAACAGGACGTGCGCGTGCCGGCCGGCTACTGGGTGTCGTGGGGCGGGCAGTTCGAGCAGTTGCAAAGCGCGAGCGAGCGCCTGAAGCTCGTCGTGCCGCTCGCGCTGTTCATGGTGTTCGTGCTGCTGTTCGTGATGTTCAACAACGTGAAGGACGGGCTGCTCGTGTTCACCGGCATTCCGTTCGCACTGAGCGGCGGCGTCGTGTCGCTGTGGCTGCGCGGGATTCCGCTGTCGATCACGGCGGCGGTCGGCTTCATCGCGCTGTCCGGCGTGGCCGTGCTCAACGGGCTCGTGATGATCTCGTTCATCCGCAACCTGCGCGACGAAGGGATGCCGCTCGAGGCCGCCGTGCGCGAAGGCGCGCTCACGCGGCTGCGGCCGGTGCTGATGACCGCGCTCGTCGCGTCGCTCGGCTTCCTGCCGATGGCGTTCGCGACCGGCACCGGCGCCGAGGTGCAGCGCCCGCTCGCGACGGTCGTGATCGGCGGTATCCTGTCGTCCACGGCGCTGACGCTGCTGGTGCTGCCCGTGCTGTACCGCGTCAGCCATGCAGTGTCGTGGCGCGCGGCGTTGCGCGGCGGCTTCGGCTCGGGCGTGCTGCGCCGGCTGGGTTTCTTCAAGGGTAATGCGTGATGCGAATTCTGATTGTCGAAGATGAACCGAAGACGGGTGCGTACCTGCGCAAGGGGCTGACCGAGGCCGGCTATGTCGTCGACTGGGTCGAGGACGGCATCACGGGCCAGCATCAGGCCGAGACCGAGGAGTACGACCTGCTCGTGCTCGACGTGATGCTGCCCGGGCAGGACGGCTGGACGCTGTTGCAGAACCTGCGGCGCAGCAAGTCGACGCCCGTGCTGTTCCTGACCGCACGCGACGATGTCGGCGATCGCGTGAAGGGGCTCGAGCTCGGCGCCGACGACTATCTCGCGAAGCCGTTCGACTTCGTCGAACTGACCGCGCGCATCAAGTCGATCCTGCGGCGCGGCCAGCCGCGCGATTCGAACACGCTGCGCGTGGCCGACCTCGAACTCGACCTGACGCGCCGCAAGGCCACGCGGCAGGGCGACACGATCCTGCTGACCGCGAAGGAATTCGCGCTGCTGTGGCTGCTGATGCGCCGCGAGGGCGAGATCCTGCCGCGCGCGACGATCGCGTCGCAGGTCTGGGACATGAACTTCAACAGCGACACGAACGTCGTCGATTCGGCGATCCGGCGGTTGCGCTCGAAGATCGACGACGCGTACGAGCCGAAACTGATTCACACGGTGCGCGGAATGGGCTACGTGCTCGAAGCGCGCGGCGGCGCGGCCGCATGATCGCGCGCCTGCTGCCGCGTACGCTGCGCGGACGCCTGACCGCACTGATCATCCTGTCGACGTCGGTGATTCTCGCGTCGAGCGGCGTCGCGCTCTACGAGGCGCTGAGCAATCGCGTCGACACGACGGCGGCCGAGCAGATGGCCGGAATTTCCGCCGCGCTGGGCGCGCACCTCGCCGAAGCGCGCTCGACGGCCGGCGTCGCGCGCAACACCGATATCTGGATCGACCAGTTGCACGGCCATCCGAACATGGATCTCGCGATCTACGACGCCACGGGTACGCGCCTGGTCGTCACGCCCGGCTTCCGCCCGTATGGGCCGCTGATGTCGCTGGATGCAGGGCGCGTGCCGGTCGGCATCGCGCCACCCGGTGCGCGGCACCAGTATCTGGTGATGAATGTGCCGCTGGCCGGCGCGGGCGCAAGTGCGCCCGTCGTGCGCGTCGTGGTGCAGTACGACCGCAGCGCCGACGTGCTGTTGCTGCGCACGCACGCCTATACGATCGTCGTGATCGAGGTGTTCGGCGTGGTGCTCGCAGCCGCGATCGCATACGGCATCGCGGCGCTCGGGCTGAGCCCGCTGCGGCGGTTCGCGGCGCGCGCCGAGCAGATGTCGACGAGCCGGCTCGCCCATCCGCTGCCGGCGCTCGATACGGCCGGCGAGCTGAAGGAGCTCGAGCACGCGTTCAACGGCATGCTCGAACGGCTGAACGAATCGTTCACGCGGCTGAGCCAGTTCTCGTCGAATCTCGCGCACGACATGCGCACGCCGCTCACGAACCTGCAGGCAGCAGCGCAAGTCGTGCTGTCGCAGCCGCGCAGCGCGGACGAATACCGGAACGTGATCGAGTCGAGCATCGACGAATACCAGCGGCTGTCGCGGATGATCGAGGACATGCTGTTTCTTGCGCGCTCGGAACAGGCCGGCACGTCGATCGACGTGCGGCGATTGAATGCGGCGGAGGAGGCCGGGCGTGTGGCCGGCTACTACGAGCCGCTGGCGGAGGATGCGGGTGTGCAGGTGAAGGTCGACGGCCACGCGTGGGTCGATGCCGATCTGACGCTGTACCAGCGCGCGCTGAGCAACCTGCTGTCCAACGCGCTGAGGTACGCGCCGCGCGACAGCGTCGTGACGATCGACTGTGTGGAGCAGGGCGGCGCGACGACGATTGCCGTGTCGGATACCGGGCCCGGCATCGAGGCCCGGCATGTCGGGCGGATCTTCGAGCGCTTCTATCGCGTCGATCCGTCGCGGCACGACTCGGCGTCGGGCACCGGGCTCGGTCTCGCGATCGTCCGGTCGATCATGGACAACCACGGCGGCGAATGCGGTGTCGACAGCGACCCCGGCCGGCGCACGACGTTCTGGCTGCGTTTCCCGCGACGGCCGGCCGAGCTGAAACGGCCGGCGGCCATCAGTACCTGACACCGCCGGCGGGCCCGCCCGCGCGTTCGCCGGAAGGCGGCCGAGCGCGGCGCGCTGCCTGCGGTGGTGTGGCCGAGCGTCATTGCTGCGCGGTCAGGTTGTCGTGGTTGTCGGTCTGCGGCTTCTTCTCGCCGCCATGCACCGAAATCCCGTGAAGCTCCTTGTTGCGCGCGACGAGCTCGCCGGTCGGCGGGTATTGCGTCTTGCTCGTCGGCACGACGCCGTCATGCTGCGCCTGCTTCAGTTCGTTGACGACCTGCGTGCGGGTCTTGCCCTGCGTTTGTGTTTGCGCGAACGCGGCCTGCGTGGCCATGCCGAACGACAGCGTGGCGGTGACGAACAGTGCTGCGAGTTTTGCGGTTTTCATCGAGTGCTCTCCTTGATCGGGGCCGCCGGGTGGCGAACCGTGGACCCAGTATGCGAAAACAGCCGTGCGTGATCGTGATCGCGAGATGAAAAATGCGTCAGATTGCGTGACGCGGAGAGGCACCGTTCGGACACGACCGGCATGACGCAATCGTCATGTTCGCGTCATGGGCGCGATGAGCGGGAAGCGGAACATGAAGTCTGCCGATGGCCGACGTGGCCTACGGCATTCACGCCGTTCGCGACCTCGGTGTCGAAAGCGGGCGGCCTTGTTCAGACTTTCATTCCGGACCGAAAAGTGTATCGTCCCGCCATTCGCCTGACCTTGATCGCAGTCCTGATCGTCCCGTTGTTCGCGGGCTGCGCATCGACACGTTCCGGCACAACGCCAACCGCTCAGGCGGCACCGGCCGCCGCGAAAAAGCCCGTGCCGGCCGACCTCATGCCCGGCGAGCAGATCGACTATGCCGGGCATCGCTGCGGCAATCCGAACCTGTATGTGAAAACGCATAACTGCCTGTTTCCACAGCGCAATTCAACGCCCTGATCATCGGGGCGCAACCAAAAAAGAAGCCCGGCACTCGACGAGTCCGGGCTTAACGCGTGACGTGCCGTGCGGCAGCGACCCGCTTGCGTGGTCTGGAACGGGCGCTGCCCGTCACGTTTCCGATCGTAGCGATACGACGCTTCGCGAACCTGATCGGAACATGAAATTTTCGTCACGTTGCGCGCGTATCGCCGCCGCGATCAGAACCGATGACGCAGCCCGAGATTGACGATGCCCTGCGTGCGCGTTCCGCCATAGCCATACGAGCCGATCGACGCCTGCGCCGTTTGCGTGCCGCCGTCGAGCGTGCGCTGCTCGCCGTTCGCGCGTTGCCATGCACCGACCGCGTAAAGGTCGGTACGCTTCGACAGCACGTAGTCGGCGCCGGCGGACACCTGATGGTAGGTCGCGCTCGTATCGCCGCGGGCGCGTGTGTAGCTGTAGCCGACGCCGACGAGCAGGCTGGGCGTCGCCTGGTAGTTGAAGAACCCGCGCGCGGTGTCGTACTTCTGCGTGCTCCGAAACGCGGACATCGCATCGGCCTTGTACAGCGCATTGCTGTAGTCGATGCCGACCGCGAACGGCGCGAAGTTGTAGCGCAACGCACCGCGCGCGATG
This sequence comes from Burkholderia sp. LMG 13014, assembly GCF_905232215.1. Taxonomy (GTDB): domain Bacteria; phylum Pseudomonadota; class Gammaproteobacteria; order Burkholderiales; family Burkholderiaceae; genus Burkholderia. The sequence continues at coordinate 4,356 of NZ_CAJNKE010000200.1, forward strand.
CCGATCGATTTCGCCGAAATGTAGCCGCCGTTGACCAGCGACCCGTCGAATGTGCCGTCGGAGGTGCCGTTCCAGCCGGTGCGGATGCCGTTGGCGAGCGATGAACGATTGGCCGCGTAGTAATAGCCGCCAGCCAGGTCGACCGGGCCGTTGCTGTACGACAGGCCGGCCGACCAGGTTTGCCCGGCGCCGCTCTTGCCGGCCACGCCGCCGAGTGCGTACATGCCGACGAACTGGAATCCGTTGATCATCGGCGACGTGTACTTCACCGCGTTGTCGGTGCGCGACGACGTGTCGTAGTTGTCGACGTCGCCGGGTGTCGCGTAGACGCTGCCGAAGTAGAAATCGCCGGTGACCGGCCACGCGACGTCCGCGAGCGCGTCGTACTGGCGGCCGAGCGTCAGCGTGCCCCAGCGCGCGCTGTCGAGGCCGACGAATGCCTGCCGGCCGAACATCCGGTTGCCTTGCCCGAGCGCGCCGGTGTTCGGATTGAAGCCGTTTTCCAGCGTGAAGATCGCCTTCAGCCCGCCGCCCAGATCTTCCGCGCCCTTCACGCCGAAGCGGTTGCCGAGCAGGTTGCCGTTGCCGAGGCCGACGAGATTCCTGCCGTCCGCGTTGGCGTTCCATACGTACGTCAGCGATGTATCGAACAGGCCGTACAGCGTGACTTCCGACGCGTGGACTGCCTGGGCAGTCGTCAGCAGCGCCCCCGACATCATGACGAGCCGAACTGGAGTTTTCATGGTGTGTCCCTGAAGTTCAAGATGATCGTTTTGTGCATCGTGCTATTCCGGTACCGCGTGCGTGGCAGGCGGGTGGGGAATACCGCGATCGCGCTGCCGATTCTGGAAAGCGTTCGGATCGTGAAGGTGAGGGACAAATGAGAAAAATGTCATCGCCGCGTCATGGGTGCATCAGCCGGCGAAGATTGTTCATTCGGAATGCGATGCAAATGATGCTGGAGCAGTGACGAAACCGTCATGCGGCAATCACGATTCCGCACCGCCGCTGGATCAAAGTGAAGGCTCCTGTCACGGATTCACAGCAAGGAGCAAACAACATGAAGATTCCGCGATCGATGATCGTCGCCGCCGCTGCCGCACTGTCGATGGCGGCCCTCTCGCAAGCGGTGGCCGCACCGCAGAAGACCCGGCAGGAAGTCCTTCAGGAACTGGTGCGGGCGCGCCACGACGGCGTGATCCCGAGCCCGAATCACGACTACCCGACGAGCCCGGCCACCGTCGCGCGCAACCAGGAAATCCATCGCGCGACGGTGCACCGCGGCGAGACGGCACCGCAGGTCGATGCGCACGACAACCGTATTGCGGTTCGTTGATCGTTCATTCGCGGCCGACCGGCGGAGTGCCTGCCGGCCACACCCCACGGAAGAGGAGCGTGCCATGCGCAAATTTGCGAAAGGAATCGTGCTTGCGGCGTGCCTGATGTCGACGGCCGCGATGGCGGCCGGCTGGCCGGAACGTGCGTTGTCTCACGCGTCGGCGCATGACGTCGGCCGGCGTGCGAACGAGCGGATGCGCTGCGAGTTCGCGGCCGTGCCGGCCGGCGAGTGGAGCGCGACGTTCACGCGCGGGCAATGCGAGGTCGGCAACGGCCGGCTGACGTTCGTGCCGGCCGATGCCGGCGGCGGATCGACCGTCGCGGAGAAGCGGATCCTGCTCGGCGACATCCGCACCGCGTCGCATCAGTCACGCAAGCTGAAAGAGCAGCTGCAACTGACGACAGGCGACGACGTGATCGCGCTGAACGTGTTGACCGACGACGGCAGCCGCAAGTCGCGCGAACATGCGATCGACTTGTGGGCCGCGTTGCGCAACGAAGGCGTGACGCCCGTCAACGGCACGCGCATCGTCGAACCGTATCCGACGGGCGCGACGACGTGGTAGCCGCCGTGCCGCCGCGTCCGGCTTATCCGGCCTTCACCGATCCTTCGATCAGGAAGAACACGATGAAGCCGATGAAGAACGCGGCCGTCGCGAACGGCGTTTCGGGTACTTCGTGCGCTTCGACCAGCAGTTCTTCGGTGACGAGGTACAGCAGTGCGACGGTGCCCAGCCCGAGCAGCGCCGCATAGAGATTGGGCGGTAGTCCGGCGAACGCCGCGTTACCGGCCACGGCCGCGAGGCTCAGCAGCGCCGCGAGCCCGACCGGTACGACGATCGACAGCAGGCGGCCGATGCCGGCGGCCGCAAGCGCCGCGCTGACCGACAGCGCGAGGAACAGCACCTCGAGCGTCAGCGCGATGGTCAGGATGATGCCGCTTTCGTCGCTCGCGGAGAACGCGATGCCGAGCACGAGGCCGTCGACGACGAGATCGATCGCGGTGACGATGATCAGGCTCACGGGCAACTGCGCGGCCTCGAAGCGCGTCTCGATCGCGCCGGACAGCGCACGGATCGCGAGCATCAGCGCGATACCGAGCACGAAGCCGACGACGACCGGAAACAGCGCATGCGCGCGATCCTGCGGCAGCAGTTCGAGCGCCGCCGCCGCGAACACGATACCGCCGGTGAAATGCTGGATGACGCTCGACGTTTTCGGGCCGGGCGCGCGCCATGCGGCCGCGATGGCCCCGAAACAGGCCGCCAGCACGGGCGGTAACGTGAGCAGCGCAAGCTTCGCGGTCGGTGTCATGAGGCCTCTCGGACGGTTGGCGTACCGCAGCGGGGCCGACGTCTGGCTGCCCCGCTGCCTGGTACGGTGCGTACACGCCGGGCGGTGCCCCGGCTTCAACCGGGGATTGAACACCTTGAAGCCGCTTCAAGGTCAACCCATTCGATGCCGGGCGCACCGGCAAGCCGGCGCGCCCGTGCCGCTCAAAGCTGCGCGAGCGCCTGGTCGAGATCGGCGAGCAGGTCGTCGATATGCTCGATGCCGATCGACAGCCGCACCGTTTCCTCCTTCACGCCGGCCTTCGCGAGTTCGGCCGGCGTCAGTTGCCGGTGCGTCGTCGATGCCGGGTGCGTCGCGAGCGATTTCGTGTCGCCGATGTTGACGAGCCGCGTGAACAGCTTCAGCGCGTCCTGGAACTTCGCGCCGCCGTCGCGGCCGCCCTTCACGCCGAACGTCAGGATGCCCGGCGCACGGCCCGACAGGTAACGCGCGACGAGCGGATGGTCGGGGTGATCGGGCAGGCCCGCATAGTTCACCCATTCGACGTTTTCGTGGCGCGCGAGATGCTGCGCGATCTTCAGCGCGTTGTCGCTGATCCGCTCGACGCGCAGCGCCAGTGTTTCGATGCCCTGCAGGATCTGGAAGGCATTGAACGGCGAGATCGCCGCGCCCATGTTGCGCAGCGGTACCACGCGCGCGCGGCCGATATAGGCGGCCGGCCCGAACGCTTCCGTGTAGACGACGCCGTGATAGCTGACGTCGGGCTCGTTCAGCCGCTTGAAGCGGTCCGCATGCTCGGCCCACGGGAACTTGCCCGAATCGACGATCGCGCCGCCGAGGCTCGTGCCGTGCCCGCCGAGATACTTCGTCAGCGAGTGCACGACGATATCCGCGCCGTGCTCGATCGGGCGCAGCAGGTACGGCGACGGCACCGTGTTGTCGACGATCAGCGGAATCCCGTGACGATGCGCGACTTCCGCGAGCGCGGCGATGTCGGTGACGTTGCCGAGCGGGTTGCCGACCGATTCCGCGAAGATCGCCTTCGTGCGCGCGTCGATCAGCGGTTCGAACGACGCGGGGTCGCGCGGATCGGCGAAGCGCGTCGTGATCCCGTATTGCGGCAGCGTATGCGCGAACAGGTTGTAGGTGCCGCCGTACAGCGAACTCGCGGACACGATGTTGTCACCGGCTTCCGCGATCGTCTGGATCGCATACGTGACGGCCGATTGCCCCGATGCGAGCGCGAGCGCGCCGATGCCGCCCTCGAGTGCGGCGATCCGCTGCTCGAGCACGTCCGTCGTCGGGTTCATGATCCGCGTGTAGATGTTGCCCTGGACCTTCAGGTCGAACAGGTCGGCGCCGTGCTGCGTGTCGTCGAATGCGTACGCAACGGTCTGGTAGATCGGTACGGCGACTGCGCGCGTGGTCGGGTCGGGACGATAACCGCCGTGCACGGCGATGGTTTCGAGGCGCCAGTTCGATGCGGCCTGATCGGTCATGGGTGCTCCTTCTGTTGTTGTGGTGGTCGAGCGATTATAGGAGCACGCGCGCGACGGCTCTTAGAACGAATGGTTGGTTGCTTATGGCCGGGTGCCGCATAAAATGCGTGTTCCGCAAACAAGGGGTACACGATGAACCAGGATCATTGGAACCAGGTGGATGCGTATTTCTCCGCGACGCTCGTGCCGTCCGACGACGCACTCGACGCCGCGCTGGCGGCGAGCGACGCGGCCGGGCTGCCCGCGATCAACGTCGCGCCGAACCAGGGCAAACTGCTGCAGGTGCTCGCGACGATCCGCGGCGCGCGCCGGATCCTCGAGGTCGGCACGCTCGGCGGCTACAGCACGATCTGGCTCGCGCGCGCGTTGCCGCCGGGCGGCACGCTCGTGACGCTCGAACTGAACCCTGAACACGCGAAGGTCGCGACGCAGAACATCGCGCGTGCCGGGTTCGCGGAGGCCGTGACGGTGGTGGTCGGCAGCGCGAAGGACAGCCTCGCGCGGCTCGTCGACGCGGGTGGCGCGCCGTTCGATTTCATCTTCATCGATGCGGACAAGGACAACAACCCGGTCTATCTCGACGCGGCGCTCAAGCTGTCGCGGCCGGGCACGGTGATCGTCGTCGACAACGTCGTGCGCGGCGGGCGCGTGGCCGATCCGGACAATCGCGAGCCCGACGTGGTCGGCGTGCGCGACGGGTTCGCGCGTCTCGTGGCCGCCCCGAACGTCACGACCACGGCCGTGCAGACGGTCGGGCAGAAGGGCTGGGACGGGTTCTCGATCTCGATCGTCGGCGCGTAACGGGGTGCGTCAGCGCGGGCTGGCTGCCGCGTCGACCCGTCGATACAGGCGTGGCCACTGATCGTCGTACAGGCCGTTGCAGGTGCCGTGCGTGGCGATATCGCTGAGCATGAAGTGCCGGCCGTCGAAGATCCACGTTGCGGTCGAGCCGCAATCGCCGGCACTGCGCAGCCTGACCTTGCTCGACAGAATCGCGCCGATCGTGGCGTAGCCGGCGTCGGTCAGTTCGTTCGCGAACGACGCCGAATCGAGTCCCGCATTCGCGTTCTCGCCGAAATTCATCGCCGTCGGCGTGAACGGTGCCGCGCGTCGCACGCGATACCACAGGTCGGTGTGGTTATACAGGCTGCTGGTCTGGCACGGAATCGAGACGAGCGCCTCGTCGGCGGAGATCGCGAAGGCGGACGACGCCTTCCTGCGATCGCTGGCGGACATTTCGTCTTCGACGTCGGTCGCACATTGCTTCACGTCGCTGCCGAATTTCGCGAGCACCGCGTCGACGAGCGGGCC